>CAZBYY010000076.1:0-13229 GCA_964495855.1 uncultured Acidobacterium sp. | reverse complement strand
GAGCCCGATCGACTATCTCGAACTGCCGATCCAGACGCTGAAGGTCGGCTCGCTCGGCACGCACAAGGCACTGGGCCTGGCGAAGGCGAAAGGCGCCACGTTCGTGATCGCGTCGACGTCAGAGGTCTACGGTGATCCGCTCGAGCACCCGCAGAAGGAGACCTACTGGGGCAACGTCAACCCGATCGGCCCGCGCGGCGTCTACGACGAAGCCAAGCGGTTCGCCGAGGCGATGACGATCGCCTATCGCCGCTATCACAAGGTCGATACCAAGATCGTCCGCATCTTCAATACCTACGGACCGCGCATGCGCATCCGTGACGGGCGCGCGGTGCCCGCGTTCATCTCGCAGGCGCTGCTCAACGAGGACGTCACGGTGTTCGGCGACGGCACCCAGACGCGGAGCTTCTGCTACATCAGCGATCTGGTCGACGGCATCATCCGGCTGATGCTGTCGAAGGAGAACGAACCGATCAACATCGGCAACCCGCACGAGATGACGATCGAGCAGATCGCGCGCACGATCATCGAGATGACCGGTTCGAAGAGCCGGATCGTCTACAAGCCGTTGCCCACGGACGATCCCAAGGTGCGACAGCCTGATATCACCCAGGCGAGGACGCTGCTCGGCTGGGAGCCGAAAGTGCCGCTCGAGCAGGGCCTGACCGACACGATCGCCTACTTCCGCGCCCGCGTGCTCGGCTCGTAGGCCCCCCGGGGGCGCCTGCCGGCGCCCGGCTTGTCCATGGTTTGTCCATGACGTAGAATAGACAAATACGCATGGGCCGTTCCGTCCACTACCCGATTCGCGCCGTCGCCCGCCTGACCGGGCTCAGCCTCGACACGCTGCGCGCCTGGGAGCGCCGCTACGGCGCCGTCGCGCCGGTCCGCGATCCGCGTGCGCGCGGCCGTGTCTACACGGCGGCGCAGGTTGATCGGTTGGCCACGCTCGCGAGGCTCGTCGACCAGGGCCACGCAATCGGCCGGATCGCCGGGATGGGCGACGCAGACCTGCATCGACTGCTGTCCAATTCCACGTCGCCGGAGCCCCCGCCGGTCGCTGCCCATCCGGACGAAGCGCTGCTCGACGCGGCGCGCCGCTACGATCTCGCGACCGTTGAAGCGTTGCTCGGACGCTCCGCCGCGCTGCTGCCCCCGGCAGAGTTGATCTTCACGATCGTGCTGCCGCTGCTCCGCGACGTCGGCGCGCGCTGGGAAGCCGGCACGATCCGGCCGTCGCATGAACACTTGCTGTCAGCCGTGATTCGTCACGTGCTCGGCGGCGTGTTGAGAACCCTGCCGCGCCACGACGGCCGCGACGGCATCGTCATGGCCACGCTGTCCGGTGAGCGACATGAACTCGGCCTGCTCTGCGCAGCCGTGCTCGCCGCCTCGGTTGGCCGGCGCGTGCTGTACCTCGGGCCCGACCTTCCCGCTGCCGACATCGTGCATGCCACGCTGCGCTCCGATTCGCGCACGGTGATGATCGCGGCGACGACGCCCAATGTGGTCGAGGCCGAGGAGTGGAAGGGTCTGGGCCGCGTGCGGGAGCACGCCGAACTCTGGGTTGGCGGCGCTCGGGCGCACGAGGCCCGCGAACACCTCGGCGACCCGCTGCGCCTCGTTACCGAACTCAATGGCCTGGCAAGGCTCCTGGTGTCCCATGCTCGCTGATCCGATTTTTAATGCCGCCGTCCGGATGCTCGCGGCGGGGCCTCGCCCCGCGTCGCCCCTGCAGACGCTGCGCGCCGAAACCATCGTCCCCACCAGTATCGACGACACGTTTGCGTTCTTCGCCGATGCCTCCAACCTCGAACGGCTCACGCCGCCCTGGCTCCGCTTCCAGATTCGCACGCCGCTGCCGATCGCGATGCGCGAAGGGACGCTGATCGACTACGAGATCGCGCTGCACGGGCTGCCGATTCCCTGGCGTACGCGGATCGACGTGTGGGAGCCGGGCCGCCGCTTCGTCGACCGGCAGCTCGCCGGGCCGTATCATTGGTGGCATCACGAGCATCGATTCGAGCCACATCCCGACGGCACACTTGTCGTCGACACCGTCGAGTACCTTCCCCGCGCGGCGGCCCTCAGTTCGTGGATGGTCAATCGCGACGTGGCGCGCATCTTCGATTTCCGTCAGCGCGAGTTGACCTCGCTCCTCCATGAAGGCCCTCACGCATGAAGTCACGTAAAACCGTCGGTGCCGTCGTTGTCATCCTGATCCTGACGGCGGCGGTCTTTGCCACGCGCCGCCAGAACCGCGCCACCGAAGTCTCGACCGAGCGCGTCGCGCGCACCGCCGATCTCCAGTCGATGGTCACGGCCTCGGGCGAAATCGTCGCCGCCCGCTACGCCGACATCGGCGCCACCATGATGGGTCGGCTGGTGGCGCTCTCCGTCAAAGAAGGCGATCGCGTGCGGGCAGGCCAGGTCCTCGCGCGGATCGATGCGGTTCAGGCCGCATCCGGCGCAGACGCAGCGTCGGCGTCCCTGGCCGCCCTCGAAGCGGACGCGCGCGCCGCCGCCACGCAGCAGCGCACCGCGCAAGCGGGCCTCGAAGAAGCGCGGTCCCGCGCCGCGGAAGCCTCCAACGCGCTGACACGTGCGAAGCAGCTGCGTGAGGCCGGCTTGCTGCCGGCCGCGGAGTTCGACAAATCCGAGGCCGCGGCGGCTGCGGCAGACGCGCAGGCGCGTTCGGCGGCTGCCGCCGTCGACAAGTCACAACAAGCACTGGCCGCCGCTGAACGACGCGTCGCACAAGGCCGCGCCGAACGCGCGCGCGCCGCCGATCAATTGGCAAAGACGGAGATCACCGCTCCCATCGACGGCGTAGTCACGCGACTGGATGTCGAGGTCGGTGAGATGGTGGTGATCGGCGTGCAAAACCAGCCGGGCACGATCCTGATGACGATTTCTGATCTGAGCAGCATCAACGCCGAAGTGAAGGTCGCCGAGGCCGACGTGATGCGCTTGTCGGTCGGCCTTCCCGCGACGGTGTCGCTCGAGGCGGTCCCGGGCCGTCGTTTTTCAGGCAAAGTCGTGGAAATCGGCGCCAGCGCGCTGCCGCAAATCGGCGCGCAGGCCGCGGCGCGCGAATTCCGCGTCAAGGTGAGGCTCGATGCCACTGACGCGGCACTGCGTCCCGGGCTCACCTGCGACACCGAGATCGTCGCCGCCGAAAAGAAGAACGTACTCACGGTTCCGTTGCAGTCGATCGTCGAACGCGACGGCAAGCGCGGCGTCTTCGTGATCGACGGCGACCGTGCGACGTTCAAGCCGGTCACCACGGGCATCATCGGCGGTCTGTCGATCGAGGTCGACGGCATCGCCGAAGGCAGCGAGCTCGTCTCCGGCCCGATCCAGTTGCTGCGAACGCTGGCCGACGGCACTGCGGTCCGACGCGCCGCCAAGCGTCCCTGAGGTCCATGTTTCGCGCCATCGCCCAGGGGGCATTCGCGGTCCGGGCTAATCCGCTTCGCTCGTCGCTTGGCGCGCTGGCCATCGCCGTCGCCGTCGCCACGATGCTGCTCGTCAGTGTTGCGCTGAACGGCATCCGCTCCTACGCGGAACTCACCACCGCCCGCACGTTCGGGTCGGATACCTTCTTGATCGCGCAAGTTGCTTCGGCTGGCCGCATCTCCCGCAAGCAGCTGCAAGCGCAGCTGGCCCGCAACCCGCCGGTGTCGCGGGTGGAGGTGAAGTGGCTCGCGCGCTACGGCAACGACATCACGATCTACGCGCCAAACGCACAGACGCGCGCGGACGTGTCGCTCGGTTCGAAGAAAGTCGAGGCGGCGCCCATCACCGGCACTACCGCGGCGATCACGGAAATTCGCGACCTGAACGTTGTCGACGGCACCTTCTTCACGGAGGCCGATGACGCGGCAGGCAACCAGGTGGCGATCATCGGCGCCGAGATCGTCGATGGGTTGTTCGACGGCAAGAACCCGGTCGGCGGAGCGATTCGCATTGCCGGACGCAGGTTCCAGGTCATCGGCGTACAAGGCCGCGTCGGCAGCGGCGGCACCGGATCGATCGACAAGTACGTGTGGATTCCGATGCGCGCCTACGAGCGCGCCTTCGGGGCGCCGCGCAGCCTGCAGGTGTTTGCGAAAGGCGCGCCGGGAGTGGGATCCACGGACGCCGAAGACCACGCGCGCATCTCCCTGCGCGCAGCGCGGTCGCTCGCGCCGGGCACCGCCGACACCTTCGATGTGCTCGCTCCTGAAGCGGCACGGAGCTTCGTCGCCAACCTTTCCTCTCGCATCGGCGCGGCCGCCGGGCCGATTTCGATCATGGCGCTGCTGGCCGCGATCGTGGTGATCACGAACACGGTGCTCGTGTCGGTCACGCAGCGCACGCGGGAGATCGGTTTGCGCCGCGCTCTCGGCGCGCGCCGCAACGACATCGTCGGCGAGGTGCTTGCCGAGTCGACGCTGCTGGCGCTCGCTGGGGGCGTCGCGGGCACGGTGGTCGTGCTGGCGCTGGTCACGGCGGTGAGTTCTGTCGCGCCGGTGCCGTTGTCGATCCCGCCGACCACGCTGGTGTTGGCATTGGCCGCGGCTGCCGCGAGCGGCATCCTTGCCGGCTGGCTGCCGGCGGTGCGGGCGACGCGGCTTGACGTCATTACGGCAATCCGGGCGGAGTGATGATGCGCTTCGAATTGCCGTCCGCCGATCGTGAGACCGTGACCCTGGCGCTCGAATCCGTGCGCGCGCAGCCCGTCCGCTCCGCGCTCGCGGTCATCGGCATCGTCATCGGCATCGTCACGGTCGTCGTGGTCGCCTCCACGCTCGTCGGCCTGCGGAACAGCGTCGCGATGCTCTTCCGCGAGCTCGGGACGGACAACATTTTTGCCTATCACCTGAACGGCGAGCCGTATTCCGCGCCCACGGAGTTCGATGCCGCGCGGCCGCAGCTCAAGCCCGAATATGCCGAGCCGTTGAAGGCATTGGGGCCATCGATTCGGGACGTGGGACTCGAGTTGATCGTCCCGGTCGTCACCGGCACCCGCGTGCTGACGGCGAGAGCCGGTGGCAATGAATCGGACACCGTGCTCGTCGAAGGCATCTCCGCCAATTTTCACGATGTGGTCGGCGCTGAATATCGTGCCGGACGCCCATTCACGGACGGCGAAGCGCGTGCCTATGCGCAGGTAGCGGTGATCGGCTCGAGCGTTGCCCGCGCGTTGTTCGGTCAGAACTCATCGGTCGGCCGATCCTTGCTGCTCGGCGGCGACCGCTACGCCATCGTCGGCGAGCTCGAGCCGCGCAAGGGCACGTTCTTCGGTGAAAACCGCAATGACAGCGTCATCGCGATACCGGTGACCACCGCGCGCCGGAAATTTCCGGATGCCCGCAACCTCGTGCTCTATATCCGCGCGTATCCGGGCATGCGTGAGCAGGCCCGCGAAGAGGCGCGCGCGGTCCTCCGCCTGATTCGGCGCGTGCCCACCGGCGCCGACGACAATTTCGCCATGAATTCCGCCGATCAGATCATCGAGCAGTTCGATCGCATCGGCGCGCAGATCTTCCTCGCGACCGTTGCGCTCGCGATGGTGAGCCTCGCGATTGGCGGCATCGGCATCGCCAACGTGATGATCATCAGCGTGACGGAGCGCACGCGCGAGATCGGCGTGCGGCTGGCAATCGGCGCCCGCCGCACCGACGTGCGCCGGCAGTTCCTGTTGGAAGCCGCACTCTTGAGCGGTCTCGGCGGCGCAATCGGCGTGATCACGGCGGCGGGCATCGGTGCCCTCGCCGCCTTCGTCGCGCCAGGCTTCCCCGTGGCTCCGCCCCTCTGGGCGGTGCTATCCGGTTTGGGTATGTCGCTCGCGGTCGGAGTCGCGGCCGGCTACCTTCCGGCACGTCGCGCATCCGCACTCGATCCCGTCGAAGCGCTCCGCTACGAATGAGAGCGCGCGTTGACGATGCGGGCGATGCGCCAGACGTAGTCCACGCCTGACGCGAGCGTAATGACCAGCGACACCCAGATCGCGGCATCCACCCAGCGTGAGTGATAGCCCAGGTAGTTGAACAGCATCACGACGACGCAGGCGACGATGAACACGGCAGTCGCCGCCTTGCCGAGAGGAGACGGCGTAAAAGTGCGGGGACCGATGGCGAGGTTGACGATCGCGACGGTCAACACGATGCCGACGTCACGACTGATCACGAGGACCGTCAGCCACAACGGGATGCGATTGACGAGTCCGATGTCGGGCAACGTGAGCACAACGAACGTGGTGACCAGCAACAACTTGTCTGCCGCAGGATCGAGCCACGCGCCGAGCGTGCTCTTTTGCCCGGCCGCTCGAGCCGCAAGGCCGTCGAGCAAGTCGGTCAGCCCGGCGATCATGAACGTCGCCAGCGCCCACCCGAACTCACCGTAAAGCGTCAGGATCACGAACGCAGGAATCAGCAGCATCCGCAGCAGCGTGAGCTGATTGGCGAGCGTGAACACCTCGTTCATTGGCGGGCGATCGCTTCCAGGCGCCCGACTACATCAACGGCTTCTGCGCCGGTCACGGCCCGAAGCAATTCGAAGTTGCCGCCCGCCATCGGCATCACACCGGACGCAACGGCGATCGAGACCGCCGGGTAGCTCAAGTGTTCGGCGGCCACGTCGTTCAGGCTCACGCGGGCGCCCTGCCACTTCTTCCCCACCTCCGGCTTCAGCGCAGCGATGAGCGACAGCACGCGCGACACCGTGAGCGCCAGGTCTCCACGGCGGACCTGCCGGGACGGCTCGAAGTTGTAGTTGGGCAGCGTGTCCATCACGCCGGCGCGCACCACCGCTTGAATCCACGACTGCGCCCAGTTGCCGCGCACGTCGGTGATGATCACCTGCCGCGGCTTGGCTCGTTCGATCAGCGATGTGAGCCGCACGCCGATCAGGGCCGCGATATCGGCGCGTGTCACCGAGGTCCGCTGCGGAATCGCGCGATACTCGGCCGGCAGCTTCGCCAGCGCCGCCGAGGCGCGCAACCGCGTCATCACGCCTTCGGGAACCGACGCCGGATCGATCGCGCGCGCACGCTCGTAGGTCGAGAGCGCGCCAACGGCATCGCCCTGCGCGTCAAGGATGCCGGCCACGGCCGCCAGCGACGACGCATCGGACGCGTCGAGCTCAACGGCCTTGCGATAGTGCTCCAGCGCCTCGTCCTGGCGGCCGGCTTTCTGCTCGACGGATGCGAGATCGCGATAAAGGAATCCGGAATCAGGTGACGCGGCGATTGCCTGCCGGTACAGCGCGATCGCCTCGTCGAAGCGTCGCGCGTCGGCGGCGGACTTCGCGCGGGTGATCATCTCCTGCGCGGCCCGCACGCGGAGCACGTCAATACGGCTGCGCAGATCAGTGAGCGACGGATCTTTCGCGAGCGCGGCCTCAAAGCTCGCGAGGGCATCCGCGTTGCGATCGAGCGCCAATAGGGCCTGGCCGCGGCCGACCAGTGCCGGCACGTAGGCCGCATTCGCCTGCAATGCGCGATCGAACCGCGCCTCGGCAGCCTTCTCGTTGCCGCGTGCCAACTCCACGTAGGCCAGCGCGGCTTCTGCCGGATAGAACTGCGGTTGCTGCTTGATCGCCGCCATGAACTCGCGCTCTGCGCCGCGGAGGTCGTCGGTCTGCAGGTATTGCCACCCTCGATCGAGGCGTGCGACCTGGTTGTTCGGCGTGCCTTCGCGCGCAGCCGGGAACACGAAGTCAGGGTGCTTCGGCGCGCCGGCGACGGCGGGCGGGGTCTTCGTTGAGCACGCCCCCGCGACGATCGCGACGCACGCCAGCACCGCAGCGGCTCGACACGTCAGATGGATTCGCTTATGCACGTCGCGACGTCTTTCTAGCACGGGCTCCAAGGCCAATCAACGGCAACGACCGTTTGGGCACGTCGGCCTCGATCGTGGCGCGATCCCCCATCGTCGCGTGACTGTACACGGTCGCGTGGCGATACAGCCATGCCAATCGTTCGGCCTGGACCGGATCGCCGAGATCGAGATCGATCACGATGCGCTCCTGGTCGAGCGACAACTTCGCCGCGACGCCATCGAGCAACTCCTGAATGCCGGCGCCGGTGTGCGCAGAAATCAGGTGTGCCGACGGATCGGCGTCGCGGATGCGGCGGCGCTCGTCGGCCGAGAGCACGTCGCTCTTGTTGTAGACCTCCACGCGCGGCACTTCGATCGCGCCGACTTCCTCGAGCACGCGCGTCACGGCCGCGACGTGTCGCTCACGCTCGGAATTGGAGGCATCGATCACATGCAGCACGAGATCCGCCTCGGCGGTCTCCTCGAGCGTGGCCCGAAACGCGGCAACCAGCGTGTGCGGTAGCCGATCGATGAACCCGACCGTGTCGCTCAGCAGCAACTCGCGCCGGTCGGGCAAATCCACGCGGCGCACCAGCGGATCGAGCGTGACGAACAACGCGTTGGACGCCTCCGCGTCAGCGCGTGTCAGGCGGTTGAACAACGTCGTCTTGCCCGCGTTGGTGTAGCCGACCAGGGCAACCGTCGGCACATCGACTTTGTGCCGCCGTTCTCGCAGTTGGGACCGGCGGCGGCGCACGACATCGATCTCGTCCTGCAGCGTCTTCATGCGCACGCGAATGCGTCGGCGATCAGATTCAAGTTTGGTTTCACCCGGGCCGCGCGTGCCGATGCCGCCACCCAGTCTCGACATCTCCGCGCCGGCGCCGACCAGCCGTGGCAACAAGTACTTCAATTGCGCCAGTTCGACCTGCAGCTTCCCTTCCCGCGTCCGCGCACGGCGCGCGAAGATGTCGAGAATCAGCTGGGTGCGGTCGACGACTTTCCGGCCGAGCCGCTTCCCAAGCTCGCGCAGCTGGGCTGGGGACAGTTCGTTGTCGAAAATGACGAGGTCGACGTCTGCTTCGGCGGCCGCCTGCCCGAGCACATCGACCTTGCCGCTGCCGAGGAACGTCGCCGGATCGGGCTTTGGACGATCTTGCAGCACGCGAAGCACGACGCGCGCACCGGCAGCCTCTGCAAGTCCAGCGAGTTCTTCGAGGGAGTGTTCGGCGTCAATCCGTCGCGCGCCACCGGTGACGAGCCCGACCAGCGCGGCACGCTCCATCAGCACGGGCTTACCCGCCGCAAGGTGAGCGTTGGCGGGACGACGAGTGCTCATGGACAGTTCGATTCTAGCACCGACGTTCACCGCCTATAATCGCTGCATCCATGCATGAGGCGACGCCGGCGTTCCCGCATCCTCTCCTGGTTGCCGCCTCGGTGATCTTCGGCCTCGCCGTCCTTCACACGTTCATCGCCGGCTCGTTCACCCGTCTGTCGCACCGTCTGCAGGCGCGACACGACGCGGCGCTCGTGGCGCGAGGGCTGCCACGCCGGCCCAGCGTAACGGCGGAGCTGCTGCACTTCTTCGGTGAAGTCGAGGTCGTGTTCGGCCTCTGGGTGATCCCGCTGATGATCATGATCGTGGTCATGCAGGGCTGGGCGGCGGCAACCCACTACGTCAATGACGTCGTCAATTACACGGAGCCGTTGTTCGTGGTGGTGATCATGGCGCTCGCCTCGACGCGCCCCGTCGTGCTGCTGGCCGAGTCCGTCCTGCGCGCCATCGCTCGCATTGGTGGCGCCACGCCGGCCGCGTGGTGGCTGGCGATCCTGGTCGTCGCGCCGCTGCTCGGATCCTTCATCACCGAACCCGCCGCGATGACGATCGCGGCGCTGCTGCTCGCCCGTCAGTTCTTCGACCTGTCGCCATCGCGACGCCTGCGCTACGCGACGCTGGGACTGCTGTTCGTGAACGTGTCCATCGGCGGCACGCTGACACATTTCGCGGCTCCGCCGGTGCTGATGGTGGCGCGCGCGTGGAACTGGGACACCGCATTCATGCTGGGGCACTTCGGGTGGCGCGCCGTCGTGGCGATCGTGGCGTCGACGCTGCTCTACTACGCAGCGTTCCGTCACGAATTCGCGAAGTTGGGTAAGAAGCGCGCCGTGCCCGACCGTGACGTCGCGGATGAGGATGCCCCTCCAAAGCAGAAGCTGCTGCCGGTCCCGGCGTGGATCACGATCGTCCACATTGCGTTCATCCTCTGGACGATTGTGAATGCCCACTACCCGGCCCTGTTTCTTGGCGGCTTTCTCTTCTTCATCGGCTTCGCGCGCGCAACCGCGGCGTATCAATCACGCCTGGATATCCGAACGCCGCTGCTCGTCGGATTCTTCCTGGCCGGACTCGTGATCCACGGCGGCTTGCAGGGGTGGTGGATTTCACCGCTGTTGTCGCGGCTCAGCGAAGGCGGGCTGTTCTGGGCCGCCACGGTCCTGACGGCGTTCAACGACAACGCGTTGATTACCTACCTGGCGACGCTCGTGCCCGACCTCGGTGATTCGCTGAAGGCGGCGGTGGTTGAAGGCGCGGTCACAGGCGGAGGGCTGACGGTGATCGCCAACGCGCCGAATCCGGCAGGGCGCGCGCTGCTCGCAAGGTTTTTCGATGACTCGGTGAGTCCGATCGGGCTGCTCGCCGCGGCCGCGATACCCACCATGATCGCGGCGGTGGCGTTTCGGTTGTTCTGAGCCTAGAGCAACAATTTTGGCGGACCGGAGCGTCGCCAGCCAGCCGTCTCGAGTCCCACCGCGATGCCCTCAAGATGCTTTCGACAGGGCTCTTCGCCTATGACCTGCTCGAACTCCGTTGTCCCGTCCGGTAAGCGCTTGGTGATGGTGTAAACGCGAGTCGCGGGATCCAGCTTCGCTTCGACCTGTAACTCGACGGCGTCCCGCTCGTAGAAGAAAACCACGCCAGAAGATTAGCGCGTCACATTAAAACGGCCAGCACCGTTGGTTCGAAAGCGCCAGATTTCGTGCCCCTGCTGATGACAATTTGATGGCACACGCCTAGGCCGATGGGGACGCGCGCAGGCTGCGGAACACCAACAAGGCAACGGTCAACAGCACGATCACATCCCCGACAAAGACCAGCCGCAATCCGTTCCCGCCAATGAACCCGGCGATAACGGGACTGATCGCCAGCCCCATCAGCGACGCAGTCGTCATCACGCCGAATCCCGTGGCGTGTGCGTCGTGCGGCAGGGCCGATCCCGCCGTCGCATAAATCGTCGTCGTCGACACGCCGACCGCGATGCCGAAGAACAGCATGGCGGCACCGACAAACCAGAGTGATGGCGCAACGATGATTGCCGTCACCGCACCCGCGGCGAGCAGCGCACCGAGCACGATGATCGTGCGGGCGGCATGCGTCTGCATCAAACGGCCTGCGAGATGGTGACCCACCGCCGCGGCAATCGCGCCGAGCGAGAACAGCACGCCCGTGATGATCGGAATCCGCGGCACCGGGACACCGACCTGTGCGACATACAGCGGCAGCACGGGACCGAAGCTCCGATCGACGGTCTGCAAGCCGAAGATCACCAGCAAGGCCAGTACGAATCCGGGCAAGCGGACCAGGTGGCGCAGCACGTCACGCCCGCCCCGCATCTGGCGCGGCGCCTTGACGTCCCGAGGCTCCTTGTAAAAGAACACGATCGCCAGGAGCGCGAGTAGGTAGAAGCCGGATGCGAACAGGAACGATCGCCGCAGGCCGACAATCGGCGCGAGCAGGCCGCCGATCACGGGACCGACCGCGGGGCCGAGCCGATGACCCGTCTGCACCATGCCAATCGCGTACGCCATGCGGTCGCGCGGTGCCGACTCCGCCGCCATGGAGATCGTCAACGCGCCGTAGCCGGCAAACAGGCCGAGCAGCGCACGCAGGGCGAACAGTTGCCACGGCGCCGTCACAAATCCCATCGCCGCCTTGGTGAGAATGAACGCAATCAAGGAGCGGATGACCAGCACTTTGCTGCCGTAGCGATCGCCAACGCGCCCCCACAGCGGCGCGCTGATGGCGGTAACGGTGGGCGTGGCCCCCAGCGTCAGGCCCGTCCACATGGCGATTTCCTTGACGTCGGTGGTGCCGAGCTCGGCGATGTAGAGCGGCAAAAACGGCATCACCAGCGTGAAGCCGGTGAAGCCGATCATGCCGGCAGCCGCGGCTGCCAGCACGTTACGGCGAGACTGACGGTCGTCCAAAGCAGGCCTCAGGCCTCAGGCTTCGGTCGCAAGGCTAGAAGCGGATCTTCACCGACGGCCCAGGGTAGACCTGGATGCTGTCGACGAAACGCACGCGGTGGGGATTGGTCTGCATCACGATCGAACTGGTGCGGATGCCGGCACCGAAGAACTGCACGCCCTTCAGCATCGAGCCGTCCGTCACCCCCGTGGCCGCAAACACGATGTCCTTGCCGCAGGCGAGGTCCTCGGACTTGTAGATCTTCTTGATGTCCTTGATGCCCATCGCCTGCGCGCGCTCTTCATCACCCGGCTTGGCGACAACGAGGCGCGCGAAGATTTCGCCGTTCAGGCAGCGCATGGCCGCCGCGGTGATCACGCCCTCGGGCGCGCCGCCCGTACCCATGAGCGCGTGCACGCCGGTGCCCGACACAGCCGCGGAAATGCCGGCGGACAGGTCGCCATCGCCGATCAGCCGGATGCGCGCGCCGGTCTCGCGGATCTCGCGAATCAACTTCTCGTGTCGCGGGCGATCGAGCACGACGATGGTGAGCTCGTCGATCTGACGGCCCAGGCTCCGCGCAATCGCGCGCAGGTTCTCGCGCACCGGCGCATCGAGGTCGACCAGATGCTTCGACGTCGGACCGACGACGAGCTTCTCCATGTACATGTCGGGCGCGTTCAGGAGGCCGCCCTTCTCGGACGCCGCAAGCACCGCGATCGCGTTGGGCGCGCCGGTCGCGCACAAGTTGGTGCCCTCGAGCGGGTCGACGGCGATGTCGACCTCGTCCCACTTGCGCCGGTTGGAATTGTCCTTCTGCGCCAGGCCGACCTTCTCGCCGATGAACAGCATCGGCGCCTCGTCGCGTTCGCCTTCGCCGATGACGATCGTGCCGTCGATCGGCACCGTGTCCATCTCGCGCCGCATCGCTTCAACGGCGACCTGGTCCGAGCCATGGCGGTCGCCCTGGCCCATCGTGTGCGCGCAGGCAATGGCGGCTTGTTCAGTGACGCGTAAGAACTCGAGGGAGAGGTCGGATTCCATTGAGGATTGTCGATTCCTTGATTGGCGATTGGACCGGACGATTATCGCACGATGCGTATGGTGGCGGGCGCGCCGCGGCTGAGGCCGAGCGCCGCCGCCGCATCTCCGGCATTAATGGCGACTTCCAGATG
>CAZBYY010000075.1:0-13357 GCA_964495855.1 uncultured Acidobacterium sp. | reverse complement strand
CGAGCGTCGGCAGCGCGTCAATGTAGGTGCCCTTGAGCTTCGAAAGGCCGCGCCAGTCGAGAATGAACCGGCAGACCTCGTGTTGGAGCGCCAGCTCCTCGAGCACTTCCACGGCCGTCGACGGCGCCCGCGACGTGCCGGTGCGCTTCAACACCGGCAGCTGCATCTTCTCGAACAGGATGTCGGCAAGCTGTTTCGGCGATCCGATGTTGAACTCGCCGCCGGCAAGATCGTAGATCCGGCGGCTGAGGTCGGTGAGCTCGCGGTCGAGCACCACCGACTGCGAAGCCAGCGAAGTGACGTCGACGCGCACGCCCGTGCGCTCGATGGCGGCCAGGATCGGCACGAGCGGCAACTCGAGATCGCGATACACGGATTCGAGTTCGTCCTTGATCAGCACCGGCCGCAGCTTCTCGGAGAGTTGGAACGCGAGGTCGGCACGCTCGCACGCGTAGTCGAGGACGCTGTCGACCGGCACCTGCGCAAACGGCATCGCCTTCGCGCCCTTGCCGCGCACGTCGTCGTCGGTCAGCGCCTTGTAGCCCAGCTGCTCGAGCGCGATCGGTTCGAGCGCCTGGCTCGAGCGGTTCGCGTCGATCAGGTAGCTCGCAATCATCGTGTCGAATCCCTTTGGATTGACGACGTCGACACCGTGGCGGCCGAGCACGATCAGGTCGGCCTTCAGGTCGTGACCGATCTTCTCGATGGCTGGATCGGTCAGCACGGGCGCGAGGATCTTGAGCGCGTCGACCTTGGAGATCGAGACGCCGCTGCCGAAGCCCTCGTGGCCGAGCGGCACGTATCGCGCCTTCGCACCCGCGGTCGTGATCGCGATGCCGACCAGCGTCGCGCGAACGGGCGCTGTGCCGTCCGTGATCACCTTCATGCTGAAGCGGCCCGCCGTCTTCAGTTCCTCCGCGAGGGCCTTCAACTCGTCAGGCGATTCGATGAGCGCATAGTCTTTCGTCACAGACGCTGCGCTTGGCGCGTACTCGGGGACGAGCGTCCTGAATTCCAGCTTTGAGAACAGCGCGTAACAGCGGTCGCGATCGGCGCCCTTGAACTTGAACGTGTCGAATGCGAACGGGATATCGAGGTCGGTGTGAATCGTGACGAGCTGCCGGCTTTGCCGCGCCTGGTCGGCGTAGGCAATCAGCCCTTCGCGATATCGCTTCTGCTTGATCTCCGCGGCATGCGCCAGCAACGACTCGAGCGAACCGTAGGTGTTGATCAACTCGGTCGCGCCCTTTTCGCCGATCCCGGGCACGCCCTTCACGTTGTCGATCGAGTCACCCATCAGCGCCAGCACGTCACACACCTGCGACGGCTCGACGCCCCATCGTTCCTTCACGCCCGCCGCGTCGTACCAGGTGCCCTCATCCTTGGGGTTGTAGACGCGGATGCCGTCGTGAACGAGCTGGAAGAAGTCCTTGTCGCCGGTGACGATTGCCACCGGCATGCCGTGGGCGGCCGCCTTGGTCGCCAGCGTGCCGATCACATCGTCTGCCTCGTAGCCTTCGGCGGTGAAGATTGGTACGCCGAGCGCCTCGCACGCCTCGTGGACCCAGGGCACCTGCTCGGCGAGGTCGCCCGGCATCGGCGCGCGATTCGCCTTGTAATCGGCGGACATCTGCGACCGGAAGGTCTGGCCGCGAAGGTCGAACGAGGCGGCGATGTATTGCGGTTGATGGTCCGCCAGCAGCTTGCGGAGCATCGTGATGAAGCCGTAGGTGGCGTTTGTCGACTTGCCGTCCGATCGGGTCAGCCCCCGGATCGCGTGGTAAGCGCGATACATCTGGTTGCTGCCATCGATCAGGAACAACATTCGTTCTATATTAGTGCAGAGTGCGTCTTGCCTTTGCGCTGGCGCTGACCGCCGTGCTCGCGTCGGTCGCGTGCGGCAACGTCATCGCCAGAAAATACGAGTACGAAGAAGAAATCTTTCTGGCGCTCGACGGGTCCGCGACCGTCTACGTCAACGCGTCGGTGCCGGCGCTCGTCGCGCTGCGCGGCGCCACGCTGCCCCTCGATGCGCGCGCCAGACTCGATCGCCTCGCCGTGCGCGATTGGTACGAATCACCGGCGGCACATGTGTCGAGCGTCACGTTGTCACGACGCGAAGGACGCCGCTACGTGCACCTGCGCTTGAGCGTGCCGGATATTCGCAAGCTGTCGGACGCCAGGCCGTTCGCCTGGTCCAGCTATCGTTACCAGCAACACGATCGGGAATACGAATACGCGCAGACCATCGGCGCAGCCGCCGGTGGCGATCCAGGGAACGCGGGGTGGGATGGCAGCGAGCTCGTCGCGCTCCGCCTGCACCTGCCAAGCAAGGTGACGTTTCACAACTCGCCGTCAAAGACCATCGAGCGCGGCAACATTATCGTGTGGGAGCAGTCGCTCACCGACCGCCGCAAGGGCGCGCCGGTCGAGGCGGTGGCGAGGATGGAAACGCAGTCGATCCTGTTTCGCACCCTCGCCCTGTTCGGCGCCATGGCCGTGCTGGTCGTGATGACCTTCATCGGCTTTATCTGGTTCGTCAAGACGCGCAAGCCTGCCTGAGCGCCCGGCGCTCAGTTCGACTTCCGCTCCATCAACTCCCGCACCTCCGCGTCGGTCTTCAGCTCGTTCTTGATCTCGAACGCCCCGAAACCCGACGCGAGCGATCGCGCCAGCTGGCGCTCGACGTTGCTCTGCACGACGCCTTCGAGCGACACGCGGCCGCCGTTGACGACGATGCGGATCGGCGGGTTGGCCATCGCCGCGTAATTCCAGAACAGCGAGTGGCTGTAAATCGCCCGCGCGATGCGGAACCGCAGCTCATCATCGAACTGCGAGACCGGCAGCACGCCGATCTTGTTGTCGATCGCCGTCACGCCCTCTACCTTTTGCACACGACGCTCGAGATCGTTCTTCTTGTACGGCATCGTGACCCAGCCGCTGAGTACGACGTGCCCGTTGTCCACGGAGGCGGAGATGCTGTCGAAGATCGTCAGCTGCGTGTAGCGGTTGACTTGATCGGCGACGTCGTTAAACACCTGAAGATCCTTGCGTTCGGGTGTCTGCTCGGCCACCGGAGATCCAGCCAAGGTGGCGGCGAACGCCGGCGACGACAACGCCATCAGCGAAATGAACAGAGTAGCGAACAGTGTCTTCATGGCAAACCTCCAAAGGCTCTGACACTGTTCGTTATTGCGAGAGTCGTACCAGCCCGGTCTGTCCTCGTTTGTAGAACGACCGCACTCTACGGCGTGGCGATGTAGCCCTTCCGCGCGCGCACGCGCAGATTCGGATCGCGCAATTCGACTCTGATCGTGTGCCAGCGGCCGTCCTTGTAGCCGGGGCTCGGGTAGCCGAGGTAGTACTGCTGCGTCAATTCATCGGCGATGCTGCCGATGGCCGGATCGAGGTCGCGATAATCGCGCACGATCTCCGTGCGTCCGCCGCTGTCGTCGGTGATTTCACGCAGCGCCATCACGTTGACGCGATCGTCGGGGCCGCCGCCACGCGAGTACGTGCCGCGCCCACCGCCACCGCTGCCGGGGTAACCACCACCACCACCGCCGCCGATCGGCGGCATGCCTGGGAATCCGCCGCCGCCACCGCGCCGCCCGCCCGGGAACGGAATTGGAATCGGCAAGCGAGGCGGCTGATTGACCGGCGGCATCGGCCGTTGGAAGGTCGGCTCACTTTGCCCGTCGATGCCGACGGCGTAGACCAGCACCTCGCTGCGCTGCACGACCTGTTTCACTTCGCCGACACCAAGACGGCTGCTCGTGTCGTTGCCATCAGAAATGATGACGACGGCCTTCTTGCGGTTCTGGCCGCTTTGCGCCATCGGCACGGCCTCGGCGACCGCGTCGTACATCGCCGTGCCGCCGTTCGGATGCACGCGGCTGATGGAACTGGCCAGCCGATCGCGATCGCGCGACCAGTCCGCAACGAGGTCGGGACTCGCGCTGAATCGATACAGGAAGAACTCATCGTCTTGATCGCTCATCATGCTGAAGAAGCGATCGATCGAGCTCACGGCCGCCGACCATTTCTCGCCGGCCATGCTGCCGCTCGTGTCGACGGCGAAGCCGACGCTGACCGGCGTACGGTCAGCGCTGAAGTGCGTGACTTCCACCGGCTTGTTGTCTTCGTAGACGATGAAGTCTTCTTTGCGCAGCCGGCTGTAGAAGCGGCCCGAGCGATCGGTCACCGTTGCAGTGACGTTGATCAACTCGACGCCGCTCTTGAACTTGAAGCCGCCCTGATCCTGGGCGACCAGGCTCGTGCCGGCAAACGCAAGGAGAGCCGCCGCGAGAGTGAACGTGGGCGGTTGCACGCCCCATGCCTCGAGCCACTTGCGCATACTCGTCCTCATTTCAACGTCACGTTGACCGGTTGCTCGCCGACCGCGGGCGCCGGCGCGGCGCTGCGACGATCGACATGCGGCACGAGGCCTTCGTCGGTCCGGAAACTCACGCGATAGCGGCTCACGGTGTCCGGCGCATCGAGCGACACCACGAACGGTGATTCATCGCCGGCGCCGAGCTTCAGGAAATCGACCGTCGCGCGCGAGCTCGTCACGAACGTCCCGGCGCGATCGAACAGGAACACCACCGCCGACAGCCGATCGATCGGCTTGCCGTTGATCGGATTGCGCACCAGCCCGGAGACCGCGAGCTTGTTGTCATGACGCTCATGCGTCAACGACACGAGTTCGAGCGGCGCGTTCGGGCCGAGCGCCTGCGCCGTCGTGCCGCGCGGCGCCGACATCTTCCACGCCAGTCCCCCCGAGAGCACGAGAAACAGCACCACCGCTGCGAAAGCGAGTGACCGCTGGCGGCTGCCCCCCTCATGCGGCGTGTCCGTCGCACCAAGAAAACCGGTCGCGTGCGTCGGCACGGGTTCCGAACTCGACGACGGCGGCGGCGACCACGGAGCTTTGATCGCAGGCTTCGCGCTCGCGGCAATAATCGGAGCCGCGTCGTCGGCGGCAGCAGACAGAGCCGCGACCCTCGCGGCCGAGCGGCGCTTTTCCTCGCGCGTCAGCCGCCACGTCGCCACGCTCATTACGAAAGCGACGATCAACGACACGATTGTGATGCCCAGCAGGAGCATGTCCATAATTCACCCCACCGCTACCGCAGCTTGAACTCGACGCCCACTTCGACGACGACGTCGACGGGGGTGCCCTTCATGCGGCCGGGCGTGAACCGCCACTGGCGCACGGCGGCGATCGCCTGTTCGCTCAAGCCGTTGCGCAGGCCGCGCAGCACTTTCACGTCGCCAACGCTCCCATCGCGTCTCACGACGATCTCGAGTTCAACTTCACCTTCGACATTCGCGCGGCGAGCCTCGTCCGTGTAGGTCGCCTTCACTTCACGCAGCAGCCGCGGCGGCTCGACCCCGCTGCCAGGACGGAACGGTCCGCCGCCCACGCCGCCCCCGGATCCGTCACCGACGCCGCTGCCGTCGCCGGGTCCGAGTCCCGTGCCCCGGCCGCTGCCCGCACCGCCACCCGTGCCGGAACCCTGGCTTGGCTTCGTCTCCGTCGCTTTGGCGAGTGCGCCGTCACGATCCTCAGGCTCGGCTCGCTTGGTGGGAATCGGCGCCATCACCGGCGGCAGCTGCTTTGCCTCGATCGGCTTCGGTGGCTCAGGCGGTTTCGGCGCCGGTTGCATTGGCGGCGGCAACTTGCGCGCCGGCAACGGACTGCTGATCTTCTCGAATCCTTTGCGCTCCGCTCGTGGTGGCGGCGCCTTCATCTTCAATCCGCCACCCCCGCCGCCGCCACCGGGTCCGGGCACGGCGAGAAACACCATGCGGATCGGCTCGGGATTCGGGATCGAGTCGGTGCGTTCATCGGCGACCGCAAAGCCAAGGCTCGCCACGAACAGGATCGCCGCAATCGCTGCACCATGCAGGCTCGTCGACAGCAGCAGCGGCAACGCCGTCGATCGTTCGGTCCGCACGGCCTGCGCGAACAGCTCGCGCCCGAGTCCGAGCGAGCCGGGCAGGCCGACGGTCGATCCGCTTCTCAATGCGCGGACGGCGCGCACTGCTTCGTCGTGTGAAACGAATTCGCCGACCGGTGTTCCCGCCGGGTCCGCGATCGCGCGAATCTCGCCGCGCGCCAGCAGCTGCCGGACGCGGGATTCGGCAACCCCGGCCGCCAGCGCGATGTCGCTCGCCGTGTACACGTTGGGCGGAACCTTCGCGAGCATGGGTGTTCTGCTCCGGTTATCGCAATTTCCTTGCCGTTGCCGTGCGGACACCTATTCCGGCCATGATCCAGTTTTTCGGCCGGATTTGCAGGATCTTTCGTCCATTGGCCCCAAGGATCTGTGGTGGTTTAAGGACGGTCCGTCCAAACTATGATGCAGCCCATGAGAAAGCTCACCGCGGCGGTGGTGATCCTGCTCGCGTACTCGGCGGGCGGCCCCTCCCACGACGCTGATGTCGTCAACGCCCAGGCCGCCGCCTCAGCGCCGTACCGGCTCGTTCCGAACTGGGGAGCGCTGCCGAACGGCGCGACGTGGGGTGAAGTGCCCGGCATGGCCATCGACGCGAGCGGGAAGATCTACGCGTTCCATCGCTCGGAACCTCCGGTGGTGGAACTCGATCGCGACGGAAAAGTCCTGAAGATGTGGGGCGAGAAGATGTTCGCCTGGCCTCACGGCATTCGCGTCGACCGCTTCGGCAATCTGTGGATCACCGACGGGCAGGCGCGCAACGGCATCGGCCAGCAGGTGTTCAAGTACGGACCCGACGGCACGCTGCTTTTGACTCTGGGCACGAAAGGCGTGCGCGGTGAAGGCCCCGATACGTTCGCCGGACCGTGCGACGTTGCCGTCGCTGCCAACGGCGACATCTTCGTCGCCGACGGTCACGTCAATTCACGCATCGTCAAATTCGACAAGACCGGCAAGTTCATCAAGGCGTGGGGCAGGAAAGGCGATGGCCCTGGCGAGTTCAACCTGCCGCATACGCTTGTGATCGACTCACGCGGGCGCGTGCTTGTCGGGGACCGCTCGAACAACCGGATCCAGATCTTCGACCAGGACGGCACCTACCTCGATCAATGGACGCAGTTCGGCACGCCGAGCGGCATGTACATCACGCCGGACGACTCGCTCTACGTCGTAGATTACAACGTGAAGAAGGGCGTGTTCATCGGCAGCGCGAAAGATGGATCGGTGAAATACAAGCTCGACGACGCGGTCGCCGAGGGCGTCGCCGTCGATGCGGCGGGAAACATCTACGTCGGTGAGACGGTGCCCGGCACGACGCTCGCCGGCGCGCCGGGCGGGCACATCGTCAGGAAGTTCGAGAAGCTCAAGTAGGTCGCCATGGTTCGATCATTGCGCATCGGCCACAAGCGCTACGTCCTCTTCGACGGCATCAACACGGTCGGGCGCGACCCCATCTCGACGGTCTGCCTGAACGATGCGAGCGTGTCGCGCAACCACGCCCGCATCACGATCGAAGGCGACCGAGCGACGCTCGAAGATCTCGCCAGCAAGAACGGCTCGGCCGTGATGGGCACGCAGGTGAACGCGCCCGTCGCGCTGAACGACGGCGACGAAGTCGAATTCGGCAACGTCAAGGGGTGGTACATCGTCGAGGCGGGAAACGATCCCCCCACGACGACGCACCTATGACATCGCGGCGTGCGGCCCTTGCGGCGGACGCGATTGCAGCACGTGCAGAGCCAGGAACACCCGGCCGCTGACGGCGAGCTTCTCGTAGATCGTCGCGAGGTGGCGCTTGACCGTTTCCGGGCTGATGCCGAACTCGCTGGCGATTTGCCGGTTCCGGAGGCCGCGTGCGACGGCCTCTGCGATTTGTCTCTCCCTCCGAGTCAACATGTCCATGCCGCGACATTACCCAAACGGGCAGGCGGCAGTCCTTGGGCACTTCTAGGATTTCGCTAAAATGCCTTCGGAATGCGGTTTTCCTTCGGAAATTGCCAGCTGGACACGGCGAGCCGCGAGTTTGTGCGCCGCGGAGAGGCGGTCCATCTTTCGCCCAAGGCGTTCGACCTTCTCAAGCTCCTGATCGAGCAGCGCCCGCGCGTGGTGAGCAAGGCGGAGCTGATGCAGGCCCTCTGGCCTGACACGTTCGTCGTCGAAGGCAACCTCCCGGTCCTGGTTGCAGAAGTGCGCGATGCCTTGGGCGATCGCAGCGAGGCGGCCAAGGTGATCAAGACGCATCACGGCATCGGCTACAGCTTTGCGGCCGATGTCGAGGACGTCCGCCCGCGCCAGGAGGCAGTGCCGACCGTGACGCGAGCGGTGTTGCGGATCGACACGCGGCGAATCGCGCTCGACGCCGGCCAGAACGACATCGGCCGGGACCCCGAGTGCACCGTGTACATCAACGACGCGAGCGTGTCGCGACGGCACGCGGCAATCACGGTCGTGGGGTTCGTGGCGAGCGTGACCGATCTTGGCAGCAAGAATGGCACGCGCGTGAACGACGTGCCGGTGCGCACGCCGACGGTGCTGCAGGACGGCGATGAATTGACGTTCGGGCAGGTGCGCGCGCTGTTTGTCGCGGCGCGGCGGCGGGATCCGGCGTCGACGCAGACCTTGTGAGCGCGGCGCTCAGCCGCGCTTCAGCCCTTCGATGAATCGCAGCGTGCCGCTCTCGGCCAGCAGTCGCACGGGCTGGAATCCGGCTCGTGTAAGCGCCTGCGCGTGATCGAACTGGGGATGCGCCGACTTGATCGGCGTGACGACCTCGATGCGTCCTCCCACTCGCAAGCTGTCGAGCGCGTGGGAGAGCAGTTCGGGCAGGGAAGTGAGTGTGGCGAAGGCATCGCGCGTGTCGTCGATCACGACCATGTCGAACGCGGCGGCATCGAACGGCCACGCGCCGCCGGCCGTCACGGTCTTCACGTCGATCAAAGTCCCGGCCTTCCTGCCGATCGATTCCGCGAGCTCCGCCTGACGCGTGTCGAGTGTGGCCACGGCGGCCGTGCCGCTCAACCCGACTTTCGACGACAGCCCCGCGAGCAGCGCCTTGTCGGAGCAGCCGATCTGCAGGAACCGCTCGCCCATGCGCACGCCCGTCATCGAGACCTGCAACGGATCCATCGCCGGGCCGCCCCGGTTGCGCATCAACAATTTGAGGAGGAACAACACGCCCCCATCGTAGAACGATCGTCGAACCCCCGTCGAACCGGTCGTCGAACGACCGCCCGGCGGTCTGAACTATAATTTCACGGTGAAACAAGCCTCAGAAATTGCTCCCGCCCAAGGCAAGTTGGGCGTTCTCCTCGTCGGTCTCGGCGCCGTCAGCACCACCACCATCGCGGGTGTGCTGGCCATCCGCAAGGGTCTCGCACAGCCGATCGGCTCGCTCACGCAGATGGGCACGATCCGCCTCGGCAAGCGCACCGACAACCGGTCCCCGAAAATCAGCGAATTCGTGCCGCTCGCCAGCCTGAACGACATCGTGTTCGGCGGCTGGGACATCTTCGAAGAGGACTGCTATGCCGCCGCGTGCACGGCCGGTGTGCTCGATCGCGCGCTCCTCGACCAGATTCGCCCCGAGCTCGAGGCCATCAAGCCGATGCCCGCCGTGTTCGACCAGCGCTACGTGAAGCGGCTGTCGGGCCCGAACGTCAAGAAAGGCAAGAACAAGAAGGATCTCGCCGATCAGCTGATTGCCGACATCCGCAACTTCAAGCAGAAGCACAACTGCTCACGCATGGTGATGATCTGGTGCGGCAGCACCGAGATCTACATGAAGGAAGGCCCGGTGCACCAGTCACTGGCCGCGTTCGAGAAGGGCCTCGAACTGAGCGATGACTCGATTCCGTCGAGCATGGTTTACGCCTACGCGGCGTTGAAGGAAGGCCTGCCGTTCGCCAACGCCGCGCCCAACCTCACCGCCGACATTCCGGCGATGCTCGAACTGGCGGCGCAGACCAAGTCGCCGCTGGCCGGCAACGACATGAAGACGGGGCAGACGCTCATCAAGACCGTCATCGCCCCGGGCCTCAAGGCTCGCATGATCGGCGTGCGCGGCTGGTACTCGACCAACATCCTCGGCAATCGCGACGGCGAGGTGCTGGACGATCCCGAATCGTTCAAGACGAAGGAAGAGAGCAAGAAGTCCGCGCTCGATTACA
Organism: uncultured Acidobacterium sp.; assembly: GCA_964495855.1. Taxonomy (GTDB): domain Bacteria; phylum Acidobacteriota; class Vicinamibacteria; order Vicinamibacterales; family UBA2999; genus 12-FULL-67-14b. The sequence continues at coordinate 3,228 of CAZBYY010000075.1, read as the reverse complement.
TCTTCCAGCCGCACCTCTATCCCGAGCTCTACAAGGACATCTCGCACGTCGTGCGCATCAATTACTATCCGCCGCGCGGCGACAACAAAGAGGGCTGGGACAACATCGACATCTTCGGGTGGCTCGGGTATCCGATGCAGCTGAAGATCAACTTCCTCTGCCGCGATTCGATCCTGGCGGCGCCGATCGTCCTCGACGCGGCGCTGTTCCTGGATCTCGCAAAGCGATCCGGCATGTCCGGCATCCAGGAGTGGTTGTCCTTCTACTTCAAGGCGCCGATGCACGCGAAGGATCTCTATCCCGAGCACGACCTGTTCATCCAGCTGATGAAGCTGAAGAACACACTGCGCTACATGATGGGTGAAGAGATGATCACCCACCTCGGGCGCGAGTACTACGACTGAGTCGCACGTAGGATCTGACGGTATGGCCGCGGCCAAACTCCAACCGGCGCTCCTCGGCGGCGTGGTGATCGGCGTGCTTTCCGCACTGCCGGTCATCAATGTCGCCAATTGCTGCTGCGCATGGGTGGTGTTTGGCGGAGCACTCGCGGCCTACCTGACGCAGCAGAACCACCCCGAACCGATAAGCATCGGCGACGGCGCCGTCGCCGGCCTGTTCGCCGGAGTGATCGGCGCGTTCGTGTGGTTGTTCGTCTCGATCCCGATCAACCTGATGATGGCGCCCCTGCAGCGCGGGATGGCGCAGCGCATGCTCGAGAACTCGGGCAGCTTGCCCCCTGAAATCCGCGGCGTGTTCGAAAGCGCGTCACAGGCCGCCATCATCGGCGCCGGCACGGTGTTTTTCTTTTTCGTGATGCTGTTTGTCGGCGCCGTGTTCGCCATGCTCGGCGGCATCTTCGGTGCGTTGCTGTTCAAGAAGAGCCAGCCGCCCGTCATGCCCCCGCCCATTCCGCAGTAGCACCGCGCACCGCGCACCGCGCACTGCGCACTGCTGCACCCCTGCACCCCTGCACCCGATATCTGCTGTTGTGGAGTACGAAGCGTTTTTCCGCTTCAAGCAGCGCCCCTTCAGCCTGACGCCGGATCCGAAGTTCTACTTTCGCAGCCGCTCGCACGGCCGCGTCTTCGATGCGCTGTCGTCGGCGGTGTCGCGCCGCGAAAGCGTGATGCTGATTGCCGGCGACCTCGGCGTCGGCAAGACCACGCTGTGCCGCACCCTCATCGAGACCCAGGAACGCAAAGCCCGCGCCGCGCTCCTCGGAAACGCGCTGCTGTCGCCAGACGACCTGCTGCGGCTGATGCTGCACGACCTCGGGGCGGTCTCGCCGGAAGACGCCAGGCAGGGCAAGCTGCTCGCTCTTACCCGCGAACAGTTGATGGACGTGTTCAACCGCTTCATCGGCGAGCTCAAGGCGTCGACGCACGGCGCGTTGATGATCATCGATGAAGCGCACAGCCTGCCCGCCGCGACGACCGAACAGATCGTCGAGCTGGCATCGCTCGACGCAAACCGCGATCGCGTGCTGCAGTTCCTGCTCGCGGGCCAGCCGGCCGTCGGCGGCGCGCCGATGCTTCCGGCAATCGTCGACCAGAAGATCAACGTGCGCACCCGGCTGCTGCCGCTCGAACGCGATGAGTGCGAGAAGTACGTGGCCCACCGCATGGCGATCGCCGGCGGCCACGTCGAATTCATCCCCGCCGCGATCGAAATGATCTACGGGTTGTCCGGCGGCGTGCCCCGGCTCATCAACCTGTTGTGCGAGCGAGCCCTGCAGGAAGCCGCGGCCACCAACACGCGCCGCGTGGAACCAAGCGCCATCGACAGCGCGGCGTCCGCGCTGGACATCGTCCGCCTCCGCCCCCGCCGCTTCCGCTGGTACGGCACCAGGTAGATCCAGCGATCGACGATTCCTTGATTGACGACTGTTGACGATCGCCAATCTCAAATCGCCCAATCGTCAATCACCCAACAATCATCAATCACCCAATCGCCCAATCGCCCATTGGGTATACTCCCGCTCATGTCCGACCCGGTATCACCCGAGATCGAAGCGCTTCTGCAGGAGCATCGCAGCTTCGCGCCGACTGACGAATTCCGCGCCCGCGCCCACGTCGCCGATGCGTCGATCTACGAGTCCGCTGCGAAGGATCCCGAAGGCTTCTGGGCCGGGTTTGCACGAGAGCTCGAATGGATTCAGCCATGGTCGAAAGTGCTCGACTGGAATCCGCCCGACGCGCGGTGGTTCGTCGACGGCAAGATCAACATCAGCGCCAATTGCCTTGATCGCCACGCGCGCACCGCACGCCGCAACAAGGCCGCCTTCATCTGGGAAGGCGAGCCCGGGGACCGGCGCACGCTCACCTACTTCGATCTCTATCGTCAGGTCAGTCAGTTCGCCAACGTGCTCAAGTCGCTCGGAGTGAGGAAGGGCGATCGTGTCGCGCTCTACCTCCCGCTGATCCCCGAACTCGCCATCTCGATGCTCGCGTGCGCGCGCATCGGCGCGGTGCACTCGGTTGTGTTTGGCGGCTTCAGCGCCGAATCGCTGCGCGATCGCATCAACGACTCGCAGTGCTCGGTTCTGGTCACCGCGGACGGCGGCTGGCGCCGCGGGCAGATCGTGCCCCTCAAGCAGACGGCAGATGAAGCGTTGAAGGACACGCCATCCATCAAGCACGTCGTGATCGTGCAGCGCCTGCAGGGCTCGCCGATGCCGATCCACGTCAAGGAAGGGCGCGATCACTGGTATCACCGGCTGATGCTCGAGGCGCCGTACGACTGTCCGCCGGAGCCGATGGATGCCGAGGACATGCTGTACATCCTCTACACATCCGGCACGACGGGAAAACCGAAAGGCATCGTCCACACCACCGGCGGCTATCTGGTCGGCGCGTATGCGACGACGAAGTGGGTGTTCGATCTCAAGGACGAGGACGTCTACTGGTGCACGGCCGATATCGGCTGGGTGACCGGACACAGCTACGTCGTCTACGGCCCCCTGGCCAATGGCGCCACCGTCGTGATGTATGAAGGCGCACCGGACTGGCCGCAGAAAGATCGTCTGTGGGAAATCGTCGAAGGATCCGCCGTCACCGAGATCTACACCGCGCCGACGGCGATTCGCGCGTTCATGAAGTGGGGCGCCGAGTGGCCGGCGAAACACGATTTGTCGTCCTTACGCCTGATGGGCTCGGTCGGTGAGCCGATCAACCCGGAAGCGTGGGTCTGGTATCACCTGCACATCGGCAACAGCCGCTGCCCGAT
>CAZBYY010000074.1:0-13432 GCA_964495855.1 uncultured Acidobacterium sp. | reverse complement strand
CTTGCGTTCGCGCTCGGTCAGGTTCGGCAGGATCGCCTTCTTGAACTGGTCGATCGCCGACGGGCTGAAATCAAAATCTTCGTTCGGGAAGCGGACGTAGTCCAGGTGCACACCGTCGATGGCGTATTTGGACGCGATCTCGGCGATCACTGCTGCGGTGTGGTCTTGCGCCGCCGGATGCAGCGGCGAGGTGTACAGGCCTTCGACGGTCGAAGCGTGTGCGCGCGTCCACCGTGCAAGCTGGCCGAGGTACGCGGGGCTGCGCAGGTCCACCTTCCTGATCGCGGCCGCGAGTTCGCGCGGGACCATCAACCACTCCGGTGCGCGATAGATCACGTGGTCGCGCGACGCCGGCAACGTGACGGAGCTCGAGACCAGATTGACGGCGACCCACGCGTGCACCTTCATGCTGGCGCCGTGTGCCTGCTCGAGCACGGTGGCCAGTGGATCGAAGGATGGCTTGGCCAGCAACTCGTTGGCGCGCGGCTCGAGCGTGCCGTTGTAGTACGCATCGCCGCGTCCGCGAACCTGCACCAGCAGCGTATTGAATCCGCCGGCCTGTGCGGCCGCGACCATTTGTCGAATGGCATCCGGCGAGGACAGGGTGGTGCGCGTCACCCAAAGTGCACGGGTTTGCTCAGGCGCGGCGGCGCGGAACGACGTAGCGGCGGCAATGACACACAGGGCAATGCCGCACACGACTCCGACGGCTCTGGGGGAGCGCACGCGCACCATTGGAAACACCCATTCTACCAGTAAGCTAAAGCCATGCACGTCCTCGGAATCGACGCCGGCGGTACCAAGACGCTCGCGTTGCTGGCCGATGCGGACGGTCGCGTCCTGCGCGAAGGCCGCGCCGGTCCGGCGAATCTGCAGACGGAAGGCGAGCTTGAGGTTGAAAAGATCCTCCATGCCGTGATCGAGCAGGCGTGCGAGGGACTCAGCGGTCCACTGGACGCGGTGTGCCTCGGCATGGCCGGGGTGGATCGCGAGGATGACTATCGCGTGATCCGCGGCGTGATCAGGCGACTGGGCTTTCGATCAAACGCGCTCATCGTCAACGACGCGCTCATTGCGCTCGTCGCCGGTGCGGGAGTGAACCCGGGCGTTGTCCTGGTGTCGGGGACCGGATCGATCGCGTACGGCGTCAGCCATCGGCGTGTCGCGGCTCGGGCCGGAGGCTGGGGGCCCACGCTCGGTGACGAAGGCTCAGGGTATTGGATTGGGCGTCGCGCGCTCGCCGCGGTCATGCGCGAGGTTGACGGTCGGGGACCGAAGACCAGCCTGAGCGCAATGGTGCTGAGTCATTTTTCCGTGGCGCGCCCCGAGATGCTGGTCGCGGAGATCTACCACCAGCCGCAAGGACGCCGCGCGATCGCCGGACTCGCGGCCCTCGTCGATCGCGCTCGCGCCGCCGGGGACCCCGTCGCGTTCGACATCATGCGTCACGCGTCCGAAGAACTGGCGCTCGCGGCCGGATCGGTGATTACCCGGCTCGAAATGCGTGGCGAGCCTTTTCCGATCCTCCTTGCCGGCGGTGTGCTGCGTGAGAGCGCCTGGCTCGCCGACGACCTGAAACACCGTTTGCTCGAGGTGGCGCCGCGCAGCACCGTCGGACCGTTGACGCAGGAGCCGGCGCTCGGCGCCGTGACGCTCGCGCAGGCGCACGCGCGCGGCGGCGTGCATGTGCCACCATATCTCGAGACGCTCCGCGTAATCTCACCGTGAACATCAAACGTTTTGACGACGAAGACGCGCTCTCTGCGGCGCTTGCCACTCACGTTCTCGAATCGATCATCGCGCGGCCGGCGCTCGTGCTCGGCCTGCCCACCGGACGAACGCCGCTCGGGCTGTATCGGCAATTGCGGCAGCGCAGCGGGGGCAATCAGATCGACTGGTCGCGGGTCCGCACGTTCAACCTCGACGAATTCGCCGGACTGGCGCCGGCCAACCCGGGCAGCTACCGGGCCTACATGCAGGCGGAGTTGTTCGATCACATCGCGATCGATCCTGCCAACATCGGCTTCCTGAACGGCGCGGCGCCAGTTCTCACCGAGGAATGCCGGCGCTACGATGAGGCGATCGCCGCGGCCGGAGGCATCGACCTGCAGCTGCTCGGCATCGGCGCAAACGGCCACATCGGGTTCAACGAGCCGGCGCGCGGGCTGTCCGCGCACACGCATGTCGCCGACCTCGAGCGGGAGACGCGGGAAGCCAATGCCGATCGCTTTGGCGGCGATTGGACCAGCGTGCCGGCGCAGGCGCTGTCGATGGGGATGGCCACGATCCTCCGTGCGCGAGAGATCATCCTGATCGCGACCGGCAAGGAAAAGGCCACGGCGGTGCGGGGCATGATCGAGGGACTGATTTCAACGCGGCTGCCCGCATCGATGTTGCAGGTCCATCCGCGGGTGACGGTGATGCTGGATCGCGCCGCGGCCGCGAAGCTCTAGCCGTCGATCAGGGCGCGCAGCCGCGGCTCGATGTCTTCGCCGATCGCTTCGCGGACCAGATCGTCCGACTTCTTCAGTCGCGACAGCGCCTTGGCGTAGGTGAGGCCCGTCTTCTGCATCACGATCGCGGCCTTCACGTTCCAGTGCGCCGACTTCAACAACTTGTCGGCATTGTCGTAGTCGAGGTCCGTGACGATGTGGACGATGCGTCGCGCGCGGTCGCGGAGTTTCTCGGAGCCCAGCGCGTTCACGTCCACCATCAAGTTGCCGTAGGTCTTGCCAATCAGGATCATCGCGGCGGTGGTCAGCTGGTTGAGCACCAGCTTGGTCGCCGTGCCGGCTTTTAAGCGCGTGGAGCCGGCGATGACCTCGGGGCCCACCGCCGGCGCGATCGTCAGGTCGACGAACGCCTGCAGCTCGTTGCGCGGATCGCAGGTGACAAACACCACGCGAGACCCGGCCTTGCGCGCGCTCGTCAGCGCCCCGCGCACGAACGGCGTCATGCCGCTGGCCGACACGCCGACGACCACATCCTTCTTGGTGGGGTTCAGGCGCGTGAGGGCGCGTGCGCCTTCTTCGTAATTGTCTTCGGCGCCTTCTTTGGCGCGGACCAGCGCGTTCTTGCCGCCGGCCATGATGCCCTGGACAAGGTCCGGGTTGGTGCCGAAGGTCGGCGGCATCTCCGCGGATTCGACGACGCCAAGGCGCCCGCTGGTGCCTGCGCCGACAAAGACAATGCGCCCGCCCTTGCGAAGCGCGCGTGCGCACATGTCGGCGCCGAGCGCGATGCGATCGCGCTCCTTCTGCACGGCGGCAAACATGCGCTTGTCTTCGGCGATCATCAGGTCGACGATGCCGCCGGCGTCGAGCTTGTCGATGGCGAGGGAAGCGGGATTGATGGCTTCAGTGGGGAGCGCCTGCCATCTCGAACGTGTTGCCATCAAAAAAATGATGCTAGTCCTCGCGGTCGCTCATGTCAACGGCGGCCCTCGGCTGCGCCAGGGCTGGAAACCAAGGCGGGGTAAACTGCGAGACGCGTGTCATCGCTCGTTGACGCCTATTTGTCGCACCTGTCGCTCGAACGCCGGCTGTCACCAAACACCGTCGACAGCTATGGCCGCGACCTGTCGCAGCTCTCCGCGGCTGCGGCCGCGCTCGACCGTCCGGTCGAGACGCTGGATCGGCGGGCGCTCGAGGAAGTCGTCCGGCGGCTCATGGGTGAGGGAAAGTCGCCGAAGTCCGTCGCCCGCGCCGTCGCCTGCTTCCGGGGGTTCTACCGCTTTCTCGTCGTGTCCGGGCATCGCCAGGACAACCCCGCAGCTGACCTGCGCGCGCCGCGCGCGTGGAAGACGTTGCCGAAGTTTCTCTCGGCCGACGAGGTCGATCGGCTGCTCGCATCGCCCGATACCCGTGAGCCGCGCGGCATTCGCGATCGCGCGTTGATCGAATTGTTCTATGCCACTGGGCTGCGCGTGTCGGAAATGGTCAGCCTGCGGCAGCAGGATCTCAATCTCGAGAGCGGCTACCTGACGTGCACCGGCAAAGGGCGGAAGCAGCGCCTCGTACCGATCGGCGACGAGGCCGCGGCGTGGCTGACGCGCTACATCAAGGAGGCGCGCCCCGTGCTGCTCAAGCGCCGCTCGTCGCCAAAGCTCTTCGTCAACGCCCGCGGCGGGGCAGGGCTCACGCGCGTCGGCTTCTGGAAGATCGTGAAGGCCTACGGCCGCCACGCCGGCTTGCCGCGCATGCTGAGCCCGCACGTGCTGCGTCACTCCTTTGCCACGCACCTGCTGGAGCGCGGTGCCGACCTGCGCGCCATCCAGATGATGCTGGGGCATAGCGACCTGTCGACCACCCAGATCTACACGCACATCCTCGACGCGCGATTGCGCGCGGTCTACGACAAGTTCCACCCCCGAAGCTGATGCGCCGCTTCACTGTTCCTGCCGTGATCGTCGGGTGCGTGGCGCTCGTGCTGCTCGCGTTGTTGCCGCCGGCGCAGCAGCACACGGAGGCGCTGCCCGCGACGACGATTCGCGGCGCCTTTCACATTCATTCGATCCGATCGGACGGCGGCGGATCCGTCGACGACATCGCGGCTGCCGCCGCGCGCGCAGGACTGCAGTTCGTCGTCATCACCGACCACGGGGACGGCACGCGCGTGCCCGACCCGCCAACGTACCGCAGCGGCGTGCTCGTGATCGACGGCGTTGAGATCAGCACGAGCGGCGGGCACTACGCGGTTGCGGGCATGCCGGCGTCGCCGTACCCGCTGGCCGGCGCGCCCGCCGAAGTGATCGAGGACGTGGAGCGCATGGGCGGCTTCGGCATTGCCGCACATCCCGGTTCGCCGCGGCCCTCGCTGGCCTGGCGGGACTGGGATGCGCCCATCGAAGGCCTGGAATGGATCAACTCCGATTCAGAGTGGCGCGACGAGCCGACCCTGCCGATCGCTCGCGCGTTGATCACCTACCTGTTTCGCGCGCCGGAGTCGATCGGTGCCTTGCTCGACCGCGATGTTTCGGTGATGCAGCGCTGGGATGAACTCGCGTCACGCCGGCGTGTCGTCGGCCTCGCCGGAGCCGATGCGCACGCGCGCCTGGGATTCCGCCAGCGTACCGACCCCGACATCTCGGCGCTGCACGTGCCACTCCCCGGATACGAGCCCTCCTTCGCCACGTTCTCGAATCACCTCGAGCTCGATGCGCCTCTGTCGGGCGATGCGCCCGCCGACGCGTCACGTGTGCTGAACGCGATGCGCCTTGGTCGCGCGTACACGGTGATCGACGCCTTCGCCACACCGGGGGCACTGTCGTTCACGGCGACCAGTGGTCCATCCGCAGCCTCGGTTGGCGGGGTGGTGCACGCCACCGTCGATGTGCTGCTGCACGCCAGCGCGAAAGCGCCCCCGGGCACGACGCTCGTCCTGCTCAGGAACGGGCAGCGCATTCATGAAGTCACCGACGCGCCGCTCGATACGAATGGCGGCAAGGATCGCGCCGCGTATCGTGTGGAGGCGTACCTTCGCGCGCATCCCAGTGTGCCGTGGATCGTCTCGAATCCCATTTATGTCGACATCGATCGCGAGCCTGGCGGCAGCGCGAACGCGGCCGTGACGGCGAGGATTCCAGCGAGGACCGCCGAAACGGCGATGGAATTCGGCGCCGACGATGCCAGCCGCATCGACGTTGGCGAGCCTCAGGACGTGCGTGCGCGAACGTTCGCCGGAGACCCGGCGATCAACTGGTCGTTCAGTCTCGGCGCGGGCCCGGCGACCGGGCAGTTTGCGGCGATTCCGATTCCGGTGTCACCTGGACTCGAGACGTTCGAGCGCGTGCGCTTCACCGTCTCGTCCCCCAAGCCGATGCGGGCGTGGGTGCAGCTGCGTGCCCCCGTTGGGCAAACCGAGCGATGGGGCGCGACGTTCTACGCCGACAGCGAGCCGCGGACCGTGGACGTGCCCTTCTCGCGTTTCCGCCCGATCGGGGTCACATCCAGCGTCCAGCCGCCGCTCGCGCAGGTCAGATTCCTGTTGTTCGTTGTCGACACATTGAACACGTTGCCCGGAACAACGGGCAGCATGACGCTGTCCGACATTGCTTTTGTGAAGTGACGCGTCGCTGAACGTTCAACGCGCTACGTTCGTGCGGCCGGTCAATGCCTGATGTTGTGGCGGACGCTGTATTCCCAGATCAAGAGCGCGATACCGAATCCCAGCAGCCCGCCGCCGGCGCCGAGCACGTACAGCGACACGTTGACTGAGGACGTACCGTAGCCGCCACGCTCCAGGGCCCGCACCATCAGTACGAAGCCGGCTGGTAGCGTCACCAGCGACGCGACCAGGCACATCCACCCGATGACGGAGCGTGCAGGCGAGCCCGCCTGCGGTTCCGGCGTCGTCGTTCGCTGCTGGGTCATGTTCGCACCGTGAGCAACAGGTACGCGGCCGCGGCGCCGAACACCAGGTTTGGCGCCCATGCGGCCAGCATGGGATTGATCAACCCGCCCTGGCCGAATGCCGCGAAGATGCTGATCATCGTCCAGTAGACGAGGGCGAGGACGATGCCGACGCCGATGCCGTACATCGCGCCGCGGCGTCCGGTGGTGACGGCGAACGGCACCGCAATCAACGTCATCACGAGCGTGACGAATGGAAATGCGACTTTGCGATGGAGGCCGACCTCGTGGTCGAGCACGTTATAGCCGCTCGATCGCAGTTCGTTGATGTAGGCGCGAAGCTGCGAGAAGTTCATCAGGTCCGGTTCGCGCGACTCGGTGACGAAGTACTCGGCCGGCTCCATGATCTCGGCTTTGTTCGACACGGCCGTGTAGGTGCTCGACGCGCTCTTCGTATCGAACTGCCGGATCCAGCCGCTGTCGATCAGCCATTGCGGGCGCTCGACACCGCGCTCGATGTCGGGGACGTAACGCGCCTTCTGCGCAAACATCCGGCTGCGCAATTCGTGCGTCTGCGGATCGAACATGAACACCGACAGGCTGTTCAATTCCTTGTTGTGCGGCTCGTAATACTGGTAGTGATAGACCTCGCCTTTGTTGCCGACGATCCATTGGCGATTGACGATGCCCGACGATAGCGGCTGGCCAGTGCGGATCAGGTGTCGCAGGCGTTCCGCGCGCTGGTTGGCGGCGCCCAGCACGTTCTCTTCCATGGCGAACAGCACGGAGCTGGCCAGCAACGCGAACACGACCATCGGCAGCGCCGTGCGATACAGGCTGATGCCGCAGGCCCGCATGACGATCAGCTCGCTGTTCTTGGTGAGTAACCCGATCGTGACCAGGCCGGAGAGCAGCACCGCCAGCGCGATCACGTACTGGAGATACTGCGGCGTCTCCCAGAACAGGAATTGCCCGATCAGCCCAAGCGACGTCTGGCCCTTGAACAGCTTGTCCGACATGTCAATGAACGTCGAGATGTAGAACAGGCCGAGCATCGCGACGATGGTCATCGCCAGGATGCGCAGGTACTGCTTGGAAATATAGAGGTCGAGCAGGGTCGGGCGGAACGCGTCGAAACGTGGCGAGCGGACACGCGTCGCGGGTGGCGGTGACGCGGGCGACGGAGGAACGGGCGCCGTTGCGGGTGAGGCCTGCGCCGCCGCCCGGCGCCACATCCAGGCGGGCAACGATACCCGGATCGGTTGGTCGGCCGCGCGCGCGCGGTTGATCAGCAGGAAGATCCCCGCCGCGCCGAGAATGAAGTTGGGCAACCACATCGACAGCCACGGCGCGATCCAGAAGCCCTTGGTCAGCGCCTGGCCCGTGAACATGATCACGTAGTAGGCGAAGATCACGCCGATGCCGAGCACGAACGCCGCAAGCTTCCCGTCCTTGCGATTGCTTGCGCCAAGGGCCAGCCCCAGCACGGCAAACACGAAGCAGGCCACGGGGATCGAGAACTTGCGGTGGATCACCATCAGCTGGTTGTGCGGCGAGATATGTTGGGCCTGCAACTCCACGGCTCGAGCCTGCAGTTCCTCAATCGTGAGCTCGTTGTCGCCGCGCGCCGGTCCGGTGCGAGGAAACACGCTCTCCGGGTTCAGCGTCAGGATCGTTTCCGCGAACTTGACCACTTCGTACGCCGCCGGATCGTCGGCCTTGGTGCTGTGGCGCGTCCCGTCTTCGAGCAGCATCTGGATGGTGCGTGCGCGGCGATCGATCAGCATCCGGCCGCGCCGGGCGACGTAGATCACCGGCGAGGACGGATTGCTGGTATCAGCGGCGAGCACGTCGAGCCAGCCGGCGCCGTTGGCCGGCACCTCGCGGACGTAGAGGACGACGTTCGGGAAGTCCTCGAAGAAGACGCGCGGCTTGACCTCGCCTTCGGCGCGATTCATCGCAATCTCGGTGCTGATCTCGCGATACTTCTGGTTGCCGTCAGGCATCGCCTTGATCAGCACCCACGAGGTGAGTCCCCAGCACACGACCGCGAACACCAGAATGGGCTGCAGCAACCGGTACGGGCTGATGCCGCACGCCATCATGACCACGAACTCTCGATCCGCGGAGATGCGTCCCAGGCCGACGAGCAGGCCGATGAGCAGCGCCATCGGGATGGTCAACGCCAGCGCCTGCGGGAGAAGGGTGACGGCCAGCTGCACGATCGTGACCGCAGGCACGCCCTTCGCAATCATCTGCTCGGCCAGATCGATGATGAAGGGGATAATCAGGATGAACGTGAAGACGAGCAAGCCGAGCAGGAACGGCGGGATGACCTCCCGGATGACGTACCGATCGATGATGCGCGGCATTGCGTCTTCCTATTATCAGTCAGTCCGCCGTCCGCACGCGGCACGCCGGGAGCCGCGCCTGTGACCACCAGGCTCGCGCTGATGTGGCACATGCATCAGCCCAATTACGAGGACCTCGCCACCGGCGAGCACATCCTGCCGTGGGTTCGCCTGCATGCGATCAAGGACTACTGGGGCATGGTCGCCATGCTCGATGAGTTTCCCCGGCTCCGCGTCACGTTCAACCTGGTGCCGTCGCTGGTGCAGCAGATCCTGGCCTTCGCGGACGACCGCGCGCGAGACCGGCACCTCGAACTGGGACTGAAGCCCGCCGCGGAGCTGTCGGCGGACGAAGCGCGATGGATGATCGCCAACGGATTCCATGCGCCGTACGACCGGATGATCGGTCCGTACCCGCGCTACGCCGAATTACACGCCTGCCGAATGGAGCGGCGCCCGTTTGACGTCGACGACCTTCGCGACTTGCAGGTCTGGCACAAACTCGCCTGGATGGATCCCGATTGGCTCGCGACAGACGCGCGGCTGCGCGAGTTGATCGACAAGGGCCGCGGCTATTCGGAAGCGGACAAGCAGCAGCTGCGCTTGGTTGAACTCGACCTGCTCACGCGCGTGATTCCCGCGTACCGGAGCGCGGCCGCGCGCGGCAACGTTGAGCTGGCGACCTCGCCGTTCTATCACCCGATCCTGCCGTTGCTCTGCGACTCCGATGTGGACCGCGTCGCACGGCCAGGCTCGCCGCGTCCGCGACGCCGCTTTCAACGGCCGGACGATGCGCGACTTCAAATCGAGCGCGCCATCGCCGCGCACGAACGCACGTTCGGCCATCGTCCCACCGGGATGTGGCCGTCGGAAGGTTCCGTATCGGACGAGGCCGTGCGGCTCATCGGCGCCGCGGGCCTCAGGTGGATTGCCACCGACGAAGACATCCTGGCGCGATCGATTGGCACTCCCGCGACCGCCGACGCGCTGTATCGCCCATACCGGATCGGCGACGATGGGCCGGCCGTGTTGTTCCGGGATCACGCGATGTCGGACCGCATCGGGTTCGAGTATCAGTCGTGGGACGCGCACGCCGCCGCGACGGACTTCGTCGAGCGTGTTCGCCAGGCCGGCAGGCGCTTTTCCGAGGCCACCGGCGGGGAAGTGGCAACGGTGACCGTGATCCTGGACGGCGAGAACGCCTGGGAGTATTACCCCGGTGGTGGACGTCCATTTCTCCGGGCGTTGTACAGCGCGCTTTCCAGCGCAGACGACATCGAGACGGTGCTGATGTCGGAGGCCGCGTCCGGTCCGGCTCGGCCGTTGGCGTCGATCTTTCCTGGCTCGTGGATTCACGGCGATTTCTACATCTGGATTGGGCACCGCGATGATCACCGCGCCTGGGACCAGTTGTCTGACGTTCGTGACGTCTTCGATGCGCGCGCCGGCGTCGTCGCACCCGACGCGCGTGATCGCGCCCTCGAAGAAATCCTGATCGCCGAAGGCAGTGACTGGTTCTGGTGGTACGGCGACGACCATTCGTCCGATCACGATGCCGACTTCGACGACCTGTTTCGCCGCCACCTGAGAAACGCCTACGCCGCGCTCGGCGCGCCGGTGCCGGACGACCTGTTTGCGACCAACATCAGCACGGGGGCCGGGCCGGACCGGCTCGAGCCGTCCGGCGTGCTGTCGGTGACGCTCGACGGCCGGGACACCAGCTTCCTGGAATGGGTGGGTGCGGTATCGCCGTCGCTCGTCCGGGCTGCGGGCGCGATGCACGAGGTCACGTCGGCTGCGCTCGTCTCCGGCGTTCACGTCGGCTTCAGCGCCGACGCGCTTTGCCTGAGACTCGCCGGGCCTTTGGCTCCGCTCGTCGCAGGCCAGACCGCGACGCTGAGCCTCATCATTTCCAACGGTGACGTCCGCGTGCTCGCGATGGCCACCTCCTGGATCGCCGCCGACGCCGTCGTCGAACTCGCCGTTCCGTTTGCCGCGATCGGTCTGGACCCGGGAACAGACCTCAGCTTTGCGGTTCAGGTTCAGGACGCTGCCGGGGTGATTCTCGAGTCGGTGCCGCGTGGGCGGTTCTGGACGGTGCGCATTCCCGGCGTGGCGACCTCAGCCTGGCAGGCGTAGGGCATTAGCCCCCAAGAAACCAAAACTTGTTCCGCAATTCATCCACAGGGCTGTTTTGCTGGCTGAATACTTTGAGTCTGATAATCCATGTTATGTTAACTTAATGACGTAGCGACCGTTCCGTCGGTGCCGACTCGCGGGGCTTTCGGGAACCCTACTTTGCCTTCTTCAGCTCTCGGATGATTTCTTCGAGGGCCGAAATCACTTCATCCTTCGTGGCGTTGCGCTTGTTGAATTGCAGCCGCAAGTTGAACGCTTTGGTGGCGGGTTTGAACGCAAACACGAACGCTTTTGGCCGGCCGGGCTTCGGCTTTTCTGTCTCGGCCTCTTTGCGGAGTTGTTCCCGGGTCGCGCCTTGGCTGGCGATCTTTTCAACCAGCGCCAGCATCTTCTGCGGATCACCTTGTCGGACGACCTGCAGCAAGAGCGACCGGTTCGTGATGCCGGCCAGGCGGCAGACTTTGCGGACGTCGGGCGGAATGCCGTTCAATGACAGCGATTCGGTAATCGTGCTTCGGGACTTGCCCAGCCGCTTGGCAAGGTCTTCGTGGGTGTAGCCGAACCTGGACGCGAGGCCCTGTAACGCTTCGGACTCTTCAAACGGCGTGAGGTCCTTGCGCTGGATGTTTTCGATCAGCGCCAGTTCGAGCATTTCGCCGTCGTCGACGTCGCGAACGACGACCGGCAGTTCGTGGATGCCGGCCTGGACGGCCGCGTGATAGCGTCGTTCGCCGGCGATGATCTGGTAGCGCGATCCGCGCTGGCGGACGATCAGCGGCTCGATGATGCCTTTCTCGGTCACCGACGCGATCAACTCCGCGAGGTCGCCCATGGCCTGTCGCGGCTGATCGGGGTTGGGATCGACGGAGTCGATCGGAACAAGGCGCCCGACGGGCGCGCCGGACGGCGCGGCAAGCGTCTCGACGTAATGCGCGTCGTGGCGCATGCGGAGGGTTTCTGGTAATCCCCGCTTAGGCACGATCGATGACCTCCTCGGACAAGCTGTAATACTCGGCCGCGCCGGTTGAGTCGGGCGCGAACGTGAAAATGGACTCGCGATACGCCGGGCTCTCCTCGAGACGCACGCTCTTGCTGATGACGGTGCGAAACACCTTGTCGCCGAAGACCTTGCGGATCTGATCCTGGATGTCGCGCGCGAGCGCGGTCCGCTTGTCGTGCATGGTAATCACGACGCCGAGGATCTGGAGTTCAGGATTCGGGCGCTGCCTCACCTTTTCGATGGTCTCGAGCAAATCGTCCGTGCCTTCGAGCGCGAAGTACGACGATTGAATCGGGATGAGCAGATGCGTTGACGCGACCAGGGCGTTGACGGTGAGCAGGCCAAGGGCCGGCGGACAGTCGATGACGACATGCTGAAATCGTCCGTTGATCGAGGCGAGCTCGTCCTTCAACTTGAACGGAGCATCGAGCTCGCCCACCAGGCGCGATTCGAGCTTGGCCAGCGAGATCCGCGCCGGCGCGATCGAGAGGTTCGGCTGGCTGGAAGGCCGGATGACATCGTCGAGGTGTACGTCTTTGTCGACGAACACGTCGTACATGTTCTTCTCGGTCGCGCGGACGTCGATGTACGACATCGAGCTGTTGCCCTGCGGATCGAGATCGATGAGCAGCGTCGGCTTGCCGCGCATGGCGAGCGCTGCCGCGAGGTTGATGGCGGTCGTGGTCTTGCCGACGCCGCCTTTCTGATTGGCGATTGCGAGAATCATTCGCGCGGGATGGGTTCCCCACGCATTATGTGGATCGAACGTCGGCCGAGTCAAACTGAGAAAAAATGATTCACCGTAAATTGTGCATTCCAGAACAGTTACGGGAATTGTCGGCCGGCCGACACTTTCCTACATTTTGTATTTGCCCATGTCGTCCGGATCCAGCTGCTCGAGCCACTGCTGCAGGCGGTCGCTGTCTTGTTTCTCGTTCGACAGGTCGACGGTCTTGGCGTGGTCGATGACTTTCTCGTCCACGAGAATCGGGGCGCGCGTGCGCAGCGCGAGCGCGATCGCGTCGCTCGGCCGCGCGTCGATGGCGACGGGGCCCGCCGGCGTCCGCAAATGGATCATCGCGTAGAAGGTGTTTTCCTGCAGGTCGCAGACGACGATCCTGTCGACGGTGGCCTGCAGGTCCTGGATGATGTTGCGCAGCAGGTCATGCGTCATGGGGCGTGGTGTCTGGATGTTTTCGATCTGCAGCGCGATGGCGTTCGCTTCGAACACGCCCACCCAGATCGGCAGCACCTTCTGCCCTTCCGAGTCCCGCAGGATGATGATGGGCATGTTGGTGATGGGATCGACCATCAGCCCCTTGATATTCATTTCGATCATGAAACGCCCCGCAACGGTTTGACGGCTGTTCTACGGTTGTTCTACGGACGCTCTACGACCGATCGCTTCGTTGAACGTCCGTAGCACGTTCGTCGAACGATCGTAGAACGCTCGGCTCGACGGGTTCGGCCCAAACAGAGTTTGGACCAGCCCGTCGAATGACCACGTTCACAAGCCCAACGAGCCATTCCGGTGGTCATGGGAAATTGACCACCGTGTTGCCGCTGGTGCGGCCTGTCAGTTCCCACTCGCG
>CAZBYY010000073.1:0-13494 GCA_964495855.1 uncultured Acidobacterium sp. | reverse complement strand
TCGACTTCAGGCGAAGCTCGGCGCGGTTGGGGAGCGACTTCAATTCGAAGGCGCCGCCGAGCACGCGGACGATGTCGGGGTGTTCGTGGAGGATGTCGGCGTACGGCCGGCCGCTGACGTCGGTTGAGGGCAGACGAAACAGGCGCCGCGCCTCGTCGTTGATCAGCACCAGCGCCCCGTCGCGATCGATCGCGAGCACGCCGTTGCGCATGTTGCCCACGAGGTGGCGGAAGAACACGTCTTCGAGCCGCGACGAATTGAGGCGTTTGGCCATCAGCATGATGCCGGGGGCGAGTTGAGCAAAGCCCGTGCCCCGGCGGGACCGAACGAGTTAACGCTCTAAGTCGTTGCGATTACAGAATTTGGATTATGCCCCAGCCGCCGCGGGAATAACAGAAATGTAAGCGGGTTGCTATTTTCGGTTCAGGTCGGCGAATTGTTCGGTTTCGCTCTGCAGCATCTCCCATTGCCCGAGGAGTTCGCCGACTTCCCACATGAGCGCCTGGTGGCGATCGAGCACCGGCTTGGACTTCTCATGGTTGGTGTAGAAGTCCGGCGCCGCCATCGTCTGTTCGAGCTCTTTGATTTGCTGTTCGCGTTCGGCAATCCGCGCTTCCATTTCGGCCACGCGGGTCTTGAGCGCCTGATACGCGCGCTCGCGCTTCTTCTTTTCCGCCTGCTCGCGCTTTCGGTCCTCGTAGGACTCCTGGGGCTTTGCGCTTGGCGACTGGGCCTTGGCAACAGACGCCTTTGGCATGGCTTCAGAAGAACCGTTGGTACCGCTCTTCGGAACGGTGCCTTTGGAACGGCTGGAACCTGTGGAACCGCTGGAACCTTGTTCTCTGCTCCAGAGGAACGCCTCGTATGTGCCCGGGTACATCGTCGCCTTGCCGTCGCCAACGTCAATGATCTTGGTGGCGAGCTTCTCGACGAAGTAGCGGTCGTGCGAGACGAAGATCAGCGTGCCGCCATAATCGGCGAGCGCGTCGAGCAACACTTCCTTCGAATCGATGTCGAGATGATTCGTGGGTTCGTCTAGCAACAGCGTATTCGACGGGCGGAGCAGCATGCGCGCGACGGCGAGGCGCGTGCGCTCGCCGCCTGACAAGACGCCGGCCTTCTTGTAGATGTCGTCGCCGGAGAACAGGAAGCCGCCGAGGATGTTGCGAATCGCCGGCACCATGGTGTGGGGGGAATCGGCGGACATCGTCTCGTAGACCGTCAGGTTCGGCGTGAGGCGCGTCGCCTCGTCCTGCGCGAAGTACTGCATCACCACCTGGTGGCCTTCGGTGCGCGTGCCGCTGTCCGGTTGTTCCTCTCCTGTCAGCATGCGCATCAGCGTGGACTTGCCGGCGCCGTTATGGCCGACGAGTGCAATGCGATCGCCGCGCTCGATGTGAAGGTTGACGCGATCGAGCACCACTTTCGGCCCGTAGGCCTTGCGCACGTCTTTCAATTCGAGCGCCATCCGGCCGCTCTTCGGGGCCGACGGGAACTGGAAGTGAATGCGCTTGCGCTCGGGCGGGACTTCGAGGCGTTCGACTTTTTCGAGGAGCTTGATGCGGCTCTGCACCTGCGCGGCCTTCGTCGCCTGGTAGCGGAACCGGTTGATGAACTCCTCGACGCGCTGGATCTCCTCGTCCTGGCGCCGCTTCGCTTCGCGCAAGCGCTCGAGCGCCGCGTCCCGCTGCTCGAGGTACTTGGTGTAGTTGGTGTGGTACTCGGTGATCTTGCGCAGCGTCAGGTCGGCGATGTGCGTCACGACCGCATCGAGAAAGTAGCGGTCGTGCGACACGACGATCACCGCGTGCGGGTAGGCGATCAGGTACTCCTCGAGCCAGTTGCGCGCATCGAGGTCGAGGTGATTGGTGGGCTCGTCGAGCAGCAGCAGGTCGGGTTCGCTGAGCAGCAACTTCGCGAGCGCGAGCCGCATCTGCCACCCGCCGGAAAGATGGTCGGTGAGCTGCTGTTGCGCCGCGGCGTCGAAGCCAAGGCCGCGCAGCACCGTGGCGACCTTCAACTCAATCTGGTACCCGTCCGAGAGGCGGAATCGATCCTGCACCTCGCTGTAGCGCGCGAGTGTCGCATCGTGGTCTGCCTCGCTCAGCGACGTGTCGCCCAGCCGTTCTTCGAGCGCGTGCATCTCGGCCTTCAGATCGAGCAGCGGCTTCAGAGCGAGGCTCGCTTCGTCGACCACGGAGCGGCCGCTGTGCGAGAGGCCGTCCTGCGGCAGGTAGCCAAGCGTCAGGGCGTTGGGTTTCTGGATGACGCCGCTGTCGGGTTCGTCCAGTCCGGCGAGCATCTTGAGCAGCGTCGTCTTGCCGGCGCCGTTGGGGCCGCACAAGCCGACGCGATCGCGATCGCCGACCTGCCACGTTACGTGCTCGAGCAGCGTCTTTTCGCCAAACGCTTTGGTGACGTCTTGAAGTTGAAGCATTACGGGCGTGGACCGGGGCGCGTCGCCCCGCGGACGATCGGCGGGCTTACTCGCCCAACGCTCTGGCGGCGGCCGCGAGCACCTGTGGCACGCGGAAGGGCTTGGTGAGGTACCCGGCGACGCCGAGATTGACGGCTTCGATCGCGCTCGATTCGGTCGAGAAGCCCGTGATGATGATCACCGGCAGATCCGCCTGCAGCCGCTTGGCTTCGCGAATCAGCGTCAGTCCATCCATGCCGGGCATCTTCAAGTCGGCGATGAGCAAATCGTAATGACCGAGTCGCAGCCGTTCGAGTGCGGCGCGGCCGTCTGGCGCGGCGTCGACGTCGTACTCGGCCAGCGCCAGGGTCTTCTGCAACAGCTCGCGAATGCTGGATTCATCGTCGACGACCAGCACGCGGCTGCGGCCCTCGCGAGCCTGTGGGCGATCGGCGACGGCGGCGGCCGGGGTGCGTTCGCCGCGCGGGCGCTGCGTGTCGAGCCAGGCGTCAATATCGCGCTTGCGGAAGCGCCATTGCCGCCCGACGCGGACGGCCGGAATCTTCCCAGCCTTGATCAGGCGATACACGGTCCGAAGATTCACTTGGAGGTATTCCAAGACCTCTTCGGTCGTGAGGAAGATTTCGTCGTTAGGGAAATTCACGCCCACTAAATGTCTCTGGAACAGTATCTTAACCTAGCTGACCGAGGCTTCGGCGTGTTTTCACTCGCCCTTCGCCTCTTCCGGGTGAAAGCGTCGGCTGCGCCTGGGGTGGGCCGACTAAGCGGCCGGGGCCGGAGTCTTAGACAATAAGCGAGAACGTTTCGCGAAACGGCAATCGCAGCGTCCCGACACACCGGGGCCAGGAGACAGGGTGTCCCGCCCGACGCGGGACCACACAAGATGGTCGCGACCGATGAGGAGCTCGTCGCCCGATCGATAGAGGGCGACGTCGATAGCTTCAACCAGCTCGTTTTGCGCTGGGAACGGCCGATCTACGCCTTGGCGTACCGGGTGATTGGGCGCGATGAAGATGCCCGGGATGTTGCCCAGGAAACCTTCCTCCGAGCCTTTCGGGCGCTTCCAGGATTCAAGGGACAGGCGAAGTTCTCGTCGTGGCTGTACAGAATTGCGCTGAATCTGTGCAGGGATTGGATTCGCCGGCGCAAACGCACGCCTTTAGTGGAAATGCCCGAAGGTGTGGACGTCGCGGAGCTTGCAGCCGAGCAAGGGCCGGCCGAGTCGATCGAGGACCTGGTTGCGCGGCAGGAAATGAGCCGTATCGTGGCTGACGGCATGAAGCTGCTGCCGGAAGAACAACGCACCGCGATCGTGCTGAAGGAGTTTCACGGCTTGACCTTCCAGGAGATTGCCGACCTCCAGGGCTGTCCGCTGAGTACGGTGAAGACGCGTTTGTATCAGGGGCTCAGTGTGCTGCGGCGTCACCTTGAGAGCCAGGGCATGACCACATTCGCGGGGCACGAGTAACGAGCGATGGCTATGACATTCACGTGTGACGACAAAGAAACGCTGATTGCGTACCTCTACGGCGAGATCGACGCGCCGACGAGCCGTGCGGTGCAGGAACACCTGGCGCGCTGCGAGTCCTGCGCGCGCGAAGTGTCCGCGTTGAGCGACGTGCGGTCTGAATTGGGCGCGTGGGCCGCACCCGAAGCGAACCTGGACTTCGCCATCGTCCGCAAGTCCGCGTTGCCCGCGACCGTGCTTCGCCCCGCGCGGTGGTGGAACGTCGTGCCGGCGTGGGCGCAAGCCGCCGCCGCGATGTTGGTGCTTGCGGCGGGAGCATCTGTTGCAAACCTGCAGATCACGTCCGGCCCCAACGGCGTGTCGGTGAGCACCGGATGGATGCGCGCGGCCAATGCGGCAGATACGACACGGGCGGCCGCAGGGCCGGCGGCATCGAGCGAGGAGTGGAAGACGGCGCTGACGTCGCTCGAGCAGCAACTTCGTCAGGAAATTCGCGCGTCACGCGACCAGGCGGTGCCGGTCCCGGCGCGCGCGGGTGCCGCCGCCGACGCGACCATGCGGCGCGTGCAGCAGTTGATCGGCGAAGCCGAGCAGCGGCATTCACGCGAGCTGGCGCAGCGTCTGGTGGAATTCCAGCGTGACGTGACCATGCAACGGCGCGCCGACTTGATGCAGATCAGCAATTCGTTGTCGAACTCGTTTGGTGCCTACGACCGCCAGCTGCTGCAGCAGCGGCAGTTGCTCAATAACGTCATGAGGGTCTCCACGACCCCGCAGCAATAGCCATGAATACG
Source organism: uncultured Acidobacterium sp. (assembly GCA_964495855.1). GTDB lineage: Bacteria > Acidobacteriota > Vicinamibacteria > Vicinamibacterales > UBA2999 > 12-FULL-67-14b. The sequence goes on along the minus strand of CAZBYY010000073.1, from coordinate 8,795 downwards.
CAGATCACATCGTCGATCCTTCTGTTGACCTTCGCACTCGCGGTGCCGGTGTACGCCCAGGATGCGCCGCGGCCTCCGGCCAGGTCGGCCAGTGGCGGTGACATGCATCACCACATCTACGTGATGGAGGGTGCGCTGGCGCGTGCGGTGGATTACGGCGCCAAGCAGCTGAATCGCGAGATCCTGCAGGTCATGCCCGGCGTCTTCATGCTCGAAGGCGAGGCGCGCGCGCGTGGCGTGCAGCTCGAGGGCTACGGGGTGTTCTTCGACGTGCGCGTGCCGATGATGCGTCAGAGCATGGTCTGGAGCCTGCGCATGATGATGGACCAGGGCGACGCCAACACGCAGGCCTCGATCAACGAGCTGCGGAAGGGCATGCAGGGGATCACCGATCCGGCGACGCGAGCGTCGATGGAGCAGGCGGTGCGGCGCCTCGAACGCCAGTTGCCGCGTGGCGGCAATCCGCAGGTGCAGCCGGGCATTGTCGTGCCGGACGGCAGCGCCGGCGTGGGCGCCGCCGCGGCCTCCGGCGTGTCGACGTCGCGGCCCGTCGCCCGGCCTCCGGCAGACAGCGTCTGGGCGAAGGACCCGAATCGCGCCTACACCGAGGCGGTCACGCGCGCGCTCGTCGATGCGATGATCGACTACAGCACGCCGATGAACGTGGCGCCCGACCAGTGGTTGACCGTCGCGGCGCGCGATGACGAGGGACGGGATTCGCTGTCGCCGCAGGACCCGCTCGAGGAAGTCGTCACGATGATCTACCGGATCAAGGGCAGCGACCTGCAGCTGTATCGTGCGGGCCAGATCGATCGGGACGAGGTCCGCAAGCGCGTCCAGATCACGCAGTTCTAGCCGGCCGGCTGCGGCAGGGAACCGGCGGCGGGATTCGGTGTCTTACAATTCAGGTATGACCCCCTCACGCCTTGGCCTGTTTGTCGTCATCATCGCGACGTCGCTGCTCGTCGGCTGCGGGGCGTCGGTTGATGCGGTTGCGTCCCTCGAGCCGATCGATGTCACCACCGGCTGGTTCGACGACGGGATTGTCGAGGGCGGCAAGAACAAGCTGGTGCCGAGCATCAGCATGAAACTGCGCAACAAGAGCGGCGCGCCGCTCGAATCCATCCAGATCAACGCGATCTTCCGCCGCGTCGGCGAAAAGGAAATGTGGGGCGAGTACTTCGGGTGGGCGATTCCGCGGACCGAGCCGCTCGCGCCCGGCGCGACGACGAAGTTGCTGGTGATGCGATCGACGCTGGGCTACACCGGCACGCAGCCGCGCATGCAGATGCTGCAGAATCGCGAATTCGTCGACGCGAAAGTCGAGATCTACGTCAAGAAGGGATCGAAGGCGCTCGCCAAGCTCGCTGAGTATCCCGTCCAGCGCCAGTTGCTCACGCGCTGATCGCCGTAGGCGCCGCAGCACGCGGGACATATAATTCCCCGCGCATGGCACAGCCCAGTCTCGAACGTCGCCTCGGTCCCCTCGATGCGGCGGCGATCATCGTGTCCAACGTCATTGGCGGCACCATCCTGTTTGCGCCGCCGGGACTGGCCGGCCTCGTGCCCAATCCGTGGTGGTTTCTCGCCTTGTGGCTCGGCGGCGGCGCGCTCGCGTTCTTCGGCGCGATGGCCTACGCCGAGCTTGCGGCGCTGCGGCCGCGTGCGGGCGGCGAGTATGTGTACCTCGACGCCGCGTACGGACGCGTCGCCGCATTCTTGACGGGATGGACGTCCTTCGTCGCCGGTTTCGCCGGCGCGATTGCGACCAACGCGGTCGTGGTGACGTTTTACATCGATCGCTTCGTCCATGGCGCAGCAAACGCGGCGCCGATCCTCACCATTCCGATCCCGTTCGTGCCGTTGACGATTTCGACCCAGACGCTCGTCGCGATCGCGTCGGTGTGGCTGATGGCCGCGGTGCACATTCGCGGCGTCGGGCCGGGACGCGTGCTCGGCAACGTGCTCGCCACATTCAAGGTGACGGCGCTGTTGATGTTCATCGCGCTTGGATTTGCGTTCGGCACGGGATCGTTCGGCAACCTGTCGGTGAGCGGCGGTGCGACGACACCCGGCAACTGGCTGTTTGCGTTCGTGCCGATCATGCTGGCGTATTCGGGGTGGAACGCCGCCTCCTACGTCGCGGAGGAGATCCGCGATCCTGGCCGCAACGTGCCGCGTGCGCTGGCGATCGGCACGATCGCGGTGATCGCCGTGTACCTGCTGCTCAACGTGCTCTACCTGTACGTCTTCTCGGTGACGGAGCTCGCGTCGCTGAAGGGCAGCGTGCTCGACATCGTTGCCGACAAGCTGTTGGGATCGGTCGCGGGCGCGGTGATGGGCGTCGTATCGATCATCAGCCTGATGGCGAGCAACAGCGCGATGACGTTTGCGGGCCCGCGTGTGTACTTTGCCATGGCGCGCGACCACGTCTTCTTCCCGTCAGCCGCGCGTGTGCACCCGACCTACAAGACGCCGGCGGTGGCCATCGTCTCGCAGTCGGCCTGGACGTCGCTGCTGATCCTGACGGGCAGCGCGGATGCCCTGCTGACCTACACGGGTTTTTCGATCACGCTGTTCTCAGGCGTGGCGGTCGCTGCGTTGTTCGTGCTGCGACTGCGCGAACCGAACGCGGAGCGTCCGTTCAAGGCGCTCGGCTACCCCGTCGCGCCGGCGATCTTCACGATTGCGGCGTTGCTGATCGTGATGAACGCCCTCTACAACGATCTAGTGAAGCCAGTGACGCACGGCGGCGCAATTGGTCCCTCTGCGTGGGGCTTCCTGGTGATCGGGTTGGGCCTGCCGATCTATTACTTCTTCTCCAGCAAACGATAGATACGCCACGGAGACGCGGAGACACGGAGACACGTTTTTCAAAATGCCCCCGCTGCTTAGCGGCGCTGGCACCAGAAAGAAAGATGCTGCGTGACTCCGTGCCTCCGCGGCCGATGTGTTTACGGGCGCGGGCGTAGCACTTCCTCGAGCGTCAGCGTGCGGCCGGGTTGCACGTGCACGTCGATCTCGAAGTCTTCAAAGCCCGGCATGCGGACCTCGATCTTGTGGCTGCCGGCTTCGAGCTGCAGCGACTGGAAGACGCCGTCGAAATCATCAACCACTCCCGCGTAGGCGCCGTCCACGAACACCTGCGCATCGCGCGGCCTGATCTTCAAGCGCACGCGCCCGATGTCGACTCCCGCGACCTGCCATCCTGGATACATGCCCGGCGCGTAGCCGCCGTAGCCGTACGGCGCGTAGTACGCGGACGGGCCGAGTGACGCGTAGAAACCGAAGTTCGACCATCCCGCCGCGCCGTAGATCAGCGACCACGGGACGTAGCCGATCGGACTCCAGCGGTAGACGCCGCGAGCCCAGCGATCGTAGTAGCTTGGCGCGGAGAACCGCGGTCCTCGAGACGGGCCGATGTTGATGGTGTTGATGGTGACGGGTGGGCGCTGGCGAACGATCCCGCCTGGAACGTGACCGCCGACCGGGGCCCGCTCGCGCGGTCGCGCGCCGCGATCGTGGGCGCCGCGGCCCCTGATCATTTGTTCTGCGGATGCGGAGCCAATGGTCGCCGGGGATCCAAGACAGATCGCCGCGAGAAGGGAAATCGCAACGACACGGAATTCCATACGTCTTCCTTCCGGCGCTGGCACGCGGCGGTGGCAGGAATCAGATTAACACGGGCAGCGACATGAGAGAGACTAGGGGGATGGAGTCGACGTTTCACGCGACCACCATCCTTGCCGTGCGGCGGGACGATCGGGCGGTGCTCGCCGGAGACGGCCAGGTCACGCTCGGCAACACGGTCGTCAAGCAGAGTGCGCGCAAGATCCGGCGCCTCTACAACGACAGCATCCTGGCCGGCTTTGCGGGGTCGGCGGCGGATTCGTTTGCGCTGTTTGCGCGTTTCGAGGCCAAGCTCGAGCAGTATCGCGGCAACCTCGAACGCTCCGCCGTGGAGCTCGCCAAAGACTGGCGCACGGATCGCGCCCTCCGCCGGCTCGAAGCCATGCTCATCGTCCTCGATCGCAAGTCGATGTTCCTGCTGTCAGGCACCGGCGACCTGATCGAGCCCGACGATGGCATCATCGGCATCGGATCGGGCGGCGCCTTTGCGCAGTCGGCGGCGAAGGCGCTGGCCCGCCATACGACGTTGCCGCCGCGCGAGATCGCCCAGCACGCCATGGCGATCGCCGCTGAGATCTGCATCTACACCAACGCCCATTTCACGATCGAAGAGCTGTAATGTCGATTTCGCTTCCCGAGCGCACCCTGACCGGCCTCGATTCCCTGACGCCGCGGGAAATCGTCGCCGAGCTCGACAAATACGTCGTCGGCCAGTCGAAGGCGAAACGCGCCGTGGCGATCGCGTTGCGCAACCGCATGCGCCGGCAGAAGCTGCCGGACGACCTGGCAGACGATGTGGCGCCGAAGAACATCCTGATGATCGGCCCGACGGGTGTCGGTAAGACCGAAATCGCGCGGCGGCTCGCCAAGCTCGCGCACTCGCCGTTCATCAAAGTTGAGGCGTCGAAGTTCACCGAGGTGGGCTACGTCGGCCGCGACGTCGAATCCATGGTCCGCGACCTTGTCGAGCTCGCCGTGAACATGGTGCGCGACGAACGCATCGAGGAGGTGCGCGCCAAGGCGGAGATCAATGCCGAGGAACGCCTGCTCGACCTGCTGTTGCCGCCGAGGCCGGCCGCACCGGACGAGGATCCCGGCCGCATCCGCGACGAGATGAGCGGCACGCGCCAGCGCATGCGCGAGCAGCTGCGCGACGGCCGGCTCGACGATCGCATGGTGGAACTCGACGTGCAGGAGAAGGCGTTCCCGTCGATCGAGCTGATCACCGGATCCTCGATGGAAGAAGTCGGCGTCAATCTCCGCGACATGATGCCTGGCCTGTTCCAGGGGCGCTCGAAGCGGCGCCGTGTGAACGTCGGTGAAGCGCGCGAGCGCCTGGTCCAGGAAGAAGAGCAGAAGCTGATCGACATGGACGCCGTCGCCGCGGCGGCGGTGGAGCGCGTCGAGCAGGCGGGCATCATCTTCGTCGACGAAATCGACAAGATCGCCGGGCGCGAGGGCAGCCACGGCCCGGAGGTGAGCCGCGAAGGCGTGCAGCGCGACATCCTGCCGATCGTCGAGGGCACGACCGTCAATACCAAGCACGGCATGGTGCGGACCGATCACATCCTGTTCATCGCCGCCGGCGCGTTCCACGTGTCGAAGCCGTCCGACCTGATTCCGGAGTTGCAGGGACGCTTCCCGATTCGCGTGGAGCTCGAGGCGCTCGGCCAGCCGGAGTTTGTCCGCATCCTGACGGAGCCGCGCAGCGCGTTGATCAAGCAGTACACCGCGCTGATGGCCACCGAGGGCGTGGACCTGCGCTTTACTGACGACGGCGTGGCGGCGATCGCGGAGCTGGCGGCGGTGGTCAACGAGCGCACGGAGAACATCGGCGCGCGGCGGCTGCACACGGTGATGGAGCGGCTGCTCGACGAAGTGTCCTTTGAGGCCCCCGATCTTCAGGTCAAGGCGGTTACGATAGACGAGCCGTACGTGCGGCGCATGCTTGCGGACATCGTGAAGAACGAAGATCTCTCGCGCTACATTCTGTGATTCGCCTTTCGACTCGTCGCCGGCTTGCGCATCGGTTGGGAAGTTCGTTCAGGACGGCGCTGTGGTCTGCACTGGCCGCGTCGGCGCTCATTCCCCTGTCGGCGTGCGGGAAGAAAGGGCCGCCGCTCGCGCCGTTCTCGCGCGTACCTTCGGCGGTTGGCGGCATCACCACCAACCGCATCGGCGATGACATCTACCTGACATTCCAGGTGCCGTCGACCAACGCCGATGGACGCAAACCTGCCGACATTCAGGAGGTGCGCGTCTACGCCGTCACGGCCGATCACGCGCCGACCAACGAAGCGCAGCGAGAGATGGCGACGCTCATTGCGACCGTCCCCGTTCGGCCGATCATGCCGGACCCGCCCGCGCCGGTGAACGGGTCGGCGCCGCCGCCGGTGCCCCTGCCACCGGGAGTCGATCGCGGCACGACCGCGGTCGTCCGCGAGCACGTCACGCAGGACACCGAAGCCGCCGTCACGCTGCCGATCGACAAGAAAATTGCCGTGACCGCCGTGCCTCCGAGCAGTAACGCCTCGCCGTTCGGCCCGCTCGTGGCGCCGCCGCCGACACGGCTCCCCGGCCGGCATTACTTCGCGATCGCCTCGAGCACCCGCGACAGGAAGAGCGCGCCATCGCCCGTCGTCTCGCTACCGCTCGAGCGCGGAAGCTCCGCGCCCGGCGCTCCCGTGATCACCACCGACGCGACGTCGATGACGATCACGTGGACGCCTCCGGCGGATGCTCGCGCCGCGTCGTTCCTGATCCCGCCGACGCCGAAACCACCGACGGTGGTGCCCGGCAACGAAACGCCGGGCAACGTGACACCAAAGGCGCCGGCGCCGCTTGCGCCGCTCGCGGCGAAGACGCTCGGCTTCGCCTCCGACGCGACGACGTACCACGTCTATGACGTCACGCCGAAGCCGGATCTTCCCGCCGTTCCGGACGCGTCCGCCGCGCCGGTCCTGCCGAATCCCTACGACATCAAGATGCCGGCGGCGATCACGCCCGCCCCGGTCGCCGACGCGGAATTCGTCGTCAAGGGTGTGGCTTTCGGCGTGGAGCGCTGCTTCGAGGTGCGCGCCGTCGACAAGGTGTACGGCGCCGTGATCATCGGGCCGCCATCGCCGCGCACCTGCATCACGCCGCAGGATGAGTTCCCGCCGGCGGCGCCGCGATCGGTGGCCGCGATTGCCGCGCCCGGGGTGATCAATTTGATCTGGGAGGCGAATACGGAAGCCGACCTCGCCGGCTACATCGTGTTGCGCGGTGACGCGCCCGGTGACACACTTCAGGCGGTCACGAGCGAGCCGATCACCACGAACACGTTCCGCGACGACACGGTGAAGCCCGGAGCGCGCTACGTGTATGCGGTGGTCGCGGTCGATCGCTCGAAGAACCACAGTCCGCCATCGAGTCGTGTAGAAGAGACCGCAAGACAATAAGCCGCAGCCTCCGGCCGCGGCATCAGGGATGACGCATGGATCGCATTTATCGATTGCAGCAGGGCAGTGAAGGACGATACGCCGTCGAGCGCGACGGCCAGATGTACTGGCTGACGGGCGACGTCTTCGGCGCGTACGGCATCGGCGAGCGCGTGACCGGTTCGCCCAGGGTGCTGGCGCCGGTGACGCCGTCGATCGTCGTGTGCATCGGGTTGAATTACAAGGATCACGCTGCCGAGATGAACAAGAAGCTGCCCGCCGAGCCGCTCGTGTTCCTGAAGCCGCCAACGACGGTGGTCGGGCCCGAGGACAACATTCGCATTCCGGCGTGGGCCGGGCGCATCGAGCATGAAGCCGAGATGGCGGTCGTCATCCGCAAGCGCGCGTCGCAGGTGAAGGCCGCCGATGCGATGGACTACATCCTTGGCGTGACCTGCCTGAACGACGTCACCGCGCGCGAGCTGCAGGCGAAAGACGTGCAGTACTCCCGCGCGAAGGGATTCGACACGTTCTGCCCGATCGGTCCCTGCATCGCAGTGGGGTTGAATCCGTCCGAACTCGACGTGCAGGGGTTCGTCAACGGCGAGCGGCGCCACAATTCGAACACGCGCGAGCTGATCTTCACGGTGCCGTTCCTCGTGGAGCACGTGACGCGGTTCATGACGCTCAATCCCGGCGACGTGATCACGACCGGCACGCCGTCCGGCGTGGGGCCCCTGACGCCGGGCGACCGCATGACCATCAAGGTGCAAGGCGTCGGCGAACTGACCAATCCGTGCGTGGCGGCGTGATCTGATGGATCCGATCGAACGCCTGAAGGAATACGAACGGCTCGCCGAGCTCGGCGGCGGCGAAGAGCGGCTCAAGAAACAGCACGCGCAGGGCAAGCTGACGGCGCGCGAGCGCATGACGCGGCTGTTCGATCCGGGCACGTTCGAGGAAGTCGACAAGCTGGTCACGCATCGCTGCCAGGATTTCGGGATGCAGGAGCAGATCATCCCGGGCGACGGTGTCGTGAGCGGCCACGGCCGCATCCACGGGCGCGTGGTCTACGCCTTCGCGCAGGACTTCACCGTGTTCGGCGGCTCGCTGTCAGAGACCAACGCGGCGAAGATCTGCAAGGTGATGGACATGGCGACGCGCAACGGCGCGCCGATCATCGGCCTCAACGATTCCGGCGGCGCCCGCATCCAGGAGGGCGTCGTCTCGCTCGGCGGCTATTCCGACATCTTCCTTCGCAACACGCTCGCCTCCGGCGTCGTGCCGCAGATCTCCGCGATCATGGGCCCGTGCGCCGGCGGCGCCGTCTACTCGCCGGCGATCACCGACTTCATCCTGATGGTCGAAGGCACGAGCTTCATGCACATCACGGGCCCGGACGTGGTGAAGACGGTCACGCACGAGGACACGACCAGCGAGGAACTCGGCGGCGCGCGCGTGCACAGCGAGGTCAGCGGCGTGGCGCACTTCACCGCGCCCGACGACGCGACCTGCCTCGTGCAACTGCGCGAGCTGCTCGGCTACCTGCCGCTCAACAACGCCGAGGACCCGCCGTTCCGCGCGACGGACGACGACCCGAACCGCATGGACCCCGCGCTCGACACGATCGTGCCGGCGTCCAGCGACCAGCCGTACGACATGCGGCAGGTGGTCAAGAAGGTCGTCGACGACGGCAAGTTCTTCGAGGTGCAGGCCCGCTACGCCAAGAACATGATCGTCGGCTTC
>CAZBYY010000072.1:0-13756 GCA_964495855.1 uncultured Acidobacterium sp. | reverse complement strand
GACGACGAAACGGCCCGCGTGAACCGTGAGCTCGTCGAGCGTCCGTGGCAACAGCCGTCCTTCTTCAAGATGCGCGACGATCAACGCATGCAGCGCCGTCGCGTCAGCGGCATGACCCGGGCGCAACGTGACGTCGGGCCGCGTCGATTTCAGCGCCCGTGGGGAAGCAGAGCGGCGGGTCTGCCCCGGCCCATTGTCGACAACAACACGCATGGTCATCGTTTACGCTTTCACCCCTTCAACCGGCATCGACGCGAGCGCGCGATCGAGAATCGTCACGGCTTCGTCGATCTCCGCCGCGGTCACGATGAGCGGCGGCAGCATGCGCACGACTTTCTCGGCCGTGCGATTCACCAGCAAACCTGCCTTCAGCGAGGCTTCGACCACGGGTTGCGCGTCCACCGCCAGGTGCAGGCCTTGCATCAGTCCCGCGCCCTTCACGCCCGTGATCACCTTATGCGTCGCCTTCAGCTCATTCAGTCGCGTCTCGAACAATGCGCCCATCGACGCAATGTGCGGAGCCAGCGCGTCTAGTTCATCGAGCACGTACAACGCGGCCCGGGTGGCAAGCAGGTTGCCGCCGTAGGTCGTGCCGTGGTCGCCGGCGAAGATCTGCTGTGCCACGTGTTCACCGACGAGGGCGGCACCGATCGGCACGCCCGAGCCGATCGCCTTGCCGACCGTGACCAGGTCCGGTTTCCAGCCAAATGACTGGAAGTGGAACGTGTGACCGGTGCGCCCGAGCCCGCACTGAATCTCATCGGCGATCAGCAGCGTGCCGGTCTCCCTGGTGACCCGCGCAATGGCAGCGGCAAACTGCGGCGACAGCGGACGCACGCCGCCCTCACCCTGGATCGGTTCTGCGATCACCGCCGCCGTCTTGCTCGTGACCGCGGCTTCCAGACCCTTGATGTCGTCGGGAGCCACGAATGTCACGCCGGGAATCAGCGGTCCGAACGGATCGCGGTAATGTGCGTTCGCCGTGACCGACAAGGCGCCCATCGATCGTCCGCTGAAGCCGTGTTCGAGCGCGACGTACTGCGTGCGATCCGTGATGCCCTGCGAGTACCAATAGCGGCGCGCGAACTTCAAGCACGCTTCGACGGCTTCCGTCCCGCTATTGCAGAAGAACGCGCGCTGCAAGCCGGACATCGCCGCCAGTTTCGCGGCGAGCTTGCCCTGTAACGGGTGGTAATACAGGTTCGACGTATGAATCAGCGTCTTCGCCTGATCGGCGATCACTGCCGCGAGCCCGGCATGTCCATGCCCGAGCACACACACACCGATCCCCGACAGGAAATCGAGGTAGCGCTTGCCATGCTCGTCGAACAGGCATGAACCTTCGCCGCGGACGAATACCACCGGCTGCCGCTTGTAGGTCTGCAGCACGTGTTGCGATTCGAGTGCGGTGACGTCGCTCATAAAATGTCTGATCCCTAGTCCCTAATCCCTAATCCCTAATCACCGTCGTCGCCGACGTCTTCTGTCCCACCAGCGCTTTGACGAGCCGCCTAGGCGTTCTGCCGTCGACGATGGCGACGTTCTTGGTGCCGCCTTTGAGCGCCGCCTGGCACGCGGCCAGCTTTGCCACCATCCCGGCATTCGCGGTTCCGGACTTCACCAGCTTGTCGACGCGATCGGCGTCGAGCTTGGCGATGGTCTCGTTGTGCTTGTCGAGCACTCCCGGCGTTGCGCCCGCAATCACCAGGCGCTTCGCCTTGAGCTGCGCCGCCAGCGCGCCTGCCAGCGTGTCCGCGTTGACGTTGAACAACTGTCCGTCCTTCGACGCGCCGATGCACGCAATCACCGGCACGTAGCCGCCCCGCAACAAGGTTTCGATCAGCCCAGACGTTTTTGAGCGAATCGGAATGCCTACCATGCCGAGGTCGACGGTCTCTCCGTTGGTCGCTTTGTGCGGTGCCGCCTTTTGCACGGTTACGACCCCGGCATCGGCGCCGGTCAGTCCAACGGCGTTGCCGCCGGCGGCGTTGATCGCCGCCACGAAACGGGTGTTGATCGATCCGGCCAGCACCGAGACGACGATGTTCAACGTGTCGGCGTCGGTGACCCGCAAGCCATCCACCTGCCGCTTCGGGATGCCGACCTGCGCCAGCGCCGCATCGATCTCGCGGCCGCCGCCGTGGACCACGACGAGGCGGACCTTCTTGGCCGCGCCCTTGATCGCCTTGCTGATCGCCGCGAGGCGCTCTCCACCCTCGAGCAGTTCGCCGCCGAGCTTCAGTACCGCAACACGCTTCACAGCAGACCTGCCCGTTGATCGAAGCCGAACATCACGTTGAAATTCTGGATCGCCTGGCCTGCCGCGCCCTTCACCAGGTTGTCGATCACGCTCACCACGAACACCCGGCCCGTGGCCGCATCGACCTTCCACCCAATGTCGCAGAAGTTGGTGTGCGCAACGTGCTTGATCTCAGGAAGCGAGTCGCCGGTGATGCGAACGAACGGTGCATCGGCGTACGCCCGCTCGAAGGCCGACGTGACGGCAGCCGTCGTCGTTCCAGGCACGAGGTGGGCGTAGATGCTCGACAAGATGCCGCGATCGAGCGGCACAAGATGCGGCACGAACGTGACGGACTGCCCGAGCGCTTGTTCCATTTCCGGCGTGTGCCGGTGCCCGAACGGGTTGTACGCCGCCACGCTGCCGTGATTCTCGGAAAAATGCGTGCGCTCGGTGGCCGCCTTGCCTGCGCCGGAGATGCCGGACTTGGCGTCGATCACAATGTCTGCACCGGGCTTCAGGAGTCCCGCGCGTTGCAACGGCAGCAGCCCCAGCAGCGAGGCCGTCGGATAACACCCAGGATTCGAGAGGAGCCGCGCGTGCGCGATCGCCTCCAGCTCGAACTCGGTCAATCCATATGCGACGCCATCGGGCAGTGATGTCGTGGCCGGATAGAACTTCGCGCGCGCACCGGCGTCGCGCAGGCGGAACGCGCCCGAAAGGTCGATCACGCGGAGCCCGCGCGCGAGCAGCGACGGGGCCAGCTCTGCGGACGCCGCCTCCGGCAATGCGAGAAACACGGCGTCAGCCGTAAGCGCGTCGGCCTCCAGCGGGACCACCGTGCCGTCCCAGATCTTCGACAACGAGGGCAAGCGACGCGGTGTGCTCGTGGCCTGCGAACCGGTCGCAGCCGCGATGGTCACGCGCGGATGACGCGACAGCAGGCGGATCAACTCCTGGCCCGCGAAGCCGGTCGCGCCGGCAATGGCGACACGAACGACGTTCGTCGTGGCGTCCGGCCCTGTCCTCGCTTCCTGCACCGCCTTCGTGGTCATGACCTCCGGTCTCCGTCTGGCGCAAAACTATGCGCCCAGAGGAATACTTATACATGCATATTTTTCCGCCAGTCAACACAAAAACTGCATAGAACCGCCAAATCGTTGTGTATACTGATTCACTCGGGCGTATAACTATGAAGACCAGGCGCCAATCCGTAATTCTCGAGGTGGTGGAGCGCGAGGCGGTCCGCAGCCAGGAGCAACTCCGCCAACGCCTCGTCGACCGCGGCTTCGACGTGACGCAGGCGACGCTGTCGCGCGACATCAAAGAGCTTGGCTTGTTGAAGCGCTCGTCGGATGGCGCGTACCAGCCGGCCGGCGCCGCCGTCGAAGCGCCCGCGACCGCGATGGACACGCTGGGCCGAGCCGTGTCGGATTACCTGACCAACGTTGAAGCCGTGCAGCAGCTGGTGGTCGTCAAGACCGGAACGGGCCAGGCGCAGATCCTCGCCGTCGCGATCGATCGCGCCCGGCTTCGCGAGGTCGCCGGTACGCTGGCGGGCGACGACACGATCCTGATCATCGCGCGCGACGCCAAGGACGCACAGTCTGTTGCCAGGCAATTGAAGGAACTGGGCCGTTGAAGAAGACGCTTGTGCTCGCCTATTCCGGCGGTGCGCGGTCGGCCGCGGCCGTCTCGTGGCTGGCGGATCGCTTTCGGGCGGATGTCGTCACGTTGACGCTCGATCTCGGCGAGGCGCGGGACCTCACCGGCATTCGTGATCGTGCGCTGCAGGAAGGCGCCGTTCGCGCGCACGTGCTGGATGTTCGTGACGAATTCCTTCGCGACTTCGTGTTGCCGTCGCTCAAGGCGGGCGCGCTGTCTGACGGCCGCTACCCGATGTCGACAGCCCTCACGCGGCCGATCATCGCCAGGAAGCTCGTTGAGATCGCGCGAATCGAACATGCCGCCTGTCTCGCGCACGGCTGTACCGGCCGCGACGCCGCACGGATGACCAAGGCGCTGAAGAACATCGCGCCGGACCTGCAGCCGATTGCGTTCGCGGAGGAACCGGATTTCGTGCACGCGGATCTCGACGATACCGGCGACCGCGTCGATGCCAATGTCTGGGGCCGGACGATCGGCCGGCGCGGAGACGATGGCTCGTCGCCGCCGCCGGAGAGCGCGTTCAGCCTCACGCGCGCGCTCGATGACACACCCGCTATTCCGGCGTTCGTCGACGTGCTGTTCGAGCGTGGCGCGCCTTCGGGTCACAGTGGCGTGACCATGACGTTCCCCGAGTTGATCGACAGCCTCACGACGATTGCGGGTGAGCACGGCGTCGGCCGTCTCGACCGCATCAAGGTGCGGCCGGACGGCAGGCGCACGCGAGCGCTGTACGAAGCGCCGGCCGCAGTCGTGCTGCATCTGGCGCACGCCGAGTTGTGGCGATACGTGTCCTCCGAATCGCAGCAGCGCTTCGATAGCGCCGTGTCGGCGTCGTATGTGGAAGCCATCGATCGGGGCGAGTGGTTCGACCCCGTGCGCGCGGGCATTGACGCCTACGTGGATGCCACTTCGCAACAAATGACGGGGACGATCCGCGTCCGGTTGTTCAAGGGCGCAGCCCAGGTCGTGGGAAGGACGATTCGCTAGGCATGGCTAAAGCGTTATGGTCTGGACGGTTTGATTCGGCGCCCGATCCCGCCGCGTTCGATTTCGGCGTCTCGTTTCCGTTCGATCGCCGCCTGTTCGAAGACGACGTCACCGGCAGCCTCGCGTGGGCCGAGGCGCTCGCGCGTGCCGGGGTCCTGAGTCACGCGGACGCGACGGCCATTGCCTCCGCGCTGTCCGAGATCCTCGACCGCGGTCGCAACGACCCGTCGTGGGTCAGCGGCGACGACGAGGACGTGCACTCCTTCGTTGAGCGCCAGCTCGTCGAGCGTATCGGCGACGCCGGGCGTCGGCTCCACACCGGCCGTTCGCGGAACGAGCAGGTCTCCGTCGATCTCCGGTTGTACTTGCGCCGCCGCATTCCGCTGCTGCAACACAAGTTGAAGCTGGCGATCACGGCGTTTGCCGATCAGGCCGAGCATGCCGGTGATGCGCTCATGCCGTCGTACACGCACTTGCGCCGGGCGATGCCGGTGCTGGTCTCGCATTTCTTCCTGAGCCATGCGGCGGCTTTGCGCCGCGACTACGCTCGGCTCGAAGCCGCGCGCGAAGAGGCCAATGCGTTGACGCTCGGCTCGGGTGCGATTGCGGGGACCGGTTACCCGATCGACACGAAATTCCTCGCCGACAAGCTCGGGTTCAGCCGCGTCGTCGCCAACAGCATGGACGCCTCGTCCGATCGTGACTTCGCGGCGACGTTTCTGCATGCCGTGTCGCTCGCCATGGTGCACCTGTCGCGCATCGCGGAAGACTTCATCCTGATGACGGGCGAGGAGTTCGCCTTTTTCGAACTGGCCGATTCATCCGCCACCGGCAGCAGCATGATGCCGCAGAAGAAGAATCCCGATCCGCTGGAACTGGTCCGCGGCAAAGCGGGCCGTGCCATCGGCCACCTCACCGGTTTCCTCGTGACGATGAAGGGCCTGCCGACGGGCTACAACAAGGATCTCCAGGAAGACAAAGAACCACTCTTCGACGCTGAGGACACGCTCGCGGTGTCGCTCGATGCGACCGCGGCCGTGATTCGCAATCTCACCGTGAATCCCGACCGCACGGGACGGGCTGCCTCCGGCTTGCTGCTTGCAACGGATGTTGCTGACTACCTGGTGTCGAGGGGGATGCCCTTCCGCCAGTCGCATGAGGTGGTCGGCGCGATGGTGCGCCGGTTGCTCGCCGAGCGGCGGGATTTCGAGGCCCTCTCGCTCGAGGAATGGAAGCGCGCGCACGAGCTGTTTGGCGACGACGTTCGGGAACACATCACGGCGGCGGCCTCCGTGCGGGTCAGGAAAACGCCGCAGTCGACCAATCCCGATGCCGTTCGGGCGGCGTTGCAGGATTTGCGAGACTGGCTTGCCGGGGGCACGGGCCTCTGATATATTCCGGCTTGCCCTGCGCCTCTGGGCCTGTCGGCCCAACAAGCGCTTCCCGCATACAACCTTCGGTCGCCGGCTCTTCAAGTAACGCGTGAACGTGCGGCCATAGGACTACGGTTAGAACCTGCCTCGTAGAAGACGCGAAGGCGGGAAGTGGAAAGACCAGTACCGGCATGGCTTGGCGGGAGGCCCAACCGGTTTTCGGGAGTATTGCATGCAAGAGCGCCGGTATCGGCCCGGTGACGTGCTGGACGACTATTGTCCGCGCGAACGCCGCATCACAGATCACGCAATCGTCGCGATGATCGACGATGAAATCAGACGAACGCGTTGCGGCATCTGTGACGCCGAGCACGAATACAAAGAAGGCAAGGTGCCGGCGCCGCGGCGCAAGACACAGCCGCCGGCCTTGTTCACGCAGGTGCTCGAGGGCCTCAACGGATCGACGCCGAAGCCGCAGCCGCCGGCGGTTGAGACGCCGGGCGAGACCGAAGCGCCCCTCGTGGCGGACTCGAACACCCGGCCGCCTGTCCACGAGAAGCCCGAGCCGGCCTCCCTCGCCTCAGACAATGAGGAGTCCTCACCAGAAGACGAACCGCGAGAAGAAGGCGGGTTCCGGCGCTCGTTGATACGCGCGACGTTCCCACGGCCTGAAGGCCAGGCTCCGCCGCAACGCACCGCTCCTGAATTCACGCTCCAATCTCTCCAGAACCGCCGCAACAACCAGCGCCACAACGGCCGCGGCCGTCGTCGTCCTGGCGGAGGCGCCGGCGGGTTCGACAACATCGGCCCGATGCGATTTCGCGATCACGGACACGGTCAAGGCCAGGGCCAGGGGCAGAATCAGGGTGGCGGCCGGCGCCGCCGCGGCGGCAAGAAGAATCGCTGATGGACTTCACCGGTAAAGTTGGTTTGATCGTTGGCGTCGCCAACCATCGGTCGTTGGCGTGGGCCATCGCCCAGGCGACCGCCGCTCGCGGCGCCACGCTGATCCTCACCTATCAAGGCCGCTTCGAAGAGCACGTCGGTGACCTGGCGGACACCCTGACGCCGAAGCCGATGGTGTTGCCGCTCGACGTCACCAGTGACGCCGAGATCGCGGCCGTCTACGCGAAGATCCAGGAAGTCCACGGCGGACTCGACTTCGTCGTTCATGGCGCCGCCTTCGCGGCGCGCGAGGAAATCACGGGTCGGTTCGTCAACACGACGCGTGATGGCTTCAAGCAGGCGCTCGACATCAGCGCGTACTCGTTGATCTCGCTCGCGCGTGGCGCGCAGCCGCTCATGGCGGCTCGCGGCGGCGGCAGCATCCTGACGCTGACCTTCCTCGGCAGCGATCGCGTGTTCCCGAATTACAACGTGATGGGCGTCGCCAAGGCCGCGCTGGAATCATCGGTGCGGTACCTCGCTGCCGATCTCGGCCCGGAGCACATCCGCGTCAACGCGATCTCCGCCGGTCCGGTCAAGACACTGGCGGCGGCCGGCATCGGCGGCTTCTCGAGCATCCTCGGCGTCGTCCGCGAGAAGGCGCCGCTGCGGCGGGCCATCGAAACATCAGAAGTCGGTGACGCAGCCGCGTTCCTGCTGGGCGACGCGGGCCGCGGCGTGACCGGCGAAGTCATGATGGTTGACGCCGGCTTCCACGTGCTCGGCATGTAAGGCGGGCCGACCCGGCGGTCAGAATTTTTCGATCAGGATCCGAGTCGCATCGACGCCGAGCGCGCGCAGCATCGCGCTTGCGTCGATGACGAACTGCGGTGGCCCGCAGACCAGGCACGTCGTATCCGTCGAAGGCAGCGCTTCTTTCATCAGCGCGGCATCGATGCGTCCGCGGCGTCCCGCCCACGCAGCATCGCGTGTCACCGTGAAGTACGCAGACACCCTCCCGGCCGCCGACAGCGCATCGAGCTCGATTCGAAACCCGAACTCCTCGGGCCGGCGCGCGCTGTAAACCAGGGAAATCGGCGCCGACGTGGGCCGCGCCAGCCGCTCGATCATCATCGACCGCAGTGGCGCGATGCCCGTGCCGCCGGCGACGAACAGCAGCGGCCCACTCACGTTGGGAGGCAGCGAGAACGAACCGAACGGTCCTTCGACATCCAGCCGTGTGCCGGGCGAGGCGAGTTCGAGGTGCGGATCGAGGCCGCCGCTATCCTCGATCTGCGCGAGCACCTGCAACGTGCCCGTCTTGTCGAGCTCCCACGGCGCTGAGGCGATTGAGTATGGCTTTCGCAACTGCGAGCCGTGCAGGCCAAGCATCACGGCTTGTCCAGCGCTGAAGGTGAACGCTGTTTCCGAAAGATCGAGGCTGATGATGCGCGTCCGCGGCGTCGCGATCGTGACCTGCCGGACGGGCACCGTAATCGAAGTCACTGTCTTTTGATTCTAGTTCGGCCAAACCTGCTGGGCCGATGGCCTGATGGGCCTGTTACAGAACCCCGAACCCGGCTCGCTGCAGTTCGATCTCGGTGATCTCCTGAGGCTGCTGCAGCGGCACGGCCACTGCGGGCAGGCCATCGGTGCCCGTCGCGGCAGCGGGGATCTGCACGCGCTGCTTGCGGCGGCTCTTGTCGCGATACATGCGGCTGTCCGCCGTCGCGAGCAATGCTTCGTAACTGTCGCCGTCCTGCGGGTAGATCGCCGCGCCCACGGAGATCGCAAGCGGCAGGCGCCGGCCCGGTCGCGCCTCGAACAGCACTTCATCGACCGTGCGCTGCAGTTCCACGCGTTTGCGTTCGGCTTCGTCCGCGCCGCAGCCCGACAGCACGACGATGAACTCGTCGCCGGCGTAGCGCACGCAGATGTCGTACGGACGAATGCCGGAGCGGAGGACGGTCGCAACTTCGCGCAGCGCGCGGTCGCCCACGTGGTGGCCGTGGTTGTCGTTGATCTCCTTGAAGTTGTCGAGGTCCATGACGAGCAGCGCGACCTCGGCCTTCAGGCGTTCGGCGCGCGCCAGTTCGCGCGTCAGGTGCATGAACATGAAGCGCGTGTTGGGCAGGCCGGTGAGCGGATCCGTCAGCGAATCCTCCTGGGTCTGCTCGAAGACGATCGAGTTGTGAATGACCGCCGAGGCCTGCTCGCTGACGCGATCGAGCAGGCGCCGATGATCGTCGGTGTAGAAGTCGGGCTGCGTCGAGTACACCGCGAGTGTGCCGATGAAGCGATCGCTGAAGACGAGCGGCGCGACGAGCGCCGATTGCAGCGCCGTCGACTTGGAGAGGCCGGCCGCTTCGAACTCCGCACTCGGCCGCGCGTTCACCAGCGGCCGCCGGTTGCGCGCGACCCATCCCGCCAGGCCCTGGCCGGCACGCACGGTCATGGTGTTGATCAGTTCGCCTTCGACGCCGGTCGCGAAGCGGCATTGCAGGCTGTCGGCCTCTTCGTCGAACAGGAACAGCGCGCAGGCCGAGAACGGAACGAGGTTGGCCAGCTTCGACGAGATCAGCGCCATCGTGTCGGCGACGCCAAGGCTCGTGCCCATCGTCTGGGCGATTTCGTAGAGCGCGTAGATCTCGCGGTGGGCGAGCGCGATGTCCTCGAAGACGGTGCTGCTCTTGCCGGCGCTTGCCGTGCCTTCGGGCTGGAAGCCCACGGCCGGCCGTCCGCGTTCGTTCGTGGGCTCGAGCGACAGGCGGCGAGGCGTCGCGGTTTCAATCGTCGTCACGGCGGCCTCGAGTTCCGCCGCCATCTGCACGAAGACCTCGACGACGGCAGGATCCAGCGCGCGTCCGGCCTCCTGCTGCAGCAGGGCCAGCGCGGCCTCGTGGGTCATCGCCTTGTGGTACGGGCGATCAGAGGTGAGCGCGTCGTAGTAATCGACGACGGAGAGGATTCGCGCCCCCAGCGGAATCTCCTCGCCCTTCAGGCCCTGCGGATAGCCCTTGCCGTCCCACCGCTCGTGGTGACTGAGGATCAGCGGCGCGACCGGATACGGGAACGGGACGGCGCTGATGATCTCGGCGCCGACTTGCGGATGCACGCGGATCTTCTGGAACTCTTCCTGGGTAAGGGGCCCGGGCTTCGACAAGATGTGTTCCGGCACCGCCAGCTTGCCGATGTCGTGCAGCAACGCAGCCGTCTTGACGCCCTGGATTTCGGTGTCTGACATGCCGAGGCCGCGCGCGATGCTCGTCGCATACACCTGCACGCGGCGGATGTGCGACTGTGCCGTCTGGTCCTTGGCGTCGATGGCGAGCGCGAGCGCTTCGATCGTGGCGAGGTGAAGATCCGCCATCTCCTCGACGTGGCGGCGCTCATCGTCGATGCGGCCGAGATAAACCTTGTAGGTGCGGTAGGTGAGGTAGAGCGGCGCGGCGGTCAGCAAGGCGAGCCACACGCCCGACGTCATCACGCCCCAGGTCGCCATCGCGGCAACGAGCGCGCCGACGAAGTAGCTGGGCGCGCTCCACAGGAAGTTCTGGTTCCAGACGCCGACAAACGGCTGCCGAGTCGCCAGGGAGACCGCGATGGCGATCAGGCACGTGTTGAAGACGAAGTACATCGTCGCCGCGCCCACCAGCGGCCGCGCAATGCCGGCCACGTCGCTTGCGAGATGACCGGGCACGCCCCCGAGCGACTCATAGGCAAAGCCGGAGGCCTGTACCGTGATGGCGAGACACGCCATGCTGAAGAGGGTGCGGTAGACCGGATTCTTCGTCTTCATCCGGAAGGTGCACTGGCTCCACGCGCTCGTGACGGCGACGAGCATCGTCTCGTTGGGGCCGAGCAGCAGCAGCGCGGCGAAATCGACGGCGTAGGACACCGACATCGTCGAGCCGCTCTTGGCGAGCGGCAGGCTGACCTTGAAGGCCGAGGTCACCGCTGAGGTCAGCAGGAGCGCGGCGAAGAGTGTCGGGTTATGGAAGTCTGCGCGAGGGGCGAGCGTCACCACGAGGATCACGCCTAGCGCGATCGTGGTGCCTACATAGATCCGGGCAAGGAGCGGCAGAGAGCGCATGTGCGCCGGCTATGGTTACGAGCCCCACACCGCCTTGGCCCGAGTGGCGACCGCAAGCGGCCACTGCGAACCACGACTGAAGTTACCGGGACGGAGGGGGCGTCGAGAGATCTTCAAGACGATGGGACTATACATGACCAAAGAGTCGTAAGCAACGATAAATTCGCCTGATGCCTGACCATCGCCTGTAGCGCGAACGATAAGTGCTTACTATTCCGTTGTTTATGTGCGATATTTCGTTCCGAGACTAACGTGCAAAAATGTCTGGTTTGGTCATATTTCTATATGACAAGAGATGACATTATTGCCGAATGTTTGGAATCACACGCGCCCGCGGCGGCGGCCTGCCGAGGGTTCGAGGCCGTACTCTTCGATCTTGCGATAGAGCGTGCCGCGGCTGATCTCGAGCACCTTCGCCGCCTCGAGCTTGTTCCAGTCCGTCGCTTCGAGCACCCGGATAATGTGTGTGCGCTCGGCGTCGCGCAAGGACGGCAGACGCGTGGAGGTCTCTTCGGGCCGCGGCATCGCATGGCCGTGCAGGAATTCGATGTCGGCGGCGCGGATCGATCGTCCCGGAGCGGACAACGCGGCGCGGGAGACGGTGCTTTCGAGTTCGCGGATGTTGCCGGGCCAGTGATACGACGCCAGCAAGTCCTGTGCTTCGGGCGTGAACTGCTTGGCGTCGAGCGGCAGCCCGTTCGCGGCGCAATAGCGCGCGAGGAACCGGTTGGCCAGCACCGGAATGTCGACGGCGCGTTCGCGCAGCGACGGCAGGCGAATTGAGAACGCGTTGATGCGGTAGTACAGGTCTTCTCGGAAGCGGCTCTCGCGCACGAACATGTCGAGCGGGCGGTTGGTCGCCGAGATCAACCTGAAGTCCACGTGAATCGAGCGATTGCCGCCGAGGCGCTCGAAGCGCCGTTCCTCGAGCACGCGCAGCAACTTGGCTTGCGCCATCAGCGACATGTCGCCGACCTCGTCGAGAAACAGCGTTCCGCCGTTGGCGAGTTCCAGGCGCCCCGGCTTGCGATCGTGCGCGCCGGTGAAGGCGCCTTTTTCGTAGCCGAAGATTTCCGATTCGAAGAGCGTATCCGGCAGGGCGGCGCAGTTGACGGCCTGGAAATTCTCCGGACCGCGCCGCGACAATTCGTGGATCATGCGCGCCACGACTTCCTTGCCGGCGCCGGTCGGCCCGAGGATCAGCACCGAGATGTCCGACTTGGCGGCCGTGCGGATCCACTCGAAGATCGCCAGCATCTTCTCATCGCGGCCGATCATCTCGCGGAAGCGCTGGACCGACGGCGACGATTCCTCAATGCCGAGGTTCGCGCGGCCTTCGAGGAACGTGTCGAGCAGCTTGGCGACCGGTTCTTGCGCCGGTTTCATCGACGAATAGCGAGGCGGATCGCCGGCGATCTTCTCGGCCACACCGAAGTCGACGAGCTCGTTGACGCAGTTGTCGACGTCGAGCCGCATGCGGCCGAAGGCCTGCATGATGGCGTCGGTGTCGAACGCTTCGCCCGGGCGCGCGCTCAGGAAGCGGAGGATGCCGGCGCGCAGAGGCGACTGGACGAGCGTCTTGAAGCGTGTCTCGAGGTCCGGCGCGTCGTGGCGATGGCTGCCGGCGCTGGCACGGCGCGCCGCGAAGGTCACGTCATCCACGCATCACCTCGGCTCCGCTGCGGTAGATTGCGGTCTGGTACTGCTCGATCAGGTGTTTCATGCGGATGGCGTCGCGCTTGCGATGCCCGTGGCAGATGATCGGTTCGGTGCCGCCGCTCGTTTCGATGATGACGTCTGAGAACATCAGGTTCGTGTCGATGCCCACTGAAGAGACGTGGACGATATGGATCGAATGCTCTTTTCGGCCAAACAATTCCGGCGTGTAGTGAACGACAGACGTCGGGGTGATCAGCACCTGCGTGGGGAAGAAGTGATTTCCCCGCGAAAACCGGCTTGCCCGAAACACATCGCCTGAGGCGAAGGGCTGCCCCTTCCACCAGAAGAACAGCGCCAGGGCGACGAGGACGGCGGCCAACACGCCCGCCGCCGGAATCCACAGGCCATCAGCCACGGTCAAGATGCTAACCTAAAGCGATGCCGCATCGATCGCCCGGCGCTCCAAAAGGGGCCAAGTCGTTCCTCAAAGGGAAGCCAATCCGCTATTACCGCCCGAAAGGAAGCGCAGCGCTGCGCAATCTGATCGACGAAGGGTTCCAGGCGTTCAACGCCGCCCGGCTTGGCGAGGCCTGCCGCATTTACTGCGACAAGATGCTCTCCCGGCAGCACGATACCACCATCGCGCTGACGATTGCCGGCGCCATGACACCGGCCGGCCTCGGCGGCTGCGTGATCGCGTTGATGGAGCGCGGGCTCATCGACTTCATCATCAGCACGGGCGCGAACCTGTATCACGACCTCCACTACGCCCTCAATTTCACCCTTCGCCGCGGCTCGCCGTTCGTGGACGATCGCGTGCTCTACAGCGAAGGCGTCATCCGCATCTACGAC
>CAZBYY010000071.1:12226-13765 GCA_964495855.1 uncultured Acidobacterium sp. | reverse complement strand
CCACGGGCACTTCGCCGCGCACCGGATCGGGCGTCTGCGCAAAACCGGCGCTGGCGAACACGAGGGACGCCGCGATCGCGGCTGAGTAAAGGAAGAGATTACGGAAACGCATCGATGTGAACTCCTGATTCAGCTGAAACGCTCGAAAAACTCGCCGTAAGCATACTCAACCGCTACTACCGCCGCAACGACACGGAGGCACATGGAAAATCGCGGTCGCAGTCTGATTGCAAATTAGTAGCGATCCAGTTCGCGATTAATCTGATCCCCTGGCAGCGCTTTACACTAATCGCTTTCCGGAACAGAGCGGAGTTAGGCATATATAATCCAAAGGTTGCATCAAGAACTTAATACGAAATTCAGTCGAAACGCGCGCCATTTGCCTGCATAGTTGAACAACCTAAACGCTGAAAGTAATCAAAGAGGCGCCCCGGGAGCGGCAACGGCTTGGTACGCCAGGGCGACTCTTACCATCGCGGTAGCGCTGGCGCTAATCGCAGTCAGCTCCCAGCGACTTACTGGTCAAGCTGTCTACTACCTTTGGACAGGTCAGTCCGGCGCTAACACCACGATCGACTTAAACCACACCAGCAGCTGGTACATTAACGTCAATAGTGGAACACTTACCTTCGGTGGCGGCAGGTTCACCATCAAACGAGGGTCGGCCACAAGCGCCAGCATCACGCTGCGGCTATACCAAACAAACGCTGCCGGCGCGCTTCTCGCTACTGCGTCCGTGCTACCCGGGTCGGTAACCCAGAGTTACGCCCCCGTCAACTTCAGCTTCGCCAGTAGCGTCAGCCTCCCACCCGGCACCTATTACGCAAATCTCACATCTCCTGCCGGTGACGTCGCTAACACCCAGTATTTTATTAAAGGCGGGTTCAGTACACAGTTATCCGTCGACGGAGTAACTGCCATTTCGGCGTCTGAGGCGAGCACAACATCGACACCACTCAACCCGAATTTCATCCTTAGCAAAACCGCGACGAGTGCCGTCAACATCGGAGGCACCCTTACCTACACGCTGGGCCTTGGCAACGACGGCGGTGGAACATCCGGCACAACGGCAACGGTCGCAGACCAGCTCCCAACAGGAGTAACGGCCACTGCGGCCAACACAGGTACCGGCGTGTCAAGTGTCAGCTGCACCAATCTCAATGCGGCCGGTGCAAAACTCACCTGTTCCGTGACCCTATCGGCAGCATTAAATTCAGGTTCGGCGACCGGGACAGCCAGTTTCAGTGTCACAGCGACAGCGCCATCCGCAGGCGGGACCTTGGTCAACTACGCGTCAGTCGATCCCACTGGCGGCTCATCACCAGCATCACCCGGCGTGTCCTGTAGCACGAACAGCTGCGCGAATGCGACGACCACTGTCACCGAACCTTCCCTCACGCTTGCGAAGACTTCCAGCGCCGCGACCTTCGTCCGCGGCAGCACAGGCACCTTTACGCTCACGGTCAGCAATAGCGGTAACGGTGCCACGAACGGCACGACTGTGACGGTGACTGACACGCTGCCGACCGGCCTTACCCC
>CAZBYY010000071.1:0-12126 GCA_964495855.1 uncultured Acidobacterium sp. | reverse complement strand
GCCTCCCTCACTAATACCGCCAGCGTCGTCGGCGGCGGCGATGCCTCCGCCGCCTACGGCTCCGTCTCAGTCAACACGGTTCCGTTGCAAGCCCCGGACTTGATCCTGCGGAAGAGCCACAGCGGCGCTTTCTTCGTGGGACAGGTTGGGGCCAGATACAGCCTGGTTGTGACCAATGTCGGCTCGGTTGCGACGAGCTCACCGGTGACAGTTCGAGAAAGCTTGCCGACCGGCCTTACCGCGGGTGCGTTCGTGGGTAGCGGCTGGTCCTGTTCATTGTCGCCCCTTGAGTGCAGCCGGGCCGATGCGCTTGCCGAAGGTGCAAGCTATCCCGTTATTACCCTCACAGTCGGTGTGTCTACGGACGCACCGGACTCATTAACCAACACCGCGACGGTCAGCGGCGGTGGCGAGACGAACACCGGCAACAACACGGCGACTGACCCCACCGTCATCACCATCCTCGTGCCCGACCTGACCGTTCGACTGACGCACGACGGCGACCTCGTGCGTGGCCAGGTCAACGGTAAGTACACGATCAACGTCAGCAACGTCGGCCAGGGGCCGACGATTGGCACGGTGTCAGTCAACATCTCGCTGCCGCCGGGGCTGACGCTGATCTCTGCGGCTGGTTCGGGCTGGAGCTGTAACCAGACGACCTGTCAACGCACCGATGTGCTCAACGCCGGCGGGAACTATCCGCCGATCATCGTGCGCGTCGGCGTCGACGCCAACGCGCCAGCATCGCTCGTCACGGCGGCGGAGGTGTCAGGCGACGCGGATGTGTCGCCGGGCAACAACCGTGCGACGGATGCGACGAACATCGGCGAGTTCGTGGCCGTGGACTTCAAGATCACCAAGGGGGTGGACAAGCCGATTCTGCGTCCTGGCGATTCGGCGGTCTTCACGGACCAGGCTCTCAACACCACTACCGTCCTGCTCGAGGACGTGATCCTCACCGACTCGCTGCCGCGCGGCTTCAACTACCTCGACGGCACATCGTTTGTGACGATCCTCAGCCCGAAGAATTCCGGACAGCTCGCGCAGGCGACGCAACCGATCACCAAGGCGCGCGTGACGGGCACTGCTGCGGGTGTCGCGAGTGCGGCAGGCGTCGCCGGTGATGAGACGGCGCTGGTTCTCCCGAGAGGCGTGGAGATCCCCATCGTCCCGGTGTTGAATGGCAACCTGCTGGCCTACTCGGTTGGCTCGCTCTCGCCGGGCGAGACGGCGCGCATTCGCTACGCGACTTTGGTCGGCGTCGATGCGAAGCCCGGCCCGCAGGACACGCAGGTCACGGGCAGCACGCAGTCACCGCTCGGCCCGCGCCTCGCGGCCGTGCCGGTACAGGTGAAAGTCATCGTGCTGGCGTCCTCCTTCTCCGTTGGACAGGTCGTCGTCGGACGCGTCTTTGACGACCTGAACGACAACGGCGAAGTGGATAAGGGCGAACCCGGCGTGCCCGGCGTGCGCGTGATGTTGCCGACCGGCGAAACCGCGATCACCGACAAGAACGGCTTCTACAACATGCCGGCGGTTGCGAACCGATCGGTGGCGATCGCGCTCGATCCTTCGACGCTGCCGGCCGGGTACCACGCCCGTCGGACCGGCCGCAGCGACGGTCTGGTCCGGTTCCAACGCACGCCCCTGAATACCGGTGCGCTGTTGCGGCAGAACTTCCCGATCGTTCGGGACCCGAGGGCGTCGGCTGCCTCTGCATCGCCGTCAGTACCTGCCTCGGCTCCGGCGTCCTCGAGCACGCCGGCATCAGTGACGCCGGCGACGGCGCCGAAGTCCGGCGCCGCAGTGACTGCGCCGATCTCTGAGGTGCGCATCACGTCGGCATCGTCAACGCTGCCGGCCAACGGCCTTGGCAAGACGGTGATCACCGTATCTGCGGTTGACGTTGACGGTCATCCCGGCTCGGGTCTGGTCCGTCTGCAAACCTCTGCCGGTCAGCTGCTCTCGGCGTTCCCGTCTGATGTGTGGCAGGGACGTCTCGGTGAGACGAGGCAGCAGGCCTCGGTAGATCCGTGCGCGACGACGGAGACCGGCGCGGAAACGCCGCAAGCCTTCCAATCGACCACCCTGCAGGTGGTCAACGGTCAGGCGTCGGTGTGCCTCGTGTCAGACATTCATCCTGGTGTGGCGAGCCTCGTGGCCACCGCACTCGGCTCGATCGACACGCTTTCCGCGGCTCCCGAAGCGACCACGTCGGTCAACTTCGAGAGCGTGGACCGGCCCGCGATGCTCGTCGCCGTCGGTGAAGTCTCGCTCGGCTACGAGGTCAATGCCAATGAGACGGTCGCCAATGCGGGTGTGCAGAGCCGCGGCCAGTTCTTCTACCAGGATTCGCTGTTCGGCAATAGCCAGCTGACGGTGGCGATGAACTCCACTGGTCCGGTGAATGGCGGCCAGGGCGGCCGACTCTTCCAGCTCGATCCGAACGACCGGACCTACCCGGTGTTCGGTGACAGTTCGACGCGCCAGGAACTGGCGCAGTCGAATTCCACGGTCTACGCGCGCTTCGATCGCAACCGAAGCCACGTGATGTTCGGCGACCTGCGCGGCGACCTGGCGCGTCCGGGCCGTGCCGGGCTGTCGGATGTCTCGCGCAACCTGACCGGCTTCCGCGCGCACCTCGAACCGAGTGACGCGCAGGCCTACACGGCGGTCGTGTCGCGACCCGACACGGTGTTCCGCCGTGACGTGTTCACGCTCCAGCAGAACAGCGTGGTGCGCCTGACGCGATCGCCGATTGTCCTCGGCTCCGAAACGCTGACGCTCGAAGTGCGTGACCGTCGTAATCCCGAAGAGATCGTGCGCCGCGAAGTGCTCGTGCGCGGCGTGGACTATCTCCTCGATCCGATGACGGGAATCGTCTACTTCAGGCGCCCGATCGATCTGTTCGACAACGCCCTCAATGTCACGAACCTGGTGGCGGCCTACGAGTACCAGGTCGTTGGGCTCGACTCGACCGCCTACCTGGGCCGCGCTCGCGGCCGGGTGAGCGGCTTCGAGCTGGGCGCGTCGGTCTTCTCGCAGGAAGTGGCCGGCTCGCAATACGTGATCGGCGGCGGCGAGATCTCGCGGGCGCTGCCGAACGGCGGCCGCTTCAGTGCCGAGTTCGCGCAGAACCACGGTGCCTCGCAGGCCTCGGCTGATTGGCGTGCCGCGGCGGGACCGATGCGGACGGACAACGCGACGCGCATCAGCGTGGAGCAGCCGTTCGAGAAGGGCCGCACGAAGCTCAGCGGCCAGTTCCAGCGCACCGGCGAGTTCTTCCAGAACCCGTTCGGGTCGCCGACGGTCGCGGGCAATCAGTTCGTGACGGCGGCGTTCGAAACGACCAACACGCACGGCGGCACCTTCCGCCTGGGAATGAAGAACGAGGCCAACGCAACGGCCCTCGTCGACAACTCCCGCAACACGTTCGGCGGCAAGTGGTCGCAGCGCATCGGCGAGCAGTTCGTGCTCGGCGCGGGGCTGGATCATCGCTCGTTCGACGACAACCGCGCGCGGCGGCAGATCACTTCGAACCTGGCCACGCTGCAGGGCGAGTGGAAGCCGATGGCGCGCGTGTCGGCGATGGCGCGCCGCGAACAGAATTTTGGCGACGCCGATCCGACGTATCCGAACCAGACGGTGCTGACCGGCAGCTATCTGCTGTCGCAGGGCAGCAAGCTGTTCGTCACGCAACGGCTGTCCGACAAGCCGATCGTGCCGATCAGCGGCCTTGCCGGCGCCAGCTTGCTGTCGCCGCTTTCAACGAGAGAAACGGCGATCGGCATTCAGTCGGCAGTCTCGTCCCACACCGACGTGACCTCGCGCATGCAGATCGACCGCGGCCTGAACGGCACCGATGCGTTCGCGCTGGTCGGCACCCGGACTCGCATTCCGGTGCGCAAAGGGTTTGGCGTGGACTGGGGCTTTGACCGCGCGCAGCGCGTCCAGGGCACCGGCCGCGACTACACGAGCGGATCCGTCGGCATGGCGTACATGCCCGGAGAGAACCTGCGCAGTTCAGTCACCTACGAATTGCGCTCGCGCGAGACCGTGGGCCATGCCTTCGCTGCAGGCCTTGCCGGCCGACTGGCTCCTGGCGTCACGGCGCTCGTGAACTATCGCTTCACGGATGTTGGTGATGGCTCGACGCTCGGCCGCGACACCCAGGCGATGGCCGCGCTGGCGTGGCGACCGGAAACGTCGGATCGCTACGGCCTGCTCTTCACCTGGAACTCGGGTGACCGAGCACCGGCGGTTCTTCGCGAACAGACCGCATCGAAGGTTGGCCGCCTGTCAACCGACGGCTACTTTGCTCCCGGCAAGGGCCTCGAGCTCCACTCGCGGCTCGCCTTCATCAACTCATCGGGCGGGGCGCTCGCCGAATCGACCCGGTCGTATCTGTATCAGGGTCGTATCCAACAGCGTCTGCAACACTACATCGACATCGCTGGCGAAGGCCGCGTGAGCTGGCAGGGTGGAACGTCCGGTAGCCGCCGCGCCGTGATCGGCATCGAACTCGGCGCGTGGGTCCTCCCGGATCTGCGCTTGGGCGTGGGCTACCGCAGCCGCGCACTGGACGAGTCGTGGCTGCCTGCATACGAAGCTAAGAATGGCGGTGGCCTCTACTTCGTGATGTCGTCGCGTCTGGCGGGGCTCTTCAACCTGCTGGGCGATCACACGAACCCGTCGAAGGCGAAGCCGTAACGGCGACGAGCGCGTCGATGCCATCCGTTAATCCGTCAGGTGTGGCAGCCATCGCGAAGCTTGGGTCAGTCCCTCGCACTGCCGTCTGCGCATCCAAGCCAAGGGAACAGATGCCTGGCAGAACCCAGCTGACAGCGTCCGCTACCCACACGCCACCGACGTCAACAGTCAGCTGGGGCCTGACGAGGCTAATACTTGCGTGTATCAGGCTATTCGCCCGGAGCTACACTAACAACGGTGCAACGCGACACGCACCTAATGACGTAACGTCTCAGTGCCGCAGCCGCCGTAATTGGTCTGCCCCCCCCACTAGACATCTTGAGACTGCGCCTAGCGCCGCTCAACACGTGCTCGACCGATGGGAGGGTCCATGACGCCAGAACATGAAGAAACGCGGCAACAAGACGGTCTCAGCTTTCTCCTCGTGCTTCGGTATGTGACCGTGCCGCTCGCCTGGGCGGCGGTCAGCAGTGTGGCGTCGATCCTCAGCGCCGGCGGACTGCTGCCCGATGGCGCGCCGCTGGTGCGCTGGCTGTGGGCGTCCCTGCCGTGGATCCTCGCCGTCCGCCTCGCGCTCGGATACTTCTTCGACGTCTATCTGCGCACGCGGCGCAACGTCGAGCTACCGTCCCTCGTCGTGTCCCTGGCAACCTGGCTGACGTATCTCGCCGTGGGCCTGGCGATATTTCGCGCGCAGAACGCATCGGCGAGTGCCTTGCCGCTGCTTGCAACGAGCGCGGCCACCTCGGTGGTCGTCGGGTTTGCGCTGCAGCCGGTCTTGTCCAATCTGTTTGCCGGCATTGTCATCAGCCTCGATCGTCCGTTCCGCCTGAATGATCTTGTCCGGATCGGCGGGGTTGAAGGCCGCGTCGCGGCGATGAGCTGGCACAGCACGTCGATTCGGACCAGCGAGAACTACGAAGTGATACTGGCCAACACGAAACTCGCCGAGGAGCCCATCGTCAACCTGTATTACCCGCATCCGATGTTGATGACCCGGGTGCGGGTGGGCACCGATCTCACCGAGCCGCCGTATCGGGTGGCACACATCCTCGTCGAATCGGCCCGGGGCCAGGCCACGCTACTCGACACGCCGGCACCTGAGGCGTCATTGGTGGAATTCGCGCCCGACTGCGCCGTCTACGAAGTGCGCGCGTGGGTGCGAGACGCCGCCGACGCCGGCGGCGCGGCCAATGACCTGCGCAGCCGGATCTGGATCGCGTTCCGTCGTCACGGCCTGCGCCTGACGTTCCCAGGCTCCGTGATGAGGGAGCGGCACGAGATCGCCCCACGCAACGGTGGCGCGCCGAGCCTGTTCTGTGTGAGCGGCGCCCTGCGCGGTCGCACCTTTCCGCTGATCGAACCGGCGACCATCGGCCGCAGCCCTCACTGCACGGTGCCGCTGGTGTCGACGGAGGTCAGCAGCGAGCACGCGCGGCTGGAACCGGACCAGCACGGATGGCGCCTGGTCGACCTGGGCAGCAGGTTCGGGACGCTGGTCAACGGCATACCCGCGACCACGCGCCATCTGGAGAACCTGGATCGCATCACGGTTGCGGATTGCGAATTCATCTTCGAGGCCGCCGATGTCCGCTGAGATCCCGTCGGCCATCGGCCGCTATCAGGTGCTCGACCGCATCGGTGCGGGAGGCATGGGCACCGTCTACAAAGCCCTGCAACCGGGACTCAACCGCATCGTCGCGATCAAGGTGCTCTCCGCGTCGCTGGCGCACGATCCGGTTGTGACCGAACGCTTTGCGCGCGAGGTGACGGCGTTAGCCCGCCTGACGCACCTGAACATCGTCAACATTCTCGACAGCGGCTCGGACGGCGAGACGGCGTTCTTCGTCATGGAGTACGTCGACGGCGTCAACCTTGCCGAGTTGACCAATGAGCGGCAGCTCTCACTCGGCGAAGTTCTGCACGTCATTCGCGCCATCAGCCACGGCGTTGATTACGCGCATCGGATGGGCGTGATTCATCGCGACCTGAAGCTGTCGAACGTCCTCGTCACGCGCGACTTGTCGTGCGTCAAGGTCGCCGACTTCGGCATCAGCCGCGTGGATTTCGGCAGCGACACCATCGCGCAATTGACAACCACCCACACGAGCCTCGGCACGCTGTACTACATGGCGCCCGAGCAAGCCACGCACGCCGCTTCGGTGGATCGGCGAGCCGATGTGTATTCGCTCGGCGTGCTGTCGTATCAACTGCTGACCGGCAGGATTCCAATCGGGCGATTCAGCCTGCCAAGCCAGGTCAATCCGAACCTGCCGCCGGAGCTGGATCCGATCGTGCTGCGCTGCCTGTCGCACAATCCAGACGAGCGTTACAGTGATGTGGCGTCGATGCTGCGTGAACTCGAGCGGGTGGAAGACCTGGTCGGCTTCCGGCTCCTCGACAACCTGAAGATCATCTCGCAGTCGGCATCGAGTGCGCTCAAGGCCAAGACCACCAGAATCGTCAGACAGAATCGCGCACGCGTCCTCACGGCCGTCGTGTTGGGCACGGCGCTACTGTCATGGGCAGCCATCCGCTCGCGGCCCGCGCCAATAGCCCCGGCGGTCGTGGACAATCCGGCGCCATCGATCGCGGCAAACGCCTCCCCTGCCCCGGCGCCCTTGGTCGCTGTCCCAACGGCGACCAACGTGACAACTGAAGCCGCCGTAATACCTGCACCACGCGCGGTCACAGCACCGTCGCCAAGCACGGCGGAGAAGCCTCCGGCTATGCAAGGCGTCACATCGTCGGCGCCTGGAACACGACGCGCCGATGCGACCCGTGTGCCAGCGAAAGCTACTGCCGCTGACGCCGCAAGACCACCAGCCGTCGACGATGCCAGGCGTGCAGAAGCCAGTCGCACCCTGGAACAGATACGCGCTAAGATCGAAGCTGGGCAGGGCAGCCAGGTGCTGGGCGAGTTGCAGTTGTTTGTGACGAGCCAGGCCGGCACTCCGTTGGGCCTGGACAGCCTGCTCTTGCTTGGCGAACTCAATAGCGCGCTGAAGCGGCCGGAACAAGCGATGACAAACTATCGAGACGCGTCGGTGTTGTATGCGTCCGACAGCCGGGCCGGGCTGGCGTTGTTCCGGCTTGCGCAACTGCAGGCCGTCCAGAAGCGGCGCCGCGACGCGATCAGTTCGTACGAGGCCCTCATCACTCGATATCCGCAAAGCGGGTGGGCGATACCAGCGATGCTGTCGAAAGCAGACATCGAGGAAAAAGAAGGCCTCAAGGTACCCGATCCCAGGAGTGGGCGCGCGATGCCCGCCTCGCTGCTCACCTATCGGTCGCTCGTGGCCGCACATCCGGTCAGCCCTGAAGCGGAACAGGCGCTGTGGAACCTTGGCAGACTGCTCGCCGACCTGGACCGCTACGACGAAGCGGCAGACACGTACCTGCAGCTGGCCAGGACGTTTCCGCGGACGCAGTTGGATGCGGCGTTCCAGGCCGGCGAGTGGTACGAACGAAAACTCAAGAACACCGCCCAAGCCATCAACGCGTATCGCCTGGTTCCTGCAGGCTCGAAGAACGCGAACAAGGCGGCGGACAGGATCAGCAAACTTGGCCGACAGTAGTCCGACCTACGAGCAATTGCTCCAGCGCGTGCAGGAGCAGGACGCGCTGATTGCGCAGCTCCGGCTCTCCGAGGAGCGGATGGCGGACTGCGAGTTGCTTGCGCGCGGTTGGTTCGACAGCAACGTGATCGGCATGGCGCAGATGGACGTGAACGGGCGCTTCAAACGCGCCAACGCCCACTTCTGCAAGATGCTTGGCTACACGGCGGAGGAACTGGTCGGTCATCGCGGGCCCCTCGACCTCACGCACCCAGACGATGTCGTGGCCGATCGTGAGCGGATCGCGAAGCTGCTGTCCGGTACGCCGTATCACGCAGAGAAGCGCATGCTCGCAAGGATGGCACGCCGGTGTCGGTGCAGGTCAGCGCTGTCCCGGTACGTGACGCATCGGGGCGTGTGGTGTTTGCAGCCGCAGTAATCGACGACTTGAGCGAGCGCAAGCACGCCGAAGCACAGCTACAGAGCATCACCGCCAAGCTGCTGCTCGCGACGGAAGGGTCCGGCGTCGGCACATGGCACGCCGTCCCGAGCAAAGGCGAAATCGAAGTCTCGGACATCTGCCGCAAGCACCTGGCGATTCCTGAAGGCCCGCCGCGGCTCGACCAGGTTTACGCGGCACTCCACCCCGACGATCGCGACCGGATCCTGCAGGAAGTCAGCCGCGCTTACGCCGGCCGGATCTTCGCGCTGGAATACCGGATCGTGCACCCAGGCGGTTCGGTCCGCTGGGTCCTGAACGTGGGGCAGGACTACGCCACATCCGAAGGAGGCCCGCTTGAAGCGGCAGGCGCCACCGTCGACGTCACGGCGCGACGCGAGGCGGAAGACTTACTGCGCATCCGCACCGAGCAGCTCGAACTGGCGGCTGAAGGCGCGGGTATCGGACTCTGGTACTGGTCTCCAGTGACTGGCCTGGAGTGGTCGGAGACGCAGCGTGCGCTGTGGGACGCACCGCCCGAAGAGAAACGGGCGTGGAAGGACTTCTTCTCGCTCATCCATCCCACGGACCTCCCCGCCGTCAGGCACGCCATCGGCGACGCGGTGAAGCGGCACATTGACTTCAAGGTCGAGCATCGCATCATGCTGCCGAACGGCGGCACGCGATGGGTGTCGGAGATGGGCCGCCCGTTCCTCGCAGAGGACGGCACGTTGCGCGGCATCGGCGGCATCACCACCGACATCACGCAGCAGAAGGAGGCGTACTCGGAATTGCAGCGCATGCGCCTCTTGCTCGACGAGGGCGAGCGACTGGCCGGCCTTGGCGCGTGGGAATACGACGTGGCCACCGGCAAGACGCTCTGGTCGGCCGAGGAATGCCGCATCTACGGGTTGGATCCGAACCAGGACTCTCCCGACTACAGCCGGCTATTGACCGAGTGCATCCATCCCGACGACGCCGAAGAGTTGAATCGGCGCTTTACGCAGTCACTCGCCGAACGGGGGCCTTTCGATTTCGAACACCGGATCATTCGCAAGGACGGCACGATCCGTCACGTTCGCGATCTCGGCAGGCCCTATTTCGATCAGGCTGGCGAGCTGGTCCGCTACGTCGGTACGACGTTAGACCTCACCGAGACGAAGGCCGCCGCGGAGCAACTGGTCGAGTCGCAGGCCGCAGTCGATGCGTATGCCCGCCATGTGACCCGACTCAACGCGGAACTCGCGCAACGTGCTGAAGCGGCCGAAGTCGCCAACCGCGCCAAGACCAGCTTCCTCGCGCTCATGAGCCACGAGTTGCGGACGCCGCTGAATGCGATCATCGGCATGACCTCGCTCGCGCAGAGCAAGATCGCCGACGAGAAGGTGGTCGGCTACCTCACGACGGCGCAGGCGGCATCGAACCACCTGCTGGCGATCGTCGGCGACATTCTCGACGCCGCGCGGATCGAAACGGATGACATGGCCGTGACGCCGCGGCCGTTCGCGTTGAGCGAAGTCATCGGCGGCGTGGCCAACCTGCACAAGACGCTCGCCGACAAGAAGGGACTGGCGCTGACCTTCGATGTGCCCACCCGCCTCGGCGAGCGAGCGGTCATTGGCGATCCGCAACGGCTGACGCAAGTGCTGTCGAATCTCATCAGCAATGCGATGAAGTTCACCGCGGCCGGCTCAATATCGACACGCGCTGCCATCGTCAATGAGGATGCGTCCGGCGCGCTGATCCGATTCGACGTGCACGACACCGGCATTGGCATCCGCCCCGAAGACCAGTCGCGATTGTTCAACAGGTTTCAGCAAGTCGACATGTCGCTGACGCGGTCGTTTGGCGGCACCGGCCTTGGCCTCTTCATTGCCAAGCGGCTGGTCGAGCGCATGGGCGGCTCGATCGGCGTGGTGAGCAAGTTCGGTGAAGGCAGCGCGTTCTTGTTCACGGTGCGGCTGCAGTATGCGACCGCCGAGAGCCATGCCGAGGTGGTCCCAGCGAGCGCGCCTGGCGAGCTGAAGCATCTCTACCCGGGCGCCCGCATCCTGGTGGCTGAAGACGACGTGCTGAGCCGCGCCTACTGCCGCGAGGTCCTCGAGGGTGAAGGGCTGGTCGTGGATGCCGCTGAGGACGGTGACCAGGCAGTGAAGCTGGTTCGGGAGCGCGTGTACGACGCGATCCTGATGGACGTGCGCATGCCGACGATTGACGGTCTCGAGGCGACGCGCCGCATCCGTCAGCTGCCGAATGGGCAAGCCGTCGCGATCATCGGCTTGTCGGCACTCGCATTTCCTCAGGATCGCGAGCTCGGACTCTCCGCCGGCATGGACGACTACGTGGTCAAGCCGGTGCAGCCCAAAGCGCTGTGCGGCACGCTGCTGACGTGGCTCGTCCGCAAGCCACGCCCCACCGGCGCCTGATCGCGGTTACTTCTTGACGAGCTCGACGCGCCGATTGCGGGCGCGTCCCTCGTCAGTGGTGTTTTCGGCCACGGGCCGCGTGTCGCCAAAGCCAGCTGTCGTCAATCGATCGCTTTCGACACCCGCTTTCAGCAGTGCCGCCTTCACCGACGCCGCACGCTCGCGCGACAGCGAGAGGTTGGCGGCCGGCGCGCCCACGTTGTCGGTGTGGCCCTGGATTTCGAGGGCAACGTCGGGGTTGGCCTTGAGCATGTCGGCGATCATCGTCAAAGTGGCCGCCGATGACGGCTGAATGGTCGCCTTGCCGGAATCGAACAGGATGTCGCGAATGGCCACAGCGCCGGACGCGTTCAACGCGGCCGCGAGCGACTCGGCGGTGAACGCCACCTCCTGCTTCATCGCTTGCTCTTCGACGATCGTCAACGTGTACAGCTCGCCGCTGTTATTGACGTGGACTTCGAGCCATAACTGCCCGCCGCCCTTCACCGGCAAGCGCGCGACGGTGGTGCCGCCGGAGGAATCGAGGTCCTCGCTCAGCAGGGCGCCGCCGCGCTGCTTGATCAAGTTGGTGTAGTTGCGGCCGATCTGCAGCGCGCCGGCCTTGCGCGCGCCTTCGTTCAGCGCGTACTGAATGTTCCAGTAGTGCCCCTCGACGCGGCGTGCCGGGTCGAGGCTGAACTCGAACACCGAGAACTCCTGCTCGTCGTAGTTGTTGATGTA
The DNA here is from genome assembly GCA_964495855.1 of uncultured Acidobacterium sp. Classification (GTDB taxonomy): domain Bacteria; phylum Acidobacteriota; class Vicinamibacteria; order Vicinamibacterales; family UBA2999; genus 12-FULL-67-14b. The sequence continues at coordinate 274 of CAZBYY010000071.1, read as the reverse complement.
GTAACCCTGCAGACGTGAAAACGCCGGGTGGTCTTTCGACCCCTCGGCATCCGGCTCTTGCGCCCAGGCGGTGCCGGCGCTCGACAGCAGCAACGTCATCAACACACACGTCAACGGAAATACGCAACGAGTCAGTCGGACCATGGACGAATCGAATAATACTGCAGTCACGTTACGCATGAATCATCCCCCTCACGCCTCGCGCGCTGGTGCTGCGGCCGTCGGCAGGCGCAGCACTCATCTATATGCTTGAATCATGAGTGAGGCCGCGCAG
>CAZBYY010000070.1:0-13838 GCA_964495855.1 uncultured Acidobacterium sp. | reverse complement strand
GGCTACGTGCAGCAGCCCGATCGCGCGTTGTGGAACTTCCACTTCCTGGCGACGCCGCTCGCCGCGATCGTGCTCGATCGGTCGGCATCGGTGCTGGCGTGGTCCGTGGTGGTGCTGTTTGCGGCGGCCAACATGCGGCTCGGCGCGCAGTTGCCGTTCGTGCCGCCATCGCGGTTGTCACTGGCGGCTTCGTTGATCCTCGGCGTGATGTGCGTGTGGTCGGCCACGCGGCCGCGCAATCTGGCCATCCCGGCATGATGCGGAAGACACTGATCATCCTGGCAGTGCAGTTCGTAATGCTGGCGGCATTACTGACGCTTGCCCTCGACTCTTTCGAGCACGCGCAGACGGAAACGACGCTTGGCGTGAATCGCTGGGGCTACCGCGGTGCGGTAGCGAAGCAGCGGGCCTATGACGAGACACGCATCATGGTCGTCGGAGGTACGAGCGCCTTCGAGCCGCAGCGTGTGCTCCTTGACACGGTCACGGCGCGCCTGCGCTACATGGTTCAGCAGTGGGTGACCCTGGACCGCGGACCAGTGACCGGCGTGAACATCGCGGCGCTGCGCTTGCCACGCGGTGCTTACGCCGAGCGGCTTCGCCGGTTCAGTTATTTGCGGCCTGATGCGATTTGCGTTGTCGTGGACCTGGCGCCCGCGGGCGAGGCGCCTGTCGAAGGTCTGCTTGCCCGCACGACTGGTTACGTCCCGGCGTTGAGACCCGTCACGGCAATCGATCAATGGCTGGGTTCGGTGACAGGCCGGGCAGCGACGGCCAACGACGCGGCCGAGTCGATCGGCGAGGTCGTGTCGACCGCCAGCGCATTGGCGCCGACGGTCATCGCGATTCCGCAACCTTCTTCTGAAGATGAGCGCGTGACCCGGGACGTCGTGCGGCGCACGCTCCGCGTGTATGCGGGCAATGCGCGCGTCAAGATCGTCGAGTTGATCGATGGTCCTGAGGTGGTCGTCCGCGGCGTTCCGCAGCCGGCGGCGGCGGCGCAGATCGAGCCGGCACTGAGCGCGCTGCTGCGGGAGCGGAGCACGTCATGATGATGCGCCGCCGGTTCCTCTTTGCGATTACCGCGATGCTGCTTGCGTCGGCCGGCACGGGCGGCGTGCTGCTGGCGGCTGACTTGTTCGTGCACCACCTGGCGGAAGATTCGGCCGGATTGAATCGGTGGGGGTATCGCGGTCCGGTTGTCGCGGCGAAACAGCCGGGCGAGTTTCGCATCGTGATGGTTGGCGGCAGCACCGTGTTCGGGTACGGCTGTAAATGGTTCGAGGCCCTGCCCGCGCAACTCGAACGCGAGTTGCGGGCCGCGCGACCTCAGCAACTAGTGAGCGTGATCAATCTCGGCTACAACAACGAGGGCGCGTTTGCGGCATTGCCGACGCTCGAGGACTATCGCTATCTTGGCTACGACATGGTGATCCTCTACGAGGGATACAACGATCGCCAGGGTGACGGCATTCCGAACACGCAGGTCTACCGCCGCCAGTCGTTCGTCTTTCGGCTGACCGGCTACTCGCCGATTCTGCCGTGGGCTCTCAAGGAGAAGGCACGGCAGCTGCGTGGCGGCGCGGCCGGCGACGACCGGCCCGTGTTCCGGCCGGGCGTGGCTGCGCGCACGTCGGCAGGAGCGCTGGAGGCGGCCACCGCGATCAGCGACGCCCTTTCGCGACAGCTCGATCGGCTTTCTGAGGCACCAGCGGCGGGACGCGTGCTCGGCGCCGAGTGCCAGCCACCGTGGAGTCACTATTGCGCGTCAGTCGTGCGCGCGATCGATTACGCTCGTTCGATGGGTGCGAAAGCGCTCGTGGCGACGCAGCCGATCTATCCGGCCGAAAAGAATGTCCGGGAGGAAGGCGGTCAGCAGGCCGGTCTTCGCGCCGCCATCGACGCGCGGTTCGGCCATGATCGTCAGGTGCGGTTCCTCGACCTGAGCCGCGCCATCGACCTCAGCGATCCACAATTGTCGTTCGACTCGATGCACCTCGGCCCCGCCGGCAACCTGCGCCTCGCACAGGCGCTCGAGCCGGCCGTCGAGGCGCTTGCATGGGACAAGCTGCAGTGAAGAAGTCACAAAAGCCTCATTTCAAGGAACGTTCGTTCGGTCTTTCGGTCGGCGGCGTGCTGATCGTCATTGCCGCCTTCCTCGTGTGGCGCGGCCGCATGGGCCGAGCGGAGATCGTCGGGGGCATCGGCGCGGTGCTGGTCGTGTTGGGCCAGTTCGCTCCGTGGTTATTGAAGTGGCCGTCGGCGGTGTGGTGGAAGCTGGCGATGGTGCTCGGTTACGTCAACGCCCGCGTCATCCTGACGATCGCCTTTGCGATTGTCCTCACACCGGTCGGCCTCGTGTGGCGGCTGACCGGCCACGATCCGCTCGCGCGCAAACGCGCGCACTGGCGCGGCTGGACGCCGGCGCCTGAACGATTCCGTAAGCCCGATCATTTCACCCGGATGTACTGAGGTAGCCCATGGCGAAGAGTCGCGTTCTTTCAGAGTTCTGGCAGTTCCTGAAGCAGGAAAAGAAATACTGGCTGATGCCGATCGTGATCGTCTTCATCCTGTTCGGCCTGCTGATCGTGTTCTCGCAGTCGAGCGCCGTCGCGCCGTTCATCTACACCCTCTTCTAAGCGTGCCTACGCGCATTCTCGGCATCTCCGCTTACTACCACGACTCGGCGGCCTGTCTCGTCGAAGACGGCCGCATTGTCGCGGCCGCGCAGGAGGAACGCTTCACGCGCAAGAAGCACGATGCCGCGTTTCCGACCAAGGCGATCGAGTATTGCCTGCGCGAAGCCGGCATCACGACGTCGCAGATCGATCACGTGGGCTTCTATGAAAAGCCGCTGGTGAAATTCGGCCGGCTGATGGAGACCTACATCGCCTGCGCGCCGCTCGGGTGGCGGTCGTACTTGATGGCGATGCCGCTGTGGCTCAGCGAGAAGCTGTGGATGGCGGACGACATCGCCGAGCAGATCGAGGGCTATACGGGCGAGGTGCTGTTCGGCGAGCACCACGAATCCCATGCCGCATCGGCGTTTTATCCGTCCCCGTTCGAGCAGGCCGCCGTCGTCACCATGGACGGCGTCGGCGAATGGGCCACGTCATCGATCGGCGTCGGCCGCGGCCAAGAGCTCGAGATCATCCACGAACTGCGGTTTCCGCATTCGCTCGGGTTGCTGTATTCGGCGTTTACCTACTTCGCCGGTTTCAAGGTCAACTCGGGTGAGTACAAGGTCATGGGGCTGGCGCCGTACGGCGAGCCGACCTTCGTCAAGACGATCAAGGACCACATCCTTGAAATCAAGGACGACGGCAGCCTGTGGATGAACCAGGAGTTCTTCACCTACGCGCACGGCCTGACGATGACCGGGACGCGGATGGAGCAGTTGCTGGGCGGGCCGGCGCGCCAGCCGGAAACGAAGCTGACGCAGCGCGAAATGGATCTCGCCCGCTCGATCCAGGACATCACCGAAGAAGTGATGCTGAAGATGACGGCGTTCGCGCATCGCGAGACCGGCATGCGTGACCTGTGCCTGGCGGGCGGTGTGGCGCTCAACTGCGTCGGCAACGGGCGCATCCTGCGCGAGGGCCCGTTCGACCAGGTCTGGATTCAGCCCGCGGCCGGCGATGCGGGCGGCGCGCTGGGCGTCGCGATGAGCATCTGGCACAAGCATCTCGGGAAACCGCGGCAGAGCTGCGAGTCGCTCGGCACATGGGAGCGGCCATGGCGGACGTCGGGCACCGGCACGGGGCACAGGCACGCTCCCAAGTACGCCGACGGCATGAACGGCTCGTATCTCGGGCCGAAGGCGACTGACGCTGAGATCAAGGCCGCGATCGACAAGGGCGGCTGGATCGCGCGACGCATCGACGATGCGCAGCTGGCCGACACGGTGGCTGAGTATCTTGCGTCGGAAAAAGTCGTCGGACTGATGCAGGGGCGCATGGAATTCGGTCCGCGCGCGCTCGGCGGCCGCTCGATCATCGGCGATGCGCGCTCGCCGAAGATGCAATCGGTGATGAACCTGAAGATCAAGTTCCGCGAGTCGTTCCGCCCGTTTGCGCCGGCGGTGCTGCGCGAGCACGTCGCCGACTGGTTCGAACTCGACGGCGACAGCCCTTACATGCTGCTCGTGGCGGACGTGCGCGAGGATCGACGACTGCCGGTGCCGCCCGGATCGGAATCGCTGTGGGGAATCGACAAGCTCAACGTGCCCCGCTCCTCCGTGCCGGCGATCACGCATGTCGACTATTCGGCGCGTATCCAGACGGTGCGGCGCGAGACCAGCCCGCTGTACTACGACATCATTGCGGCGTTTAACCAGCGCACCGGCTGCCCGGTGATCATCAACACTTCCTTCAACGTGCGCGGCGAGCCGATCGTCTGCACGCCTGAGGATGCCTATCGCTGCTTCATGCGCAGCGACATGGACGTGCTGGTCATCGACAACTACATTCTCGACAAGGCGGACCAGCCGGTCCGGCCGGAGGATGAGTCGTGGAAGAAGGAATTTGTCCTCGACTAGGCAGCTGACAGACAAGCCCGAACGCATGTCGTTCGCGGCCTACTTCGAGCTGCTGATGAACCTGACGCGGCGCGAAGTCAAAGGCCGCTATTCGCAGTCGCTGTTCGGCGCCGGGTGGGCGATCGCGCAGCCGCTGGCGATGATGGCGGTGTTCACGCTGGTGTTCTCGCGCCTCGGCCAGATGCCGTCGGGCGGCGCGCCGTACCCGCTGTTTGCGTTTGCGGCGCTGGTGCCGTGGTTCTTCTTCTCGAACTCGGTGAATTCCGGAACGATGAGCCTGGTCACGTATCGCAACATCGTGACGAAGACGTATTTCCCGCGCGAGATCGTGCCGATTGCGCAGGTCAGCTCGCGGCTGGTCGACCTGGCCGCGGCGTCGAGTCTGTTCGCGCTGCTGCTGGTCTACTACGGCGTTCAGGTGGATGCGTGGGCTGCGCTCGTCCCCGTCTTCCTGGCGCTGCTGATCCTGTTCACGCTCGGCGCCACGTTGTTCACCTCTGCGACGAACGTGTTCTACCGCGACGTGAGCCCGGTCGTGCAGATCGGGCTGCAGTTGTGGCTCTACCTCACGCCGGTGGCGTATCCGCTGTCGGCGGTGCCCGAGAAGTACCGGCTGCTGTTCCTGCTCAATCCGCTGACCGGCGTCGTGGAGGGACTGCGCGCCGTGCTGGTGTTTGGACGCGCGCCCGAGTGGGACGTGGTCGCCGTGTCGGCGTCGCTCATCATCGCCGTCTTTCTCGGCTCGTTGATGCTGTTCAAGCGCACCGACAAGTACTTCGCCGACGTGATCTGAATCGGCTGCCGGTGCCGGCAGCCGGTGTCGGGTGCGTCATTCACATGTCAATCGCCATTCAACTCGAGCACGTTTCCAAGCGGTACCGCGTCGGCCGCTCGCGCACGGTCGTGGACCTGGTCGCCGGCTCGCTCCGGTCGATGGCCGGCAAGTCGGACGAGGTGCACAGCGCCACGCGCGGCAAGATGAGTTCGACGATCCATGCCCTCAACGACGTGTCGTTCGAGGTGCCCGAGGGTGCCGGCCTCGGCATCATCGGCAGGAACGGCGCCGGCAAGACGACGCTATTGAAGCTGATCTCGCGCGTCACCTGGCCGACGAGCGGCAAGGTGCGCGTCGCCGGTCACGTCGTGTCGCTCATCGAGCTCGGCGCGGGATTCCATCCTGAACTCACCGGGCGTGAAAACGTCTACCTGGGCGCGGGGCGGTTTGGCCTGACGCGCAAGGAGATCGACCGGCAGTTCGACGCGATCGTGAACTTTGCCGACGTCGAGCGGTTGATCGACACGCCGATGAAGCGCTACTCGTCCGGCCTCTATGCGCGGCTTGGCTTTGCCGTCGCGATCTTCAGCAATCCCGACATCGTGCTCGTCGACGAAGTACTGTCCGTCGGCGACGCGGCGTTCCGCCGCCGCGCCCTCGAGGCGCTGCGGGGCCTGATCGCGTCGGGCAAGACGGTGTTGTTCATCTCGCACGACATGTGGAACGTGCGCCGGCTGTGCAGCCGGATCCTGTGGATGGAAGAAGGCCAGGTGCGCGCGTACGGCGATGCCGGCGAGATCGCCGAGCGGTATATGAACGAAGTCAACCTGCAGGCGCTCGCCAACCAGGGCACGGCGCTGCAGAGTCACCGCGGCGGCACTGGCGAAGTGCGCTACGAAACCGTTGAAACGCTGGCCGGCTCCGGCGCGCCATCGGCACTGTTCGGGCAGGAAGAGTCGATGATCGTGCGCGCGACCTATCGTGCGGAAAAGGCCATCGATCGTCCCGTCTTCCAGATCGGCATCGTCGACGTCGACACCGGGGTGGTCGTGACGACGGCGAGTTCGGCCGGGCGCGACGCGGCGCTGCGCGTCGAGGGGCGCGGCCAGATCGAGATCCGCTTCAATCACCTGCCGTTGCGTGCGCGTCAGTACGTGTTGCGCCTGTCGATCACCGACGGCGATCACCTCGCCTCGTACGACATGGTGACGGCGGGGCCGCGGTTTGCGATCACCGGACAGGGCGGCGGCGTTGACAGTCTGGTGGACGAACAGGATGGCCTCGTGACGGTGCCGTTCGACGTCGAACACCGCACGGGCATCCCTGCGTCATGAGCCGATCGATCTTCATTTCGGTGCCGCACGGCACGAGCGCCGGCAACATGCTGCGTGCCGGCGGCCTGCTCGACCGCGTGCTCGAGGCGGATCGGTCGATCAAGGTGGTGCTGCTGTCGCCGATGGCGCGCGATGCGGCGTTCGTGCGCGAGTTCACGCGCGACCGCGTCGAGATGGTGGATCAGCCTGCGCACACGCCGGCCGGCCTCGAAGCGCGGCTGCTGGCGATCATCCAGGCGAGTTACCTGAGCCAGGGACAGACGGAATCGGTCCGCATCCGGCTGGCCGAGGCCCGCGCTCACGGCATCATTCGCGCGCTGCCGGTGAAGGCCGCGATCGGCAAGGTGATCGTCGAGCCGTTCACGCACAGCGGATCGCGGTATGCGATGTCCGATCAGCCGGTGTCGCATCCGCAGATGGAGCGGCTGTTCGACCAGCATCAGCCGGCGCTCGTGATCGCCGCCAATCCCGGACTGGTGTTTTCGGAGGTGCCGTTGCTGCGGACGGCGCGCCGCCGCGGCGTGTTCAGCATGGCGATCGATCCGAGCTGGGACAACTTCACCAATAAGCTGATCCCGGTCCGGCAGGTCGATCGTCTGGTCGTGTGGAACGACATCATGAAGGCGCAAGCCATCGAGCTGCATGGATACCGCGACCACATGATCCGCGTCGCGGGCGCGCCCCAATTCGATCCGCACTTCCGGCCGGAGTCGCGAACGCCTCGGGGTGAGTTCTTCCGTCGTATCGGCGCCGATCCAGCTCGCAAGCTGATTGCGCTGACGACCACGCCGCGATCGCTGTACAGCCATCACGATCACGTGCTGCGCGCGCTGGTCCCGGCGTTGCAGGGCGGAGCGCTCAGCGGCGCGCAGATTCTCGTGCGCCTGCATCCGCGCGACGAGGTCGAGGCCTACGCGGAATTCACGGGCGTGCCCGGCGTGATCATCGAGAAGCCGTTTCGTGACACGGTCAAGGTCGCCGACGGCCTGGCGATTGACGTGATGCCGGAGAACCAGCGGCACCTGGGCGACACGATGTGCTACGCCGACGTGGTCGTCAACGTGGCGTCGACGATTGCCATCGAGGCGTGCATCTTCGACACGCCGGTCGTGAACATCTGCTTCGACGGTCCCGGCGAGACGCCGTACGTGAAGTCGGCGCGTCGGTATTACTCGTTCACGCACTACGTGAACATCACCAACCGCAACGCCGTACGCGTGGCGCAATCACCGGACGAGATGGTGTCGATGGTCGCGCGCTACCTCGCGGAGCCGCAGCTGGATTCGGCCGGCCGCCGGCACGTCGTGCTCGACCAGTGCCAGTTCACCGATGGCCGCTCGGCCGAACGGGTGATCGGCTGCGTGCTCGATGAGCTCGGCGCCGTCGCGCGCCGTGCGGCATGAAGATCTGCCATGTCGCGCCCGAACTCCTGCCCGTGCCGCCAACCAAGGGCGGTGCCATCGAGCGCTGGATTCGTGACGCGGCAGGCCGGCTCGCGCGGCGCGGGCATGAACTTCACGTCGTCTCGCGCGATCATGGAGACGGCGCCACGTCCATGCTCGAGGGCGGCGTGCACTATCACTTTGTCCGGATCCCGCCACGGCTGGACGCCGGGTTACCGGCGGCGATCGCTCGCGGCATTTACTACTACGCCAGTGTCCGCTCAATTCTCGCGTCGATCGACCCAGACGTCGTTCACCATCACAGCCGGCCGGCCGGACTGTGGCTGTGCCGGGGGCGGTGGCGCTCGGTGATCTCGCTGCACAGCATGGACTACGGGTGGGGATTCGGATATCGCGGCTGGGACCGGCCGTGGTTTCCGCGCGGGCTCGCCGCAGCGCACCGCGTGCTGTGCGTGTCGAACTTCATCAAGGACCACGTCGTCGAACGCTATCCCTCGATCGCTGACACCGCGACGACGGTCTATAACGGCGTCGACGGCGACACATTCACGCCCGCGCCGCCGGAGGGCGGTGGTCCGGTCGTGCTGTATGTCGGGCGTGTGGAACAGCGCAAGGGCGTTCACGTGCTGGTGGAGGCGTTCGAGCGCATCATCTCGACGCGCGTTCCGCAGGCACGGCTGCGCATCGTTGGTCCGTACTCGTACTGGACGCGCGGCGACAACGGTTATTACGACACGCTGTCCGCGCGCTGTGCGTCGAACCCGCGCATCGAGCTTCGCGGGCCGACCTACGACGACGTCGAGTTGTCCGCGGTGTATCGCAGCGCGACGGTGTCCGTCGTGCCGTCCACATTTCCGGAGGCGCTCGGCCTCACATCCCTCGAAGCACAGGCGAGCGGCGTGCCGGTCGTCGTCTCGGATGCAGGCGGACTGCCTGAGACCGTGTCGCGTGGGCGCAGCGGACTGGTGGTCGAGCAGGGTCACGTGGAGCAACTGGCGGAAGCCGTCATCGACATACTGCGCAACGACGAGCGCCGCCGCGAGATGGGTGCGGCCGCGCGCGAGTGGGTCATGAAGACCTTCTCGTGGGACGTGATTGCCGAACGCCTCGAACGTGAGTACGTCCAGGTTCAATGAAGGTCGCCATTCGAGACGACGACACGTCGTACTTCACCGCGCCGGAACGCCTCGAGTCCGTGTATCACGACGTCTGGGACCGCATCCCGATCTGCCTGGCCGTCGTCCCGCACGCGATGGGGTTTGCCGACAAGGCGATCCCGGAGCGCTATTGGCAGTCGAACCGCGCGTATCCGCTCGAGGAGAATCCCGACATCGTGGCGAGCCTGAAGACGCTCGTCGCGGGCGGCCGGGTGACGATCGCGCAGCACGGCTTTACGCACGAAGACTTTCCGGACGGGCACGAATTCCAGGCGGCGCCGGACCTCGAGTCCCGCCTGGCGCGCGGGCAGGCGTATCTCGAGCAAGTGCTGGATACGCGGATTCGCATTTTTGTTCCGCCGCACAACGCGCTCTCGAAGCGCGGATTGCGCGCGGTGGGATCCGCCGGCCTGAACCTGCTCGGATCGTTCCTGTCGTTCCGGCCGTCGATGCGACCGTGGGAACCGCGCACGCTCGGCAACTGGTGGCGCATCCGCAGCTATCGATCGTCCACGCAGCGCGCCAAGTCGGATCGCATGATTTACCCGCACGTGCTGCGCTATCGGCGCCATGCCGAGTTTGGCTGTCACTCGCTGATTCCAGGGACGACGCTCGAGGAGTTGGTCGGCGGATTCGAGGAAGCACGGCGTGCCGGCGGCCACTTCTGCGTGGCGACGCACTACTGGGAAGTGGACGACACGCTGAAGGGCGTGCTGCAGCGTTTCCTCGACCATGCCGCGCGTGTGCCGGGCGTCACGTTCGTCGCCGCCGAGAAGCTGTTCGATGCCGAATGACGCCGGCCGCTGGGCGGATCGTGCCGCTTCGCTTTACGACGAATCGTACGCGCGGCGCTATCGCGCGCGCGACAACGAGCTCCAGGCGGTGCGATCGAACCAGGACCTCATCGACTGGCTGGGCCGCGTCTGCGATCGCTTCGCGCGGCCGATCGACGTGCTCGACCTGGGCTGCGGTACCGGACGATATTTCTGGGGGCTGCGACGCGTGACATCGCTCACGGGCCTGGACGCGTCGGCAGCGATGCTGGACGAAGCGCGGCATCCCATCCACGGCGAACGGCTGCGCGACGTGCCGATCAGGCTGATCCAGGGTGACGTCATGACGCACGCGTTCGAGCGTGGCAGCTTTGACCTTGTGTATTCGATCGGCGTGCTCGCCGAGCACGTGCCGCTCAACGCGGCGGTCGTGGACCGCGTGCACGCGTGGTTGAAGCCTGGCGGCCGCTTTGCGTTCACCACCGTGCACCCGCACTCGCCGTCGATCGGCCGCACGATGCCGCGGCGCCTCGCGATGCTCGCGAACGACCTGTTGCCGGAGGCGCTGTCCGGTGCGCTGCATCGGCGCCTGGTCGTGAACGGCATGTATGCCGACGAGCGATGGATCACCGAGCTGCTTGGCTCGCGGTTCGTCATCGAGTCGATCGAGCGCTTCACGTCCGACGTGCACCTGCACGGCCGCTGCGTGGCGAGGGCCGCATGATGCGCGGCCGGCGCGTCTGCGTCATCGGCGGCCTGGGGTTCATCGGCGTGAACCTCACCGCCCGGTTGCTCGACGATGGCGCCGCCGTGACGATCCTGACCCCGCTTCGCGAGCGACATGCCGACCAGGCGGATCGCTTTGAACAGCGCGGCGCGACCATCGTCGAGGGTGACCTGCGCGATCGCGAACTGATGCCATCGGTGATCGAGGGCCAGCAGATCGTGTTCAACCTGTCCGGCCAGTCTGGCGCGGTGCGCAGCATGGAGGATCCGTGGTCGGACCTCGACATCAACCTGAAGGGCAATCTCGTGCTGCTCGACGCGGTGCGCGCCGCAGGATCGCGCGCCAAGCTGGTGTTCGCGGGCTCCCGGCTGCAATACGGCAAGCCGACGCGCCTGCCTGTCGCTGAAGACGACATCAGCGACGCGTTGTGCGTGCACGCCGTCCACAAGCGAACGGTTGAAGAGTACCTGAAGCTCTACTCGAAGTTGTTCGGCGTCCGTTTCACCGTGGCGCGCATCACGAATCCGTACGGGCCGGGCCAGCCAAAGGGCCGGACAGCCTACGGCGTGATCAACCGCATGATTCATCTTGCGCTGGCGGGGGAGGCCCTGCTGATTTACGGCGACGGCGCACAGCAGCGTGACTACGTGCACGTCGCCGATGTCGTTGAGGCCCTGGTCGTGATGGCAGGGTCGGACGTCGCCGACGGGCGCGCCTACAACGTCGCCAGCGGCGTCGGTAGCCGCATGATCGATGTCGCCAACGAGATCATCGCGATCGCGGGACGAGGGCATGTGCAGCACGTGCCGTGGCCGCCCCTGGCCGAGCAGATCGAGACCGGTGATTTCGTGGCGGACGTCTCGCGGGCCGACCGCGAGTTGCACTGGCGGCCGAGGCGCGCGCTGCGCGCCGGCCTCGAGGAGACCATCGCGCATTACCGCGCGGCCATCGCATGAGCCCCACTCGCGCCCGCATCATCTACCTCGCGCACACGCTGGCAGTCGGCGGCGCGGAAGAAATGATCCTGAACCTGGTGCGCTACCTGCCGCCCGAGTTCGAACGCGCGGTGATCTGCATCGACGATCCGGGACCGATCGGCGCGGAGATCGAGAAGACCGGCGTGCCTTTCCGGTCGCTCGGGCTGCGCCCGGGCGTGCTGCGCCCGTTTGACCTGATGCGGCTCCAGCAGTTCATCCACGACTGCGAGCCGACGATCGTGCATACGTTCCTGCTGACGGCCAGCCTTTATGGGCGATTCGCGGCGATGCTCGCGCGCGTGCCGATCGTGATCGGCACGGAAGTGAACATCTACGAGCGCAAGCGGCCGCTGCACCGGCTGGCCGAGCAGTGGCTGATGCGCCATACCGACGCGGTGGTGGCCTCGGCCGGCTCGGTGCGCGATTTCTATCTCGAGCAGATCGGCGCCGACCCCGACAAGGTCGTGGTGATTTACAACGCCGTTGACTGGGCGCAATTGAACACGACCATGAGCCGCGATGAGTTGCGCGCGGCACTCGGCGTGCCGATCGATGCGCCGGTTGCCGGCATCATCGCGCGGTTGACCGAGCAAAAGGCGCATCGCGTGTTGTTCGATGCGCTGATTGCCCGCGCCGAATTGGGCCGCCTGCACCTCATCGTCGTCGGCGACGGCGAATTGCGCGAGGAGCTGCGCGGCCGGGCCGAACGGCTCGGCCTTGCCGGCCGTGTGCACTTCGTGGGTGCGCGCCGCGATCTCGGCAACATCCTCAATGCGATCGACATGTTCGTGATGCCGTCGCTCTGGGAAGGCCTGCCGTTGTCGCTCGTGCTCGCGATGGGCGCGGGTCTTCCGGTGATCGCGTCACGCGTCGCCGGGATTCCCGAGGTGGTCCAGGACGGCGTCAGCGGACTGCTCGTCGATCCCGGCGACTCGGCGCAGCTGGCCGAGGCGATGGTGCAGGTGCTGATGGACGACACGCGCCGGGTCCTGCTCGGCCAGGAAGCCCGCGCATTCGTGCGGCCGCGGTTCGGCGTCGATGGCTACATCGCCGCGACGACGGCGCTCTACGATCGGCTGCTCTCGGCGAAGCACGTGAGTGCCCGTGAAGAACGCCCGTGACGGACCCTCGTGCCGGGCGTGCCTCTCGAACTCTCGGCATCCTGTATCACATGCCGTTCTGGCAGGGCGCCGATGGCAGCTTGTGGGAATCGGAAGGATCGTTTGCACGATACGTGGACTCACTGGCGCCTTATTTCGACGAAGTGATCCTGTCCGTTCCTGTGTTCGATCGTCCGCAGCCATCGGGTTCGCGCGTGCGCGCCGGCAATGTGCGGCTCGCGCCGCTGCCGTATTTCCCGGGGCCGCGTCAGTTTTATCCGATGCTTCCGCGCATGCGGCGGCTGTTGCGCGCATGGGTCGCGCAGTGCGACGTGATTCACCTGCGCGTGCCGTCCCCGGCAGCGATCTTCGCCTTCAAGGCGGCAGAGCAGTTGCGCAAGCCGGTCTTCCTGCTCGTGGTTGGTGATTACGAAGCGTTGCTGCCCCACCTCCCGTACCGGGGCATGAAGAAGCTGCTGTTCGGGTGGTACGTCGCCTTCGAAGAATGGGCGCTCCGCTACATGACGAGTCGCGCGCTGACGTTCAGCAACGGCGCCGCTCTTCGCGAGAAGCACGAGCGACAGGGCGCGCGCGTCATCGAAACCAAGACCACGACCCTGTCCCAGTCCGACATCGGCACGCGGGACGATGTGTGTGCGGGCGGACGGATTCGGGCGCTGACGGTGAGCCGCATCGATCCACGCAAAGGCTTGCGCGCGTTGCCCGGTGCGATCGCGCAGCTGGTGTCGCGCGGGATCGACATCTCGCTCGATATCGTGGGGCCGACGATCGGATTGATCGGTGACGAGGAGCGCGCGGCGATCGAACGCGACGCGCGCGATGCCGGCGTGAGCGATCGCGTGCGGCTGCCCGGGGCGGTGCCGCTCGACCGCCTGATGGGGATGTACCGCGACTACGACCTGTTCATCCTGCCGACGCAGCCCGGCGAGGGCATCCCGCGCGTGCTGCTCGAGGCGATGGCCAACGGCCTGCCGATCGTGACGACAGCAGTGTCGGGCATCGGCAGCTTGATCCAGGACGGCGTGAACGGCGTG
>CAZBYY010000069.1:0-14061 GCA_964495855.1 uncultured Acidobacterium sp. | reverse complement strand
GTCATCGTTGGTGAGCTCGGAGGCGACCTTGACCGAGGTGATCACCAGGCTGGCAATCGTGCCGGCATCGTTGTACGCCGGGAAGAACACGCTCAGGCCTGGCATGCGCGTCACTTTACTTCGACCGGATGCGGCCGTGCCGCAGGATCAGCTGCCACGGCGTAATCAGGGATTCGAGCAGCACGCCGCTCGACAGCTTCGATGCTCCTTGCCGGCGTTCGACGAAGATGATCGGCGATTCCGCGATGCGCAGCCCCGCGTCGGCGGCCATGAAAGTCACGTCGAGCAGGAAGGCGTAGCCGTCGGAGACGATGCGGTCGAGCGGCAGCTTCGCAAGCGATTCACGACGCCAGCAGCGATAGCCGGTGGTGATGTCGCGCAAGTGCAGGCCCGTGATGGTCCGAATGTAGAAGTTCGCAAACTGGCTGAGGATGATGCGCCGCAGCGGCCAGTTCACCACGCTGATGCCGTTCAGGTAGCGCGAGCCGATCACCAGGTCGGCGCCCGCGGCGGCGGCCTTGATCATGTCCGGCAGGTACTTGGGATCGTGCGACAGGTCGGCGTCCATCTGGCCAACGAAGTCATAGTCGCTGGCAATGGCGCGGTGGAACCCATCGAGGTACGACACGCCGAGGCCGCGCTGGCCGCTGCGATGCACGGGATGGACGCGCCCGGGAAATCTCTGCGCCAGGTCATCGGCGACCTTGCCCGTGCCGTCCGGTGATTGATCGTCCAGCACCATCACGTGCACGTCCGGAATCGCCATCAGATCCGTGACCAGAATCGGCAAGTTCTCTTTTTCGTTGTAGGTCGGGATCAGGACGAGCGTCTTCATCCGCGTCCCTCGAATCTGAGCGACGAGATCTGCTCCGATACCAGCCCGACCAGCAGCACGATCACCGCAAACATCAGCAACAGCACCGCGCCGTTCGGGATGCGCGCGTGATAGACGAAGTTCCACACGCCGTACGCGGCGCCCACGCTGAACGACGCAGCGCTGATGGGCGCGAAAATGCGCAGCGGGCTGAAGATGGTGATGACTTTCAGCAAGATCAACAGAAATTTTGCGCCATCGCTGGCAAGACGGATCTTCGACGTCCCGACGCGCGGCAACGCACCAATAGGTTCGAAGGCCACATTGTACCCCGCCTTGATGAAAGCGAGAGTGGTCGTCGTTGGTGTCGAAAACCCGTTCGGCAGCAGGTGAATGAACTCCAGCAGGTGGCGGCGTCGCGCGCCTCGAAAGCCCGACGTCAGGTCCGGAATCGGGCGTTCGGTGAGGTAGCTCGCCAGCCAGTTCAGGACCGTGTTGCCGATGCGCCGGCCGGTCGTTGCCTGCGTGGAGGGGTCACGCGCACCAATGACCAGGTCGTAGTCACCGAGACGTGAGACGAGGCGCAAGGCGTCTTCGGGCCGATGTTGCCCATCGCCATCGACGATCGCGATCCATTCGCTGTCCGCGGCACGGATCGCGGTCTTGACCGATGCGCCGTTGCCCTTGTTGTAGGGGTGGCGAACGACGCGCGCGCCGGCCGCCGCCGCGGCCGCCGACGTATCGTCGGTCGATCCGTCGTCGACGACGAGCACCTCGTGCCAGGGCGCCGTGGCCTTCAATGCCGCGACGACCGCGCCAATGCTCGCGCCTTCGTTGAATGCCGGCACGACGATCGTGATGGATTCAGGAGCGGCCAGAGATTCAACTATGACATAGACGTGGCCGCCACCCTGCTATCTTGTTGAGATGCTCAGAGCCGGAATCGTCGGACTGCCCAACGTGGGTAAGTCCACTCTCTTCAACGCAGTGACCCGGACCCGGAAGGCCGAGGCGGCGAACTATCCCTTCTGCACCATCGATCCCAACGTCGGGATTGTGGCGGTGCCTGATGCACGCCTGCAGGTGCTGCAGAAGATCGCCGGCACCAATGTCGTGATCCCGGCGGCCGTGGAATTCCTCGACATTGCTGGCCTCGTCAAGGGCGCCAGTCAGGGCGAGGGTCTCGGCAACAAGTTTCTCACCCACATTCGCGAGGTGGACGCGATCATCCAGGTGGTGCGGTGCTTCGAAGACGCGGACGTCCACCATGTGTCGGGCGGCATTGACCCGGTCCGCGACATCGAGGTGATCAATACCGAGCTGATGCTCGCCGATCTCGATACCGTGAAGAAGAAGCGAGAGAAGGTCGGCAAAGAGGTCAAGCGCGGCGACAAGGCGGCGATCGCCGAGGATGCGGTGCTCGCGAAGATCGAGACGGCCCTCGATGCCGGCAAGCCGGCGCTCACCGTGGACCTGTTGCCGGAGGAAAAGCCGATTGCCAAGCAGTTCTTCCTGCTCTCAGACAAGCCGACCATCTTCGCCTGCAACGTGAAGGACAGCGAGCTTGCGAGCGCCGGCACCAATCCTCACGTCGCGCGGGTGCAGGCCTACGTCAAGACCCACCTCGCGTGCGAGGCCATCGTCATCAGCGCGCAGATCGAGAGCGAGCTCATCGATCTTTCCGAGGAAGAGGGGGCGGAGTTCCTCAAGGAGCTGGGTGTCCAGGAGAGCGGTATGGGCGCATTGATTCGGGCGACCTATCACCTGCTGGGCCTGCGCACCTACTTCACCGCTGGTGAGAAGGAAGTGCGCGCGTGGACCATCCACGCGGGCGATACGGCGCCGCGGGCGGCCGGCGTGATCCATTCGGACTTCGAACGTGGCTTCATCAAGGCCGAGACCGTCGCGTATGACGACCTGGTGGCCTGCGGATCGGTGGCTGCCGCCCGCGATAAGGGTCTCTATCGCATGGAAGGCAAGGAGTACGTCGTCAAGGATGGTGACGTGTTGCTCTTCAAGTTCAACGTCTAAAACCTGTTTTCGCCCTGCGCCCCGCTGAAGCGCTGGATCTGGTAGTCAAAAATTTGGCGTGCCTTCGCCTTGTGAGCGAAACAAAGGCGTAACGCTAAATCTGTCAACCGTTTAACCCACTTCGACGTTGACAACCATTCGGGCTCTCTCTACTATCGCAGTGGATTTTTGTGGAGAGAAGTGGACCTGTCGGCGTGCTCAGGGGCAATGCGCCGGCGAAAATCGATGACAAGGGGCGGCTCAAGGTCCCGAACGGCTTTCGCTCCGTGATTCAAAAGGATCACGGCTCGGAAGTGTTCGTGACCAGCCTGACGGGCCAATCCGTACGCATCTATCCCATGCCGGTGTGGGCCGAACTCGAGAAGCGGCTCGCCCAGGTTCCCTCCACGAATCCCGCGCGGCAGCGATTTCTCGACCGCGTGAATTTTTATGGCCAGGTCGCCGAGCTCGACGCGCAAGGCCGCGTCGTGATTCAGCAGCGGCTGCGCGACAGCGCGCAGATCACCGGTGATGTCGACGTGCTTGGCCAGCAGAGTTACCTCGAGGTCTGGAATCACGAGCGTCTGGTCGCGAAGCTGCTCGCCGAGCCCTTCACCGACGACGACGCGAAGGCGCTTTCGGACTTCGGGATTTAGCTGCGCGAGGCGCGGCGAAGGCAACGCACGGTGGTGGACGAACCGGCCCACGTTCCGGTGCTGGTCGAGGAAGTGCGCGCGCTGCTGCAGCCGGAGCGCGGCGGCACCTTCGTCGACTGCACGCTCGGTCTCGGCGGCCACGCGCGCATGTTGCTCGAGCACGGCGCGACGCGGCTCATCGGGATCGATCGCGACACCGATGCGCTGGCGCAAGCGCAACGGGCGCTCGAGCCGTTTGCCGATCGAGTGGTGCTGGTCCACGCGGACTACCGCGAGATCGGGCGCGTGCTGGATGCGGAAGGCGTCGGCGACGTGGCAGGGGTGTTGGCGGACTTCGGCGTGTCGTCGATGCAACTCGACACCGAAGGCCGCGGCTTCAGTTTTCGCCGCGACGAGCCGCTCGACATGCGGATGGACCGCACGAGTGGTGAGACGGCCGCGGACCTGATCGACCGCGTCGACGAGCACGAGCTGGCCGACGTGATCTTTCAGTTCGGCGAGGAGCGTCGGTCGCGGCAGGTGGCGCGCGCGATCGTGCGGGCGCGCGGCGAGGGGCGCATCGAGACGACGGGGCGCCTGGCAGAAATCGTGCGGCGAGCGGTGGCCGCACGCGGGTGGCAGCGGATTGATCCGGCGACGCGCACCTTCCAGGCGCTTCGCATTTGGGTCAACCGCGAGTTGGACGGGCTCGACTCGTTTATCGGCTCAGCCGTATCGCGGCTGCAGCCTGGCGAGGTCGAGACCGGCGGACGGATCGCCGTGATCGCGTTTCACTCGCTCGAGGACCGGGTGGTGAAGCACACGTTGCGGGCGTTGTCGCGCCAGCCGTCGCAGGCGGCGGGTTTGGGATCGACGGAGCCCGTCGAGACGAGGCCGCCGGCGGCCGGTGATGCGGTGGTGAAGGTGCTGACGAAGCACCCGGTCGTGGCGACTGATGCCGAAGCGGCGGCCAATCCGCGCGCGCGCAGCGCCAAGTTGCGTGCGGCTGTTCGTGTTCGGTAGCGGGTGGCGGGACAGGAGGGGCACATGGACAAGGCAGGGACCTTCGAATACGAAATTCGCAAGGACTTCCGCAACAACCAGATCGTCCGCGAGGTCGATGAGCGGCGATTGCGCGATCTCTGGCAGTCGCTCGGCATCGGCGTGATTCTCGTGCTGGTGCTGCTCTTCTCGGCGTGGCAGCACTTCGAGTTGCTGCGTCACGGCTACCGCCTCGAGCAGATGCAGCGCGATCGCGCTGCCGAAAGCGACATCAACCGCCACCTCCGCCTCGAAATGGAGACGCTGCGCGCGCCGCAGCGCATCGAGAAGCTCGCGACCGAGCGTCTCGGCATGGTGCCGCCGGCCGACGGGCAGGCGGTCGTGCTCGAGCGCGTCGCGCCGCACGACCCGCCGGGCAAGACCGTCGTCGCGTCGCGGTAACGATCGCCAGAGGTGACGCGTTGTCCCAGCAGCCTGATCTGAACTGGCGCCCCGTGCTTCGCAGCCGCCTCCTGGTGGCCGCGGGGGCGCTCGTACTCTGGGTGCTGGGGATCGAGGCGCGGCTGTTCATCCTCCAGGTCCGCGAGCACGACCACCTCGTGTCGCGCGCCGAGCGCCAGCAGATGAGCACGATCGTCGCGCCGGCCAAGCGCGGCGAGATCTTCGACCGCAACGGCCGCCTCCTCGCCTACAGCGTCGACGCCGACACGATCTACGCGGTGCCGACGGAGATTCCCGATGCCGCACAGGCGGCGACGGCGCTGTGCAGCGCGCTCGATGATTGCACCGCCAAGATGCGCGACGAACTGCGCGACCGGTTGTCGCAGCAGCGGTCGTTCGTCTACGTGCGGCGCCGCGCCACGCCGATGCAGGCCAAGCGCGTTGCCGCCCTCGGGTTGCCGGGCATCGCGTTCCGCAAGGAAAGCAAGCGCTTCTACCCGAACCGGGAACTCGCCGCGCACGTGCTCGGCTACGTTGGCGTCGACAACGTCGGTCTCGGCGGCATCGAGGCCACGTACGACAAGACGGTGCGCGGCCGCGAAGGCAAGCTGCTCGTGCAGACCGACGCGCGGCGCCAGGTGTTCAGCCGCCTGGAACGATCGCCGACGGCGGGCGCGTCGATCGAGCTGACGATCGACGACAACCTCCAGCACATTGCCGAGCGCGAAGTGCGCGCCGGCGTCGAAGCCGCGCGCGCTGACGGCGGCACCGCGGTGGTGCTGGATCCGCACAACGGCGAGATCCTCGCGATGGCGAGTTATCCGACGTTCAATCCGAACGACTACGGCGATGCACCCGAAGCCGCGCGTCGCAATCGCGCGGTGCAGGACCTCTACGAGCCGGGATCGACGTTCAAGATCGTGACGGCGTCGGCGGCGTTGCAGGAACACGTGATCACGCCGGACGACCTGGTCGACACGCAAGGCGGGGTGATCAAGTTCCCGGGACGCAAGCCGATTACCGACATGGGCCACAACTACGGTGTGCTCACGTTCACCGATGTGATCGTCAAGTCGAGCAATGTCGGCGCAATCAAGGTCGGTCTCAAGGTTGGCGCCGAGCGGCTCGGCCTCTACGTGAAGCGATTTGGATTCGGACGGCCGACGTCGCCGGACTTCCCCGGCGAAAGCCCCGGCATCGTCTGGGATCCGGCCAAGATGAACGACAGCGCGCTTGCGTCGATGTCGATGGGCTACCAGGTCGGCGTGACGCCGCTGCAGATGGTCAGGGCCGCGAGTGCCGTCGCCAACGGCGGCACCCTGTATGAGCCGCACATCGTGCGCGCGATCGTGAAGGGTTCACAGCGCACGATCGTCGAGCCGAAGGCCGTGCGCCAGGCGATCCTTCCCGAGACCGCGACGACCGTGCGCGAGATCATGGAGAAGGTCGTCACCAGCGGCACGGGCAAGAACGCGCGGCTCGTGAGCTACAACGTCGCGGGCAAGACGGGCACCGCCGACAAGCTGATCAACGGGCACTATTCCGGCTCGCAGCAGAACGTGTCGTTCGTCGGGTTCGTGCCGTCGCGCGATCCGGTCTTCGCGATCATCGTGATGATCGACTCGCCGCGCGTCGGCGGCGACACCGGCGGCGCGATTGCCGCGCCGATCTGGAAACGCATCGCCGATGCGAGCCTTCGCATCAGGGGCGTGACGCCGACGATCAATCCTGAGCCGCCAGTCCTCGTGGCACGCGCCGAGCCGTCGCCCGTCACGCCTGCCGCCGCCAGCGGTGAACGGTCGGTGATGGCGATTCCGGCCAACATGACCGAGGCCGGCTTGCCTGACCTGCGCGGCCTCAGTGCCCGCGACGCGATGCACGAACTCGCGCGGCTCGGACTGACGGTGCGCATGCAGGGTGTGGGCGTGGTGGTCGAGCAGGATCCGCCGGCCGGCGCTCCGATCGAAGCCGGCGCAACCTGCACGCTCGTCCTGAATCGCCAGCGCCCGGCGCAAACGGCGCGCCGCGGCGACGCCGGTTCATCCACTCACCAGGCTGGAGTTGTTGGAGAACCGCGGTGACGCTCGGCGACGTGATCGACACCGTGCGCGACCTGTCGGTGCAGGCGCCGGCGCAGGGCATCAACCGCACCGCTCCGGTGACGGCGATCGCGTACGACTCGCGTCGGGTCGTCCCCGGCGCGGTGTTTGTTGCGTTGAAGGGGCTGCGTGCTGACGGCGACGCATTTGTCGAACAGGCGGTTTCACGAGGCGCCCAGGCCGTCGTGTCCGAATCGCCGCGGCCGGACGCCGTGTCGATCGCGTGGTGTGCCGTCAGCGATGCGCGCCTCGCGCTCGCGCTGCTGGCGGATCGGTTCTTCGATCATCCCAGCCGCCGCATGCCGGTCGTCGGCGTCACCGGCACCAACGGCAAGACGACGACCGCCTACCTGCTGGCGGCGATCCTCGATGCGGCGGGGCTCCGCGCAGGCATGCTCGGCACGGTCGCGTACCGCATCGGCGGCGAGGATCGCGAAGCTTCACGCACCACCCCGGAGGCGCCGGACGTGCAGCAGCTGCTGAACGAGATGCTGGCGCACGGGTGCGGCTCGGCTGTGATGGAGGTGTCGTCTCATGCGCTCTCGTTGAAGCGGGTGGACGGCATGCGCTTCGCGGCCGGCGTGTTCACAAACCTCACCCGCGATCACCTCGATTTCCACGCCGACATGGAAGCGTACTTTGCGGCGAAGCGGCGCCTGTTCGAGATGCTGCCCGAGCGAGCGCCCGCGGTGATCAACCTGGACGATCCTCGCGGTGCGTGGCTCGTGTCGATGTCGCGGCGGCCGGTGACGTATGCCGTCAGCGCCGCTGCCGATGTCACGCCGGATCAGGTCGAGATGACGCTGGGTGGACTGCGCTTCGACATCAAGACGCCTGCCGGCCCCGTTCACGTCGACGCGAAACTCGTCGGGCGCCCTAACGTCTACAACATCCTCGCCGCCACGGCGACGGCCGTGGCGCTCGATGTGCCCCGCACCGCGATCGAGCAGGGGGTTGCGCACCTTGCCGGTGTGCCCGGACGCTTCGAAGTCGTCTCACAGCCGGCCGACGACGTCACCGTCGTCGTCGACTACGCACACACCGACGATGCCCTGCGCAACTTGCTGGAGACGGCGCGACCGCTCTCGTCGAAACGGGTGATCACCGTGTTTGGCTGCGGCGGCGATCGCGACCGCAGCAAGCGGCCGCTGATGGGCATGGTGGCCGCGCGGCTCAGTGACGTGGTCGTCATCACGTCGGACAACCCGCGATCGGAAGATCCCGCGCGCATCATCGAGGAAATCGAGCGCGGCATCCCGGCCGGGAGCCAGACCTCGGCGCGGGCGCCGATGGTGATGTCGGTGGTCGATCGAGCCGCGGCGATCGATCGCGCCGTCAGCGTGGCCGCGCCGGGCGACGTCATCCTCGTCGCCGGCAAGGGCCACGAAAAGTACCAGCAGATCGGCGATCGCGTGCTGCCGTTCGATGACGGCGAAGTCGCGCGCGCGTCACTTGCGAAGCGGCGAATGGGGAGCCGGTAGTGGGCGAACCGATACCCCTGTCCGCGGGCCAAATCGCCGCCGCCATGGGCGGGCGGCTGATCGCCGGCGATGAAGACCGTTACGTGACGGGATTCTCGATCGACACCAGGACGCTCGCGTCGGGCGATCTGTTCTTTGCGATCGTCGCAAAGCGCGACGGCCACGACTTCGCGCCGGCTGCGTCACGCCGCCGCGCGGCAGGCATCGTAGCCAGCCGGCCGGTGGCGCTTGGCGACGACAACGAATCGTTCGTCATCGAGGTGGCGGACACGACGCTCGCCTTGCAGGATCTTGCCCGCCATGTGCGGCGCCAGTCCGGCGCCAGGGTGATCGCCATCACCGGCAGCGCCGGGAAGACGACGACGAAGGACACGATCGCCGAGCTGATCGCGTCGCGCTATCGCGTGGTGAAGAACGCCGGCAACCTGAACAACCACCTCGGGCTGCCGCTGTCGCTGCTCGAGTTGCGGCACGGCGCCGACGTCGCGGTGATGGAGTTCGGCATGAATCACGCCGGCGAGATCCGCACGCTCACGAGCATCGCCACGCCGGACGTCCGTGTCTGGACCAACGTCGGCGAAGCCCATATCGAGAATTTCGGGACGCGAGACGCCATTGCCGATGCCAAGGCGGAAATTCTCGAGGGCGCGTCTGCCGATGCGATCGTGATCGCCAACGCGGACGACGAGCGCGTCATGACGCGTGTGTCGCGCTTCGCCGGCCGTGTCGTCACGTTCGGCTCGTCGGAGCAGGCTGACGTGCGCGCGATCGACATTGAGGACCTCGGGCTCGATGGGTCGCGGGCGCGCCTCGTGACGCGTGCCGGCTCAGCGGATCTGAAGGTGCCGCTGCTTGGCCGCGGGCACTTGATGAACGTGCTGTGCGCGGCCGCGACGGCGCTCGAATTCGGGATCGATCTCGACACGATCGTCGCGCGGGCCGCGGACCTCAAGCCGTCGACGCGACGGGGCGCGGTGTTGCGCCTGCCGAAGGGCGTGACGGTTATCGATGACTCGTACAACTCGAGCCCGTCCGCACTGCAACGCGCGCTCGACGTCGTGTCGCGCTCGTGGGGCGCGCGCCGGATCGCTGTGCTTGGCGAAATGCTGGAACTAGGCGAGCTGTCCGAATCGCTGCACCAGGAATGCGGACGAATGGCCGCGAACAGCCGCTTGTCGAAGCTGTTCACGATTGGCGGCGAACCGGCCCGGAGGCTGGGCGAATCGGCGGTTGAAGCCGGGCTGCCGGCCCCCGCGGTCGCGCATTTCGACACCAGCACCGAAGCCGCGCCGGTGATTGCCGATCAGGTCACCTCGGGCGACGTTGTGCTCGTCAAAGGATCGCGCGGCATCCGCACCGATGTCGTGGTCGAGCGTCTCACGGCGGTGTTCGGCTGATGCTGTATCACCTCCTGATCTCGTTCTATCCGCAGTTCTCCGTCCTCAACGTGACGCGCTACATCACGTTCCGGACGGCGGCGGCGAGCATGACCGCGCTGGTCATCAGCCTGGTCATGGGCCCGTGGCTGATCCGCCGGCTGCGCGACTTCCAGATCGGCCAGGTCATCCGCCAGGAGGGTCCGCAGTCGCATCGCGCCAAGGCCGGCACACCGACGATGGGTGGGTTGCTGATCCTCGCGGCGTCGCTCCTGCCGACGCTGCTCTGGGCGGACCTCACGAACGTGTTCGTCTGGATCGCGGTGGTTGCCACGGCCGCCTTCGGCGGCATCGGGTTCCTCGACGATTACCTGAAGATCACCCGCCGGTCGTCGGGCGGGTTGCGTCCGCGCTACAAGCTTGGCCTGCAGGTGGTTGTCGGCCTGCTCCTCGGCATCGTGTTGATGTGGCTGGCCGGGCAGAACCTGTACAACACGCGCCTGATCTTCCCGTTCTTCAAGCAGCTGATTCCGGACGTCGGCTGGTTCTACGTGCCGTTTGCAGCGTTCTTCCTTGCCGCGTGGAGCAACGCCGTCAATCTGACCGACGGCCTCGACGGGCTGGCGATCAGCACGTTTGCGGTTGCCGCGGCAGCGTTCACCGCGCTCACCTACATCACCGGCCATCGCGTGTTCGCCGAATACCTGTTGCTGGTGCGGTTTGCACCCGCCGGCGAACTGACGATCTTCTGCGGCGCGCTGGTCGGCGCCAGCCTCGGCTTCCTCTGGTACAACGCGCACCCCGCTGAGATCTTCATGGGCGACGTCGGTTCGCTCGCGCTCGGCGGTGCGATTGCGACGGTCGCGATCCTGATCAAGCAGGAGCTGCTGCTCGTGATCGTCGGCGGCGTGTTCGTCATCGAAGCGGCGTCGGTGGTGATCCAGGTGGCCTCGTTCAAGTTGCGCGGCAAGCGCGTCTTCAAGATGTCGCCGTTGCATCACCACTTCGAGCTGAGCGGTTGGGAAGAGCCGAAAGTGATTACCCGTTTCCTGATCGTCGCGATCATCTTCGCGCTGTTCAGCCTGACGACGTTGAAGCTGCGATGACGACGGCCAACGATTTCTCGGTGCGCGGACAGAAGGTGCTGGTCGTAGGCGCCGCGAGGAGCGGTGTCGCCGCCGCCCGCCTGCTCGCCTCGCGCGGGGCGGTGGTGACGCTGACGGATCGCAGGCCGCAGATTCCGGAAGAGGCGGAGCTGCGGCGCGCCGGCGTCGCGCTGGAACTGGGCGGGCACGACGCGAAGTCATTCGAGATCGCCAACCTGATCGTGATGAGTCCGGGCGTGCCGACCGACCTGCCCGAGGTCGTGCGTGCGAAGGCGGCCGGCGTGACCGTGATCGGCGAGCTCGAGCTTGCGTCGCGCTGGCTGCGCGGCCCGATCGTGGCGATCACCGGAACCAAGGGGAAGTCGACGACGACCACGCTGGTTGGACGAATGCTCGAAGCCGCCGGTCGTCGCGTACTGGTGGGCGGCAACATCGGCCTGCCGGTGAGCGCGCAGGTGGATGCGTCGACGGCCGACACCGTGCACGTGATCGAGGCGAGCAGCTTTCAGCTGGAGACCACAGACACGTTCCGGCCGTGGATTGCGGCGCTGCTCAACTTCTCTCCCGATCACCTCGATCGCCATCGCGACGAAGCGGCGTACGCGGCGGCGAAGCAGCGAATCTTTGCCAACCAGCGGCCCGACGACTGGGCCGTCGTCAATGCGGACAGCGCGGAGGCAGTGGCGATGACGTCACACGTGCGAGCGCGGGTAGTGAGTTACGGCCTCGACGACACCGGGGCTGACGTGCACGTCGGCAACGGGTTCGTGTGGCAGCGCACGTCGGAGGGCGACATTCCGCTGCTGCCGCTGGCCGCCGTGCACCTGCACGGCCGCCACATGCTCAGCAACGTCGTCGCGGCGACGACGATCAGCCACCTCGCCGGCGCCGGCGGCGCATCGCTCGGCCGCGCGCTCGACGGCTTCCACGGCCTCGAGCACGTGATGGAACTGGTGGCGACGAAGGGCGGCGTCCGGTTCGTGAACGATTCGAAAGCGACCAACGTCGATGCCGCGGCCAGGTCGATCGAGAGCTTCGACCGAGTCGTGGCGATCGTCGGCGGCCGCTACAAGGGCGGCGACTTTGGCGATCTTGCCGAGCCGTTGCGGAGCCGGGGGCGGGGGGTTGTGGCGATCGGCGAGGCGGCGTCGATGGTGAAGGACGCGCTGAAGCACGTCGTTCCTGTGGTGGATGCGTCCACGATCGCCGAGGCGGTGAGCAAGGCGTGGGACCTGGCGGTGCCTGACGGCGTCGTGCTGCTGGCGCCGGCGTGTTCGAGCTTCGACATGTTTGCCGACTACGCGGATCGCGGCCGGCAGTTCAAGGAGGCGGTGCGGAAATTCGTGAGCGCTTGATGGGCGCGCGGTGCCGAGGCAGGCACCGAGCAGTGAGTAGTCGTCAGCCGGTTTGCGGCAATTAGGAGCTGGTCGCTGGGAGCGCAGGCTGCCCCGGTCTGCGAGGCTGGTGTCCTAATTCCCTCATCGTCTGGCGACTACTGACTGCTTCGACGCGCAGGACGCGCACCCTCTTTATCGAGTGGGCGCGCACGAACTTTAGGGGCGCGATAGGCGCAATCGACGTGTAGCAGTGCCCGGCCATGGCCGGGCGGGGGAGTATGGCAAGGAAACTGCAAAGTGACAAGTGGCTGTTCCTGGCGACGCTGGTGCTTGTCTGCACCAGCATCGTCATGGTGTACAGCGCCTCGGCGCTCGTGGCGCTGGAGCGCTTCAACCAGCCGTACTTGTTCGTCACCCGCCAGATTATGTGGGCGGCGGTGGGCATGGCGATCCTGTCGATCGTGATGCGCATCGACTATCGAACCTACAAGAACGACAAGGTGATCTGGGGCCTGCTGGGACTGGTCACGCTGCTGCTGATCGGCGTGCTGTTCTCGCGTCCGATCAACAACGCGAAGCGGTGGGTCGGCCTCGCCGGTTTCGGCATCCAGCCGTCGGAACTCGCGAAGCTCGCGGCGATCCTGTTCACCGCGCTCACGCTGGAGCGACGCCGTCACCGCATCAACGAGCTGAGTTATTCGCTGCTGCCGATTGCCGTGATCGTGGGCGGGCTGCTGGGGTTGATCATGCTCGAGCCCGACTTCGGGACGTCGGTGTCGCTGCTGGCGGTGATCGGCATGATGGTGTTTGCCGCCGGCTTCAGTTACCGCTACATGGCCGGCGCCATCCTGCTGGCGCTGCCGGCCCTGTATGTCGTGGTGATGCAGGCCGACTACCGGCGGCGCCGCTTGCTGACGTTCATGGATCCGTGGGCCGATCCGCTGGGCGACGGCTTCCAGATCATCCAGTCGCTCATCGCCGTCGGCACCGGCGGCGTGTTCGGCAAGGGGCTGATGCAGGGCGTGCAGAAGCTGTTCTACCTGCCCGAGCCGCAGACCGACTTCATTTACGCGGTGATCTCCGAAGAACTCGGCATGATCGGCGCCACGCTGGTGGTGCTCTGTTTCTGCGTGATCGCCTGGCGCGGGTTGCGGACGGCGATGCGGGCGCCCGACAGCTTCGGCGCCTTTCTCGCGCTCGGCATCACGATGATGCTGGTCCTGCAGGCGCTCTTCAACATCAGCGTGGTGCTGGGCCTGGTGCCGACGAAGGGCATTCCCCTGCCGCTCGTCAGCAACGGCGGGTCGTCGATGTTGATCAACCTGCTCGCGGTCGGCGTGCTGCTGAACATCTCGCAGCACGCGCAAATGGAGACGGGAGCGGCGTGACAGGTGCGCGTGCTCATCGCGGGGGGAGGCACGGGTGGGCACTTGTACCCGGGCATCGCGCTGGCGCGCGAGCTGCAGCGCCGCGATCCGCTGACGCACGTGTCGTTCGTCGGCACGGCGCAGGGGATCGAGGCGAGAGTGGTGCCGCGCGAGGGATTCCCCCTCGACCTGATTCGCGTGGCTGGATTGAAGGGCAAGGGTTACGTGGAGCGCATGCAGGGCCTGTTGCTGCTGCCGCTGGCCGCGATCGACGCGTGGCGGGTGCTGTCGCGGCAGCGTCCGGACGTCGTGATCGGCGTCGGCGGCTTTGCCTCTGGGCCGGTGCTGGCGCTGGCGTCACTGCGCCGCTACCCCACGATGCTGCTGGAGCAG
>CAZBYY010000068.1:0-14311 GCA_964495855.1 uncultured Acidobacterium sp. | reverse complement strand
ATCGAGGGGCTCGACCAGTTCGTCCCGTCGGCGCAGGGCGCGTACCTGCCCCGTGGTGAGCACGAGTCGGAATCGATGACGTTGCGCAACGCGCTCGTGCATTCGAGCAATCGCGCCGCCGTGCATTTGTTGCAGCGCGTCGGCCTTGCCGAAACGATCGATCTCGCCAACCGCGTCGGTCTCGAGTCACTGCCAGCAGTGCCGTCGCTCGCACTGGGCACAGGCGAAGTCAGCTTGCTGAACCTGACGTCGGCGTATACGGCCTTTGCGAACGGCGGCGTGCTGCAATCACCGGTGTTCGTGTTGCGCGTCGAAGATGCGGAGGGCCGCGTGATCTACCGTGGTGATGCCGTTGGACGCCGCGTGCTCAGCGAATCCACCGCGTACCTCATGGCGCAAATGCTCGCGGACGTCGTCGATCACGGCACCGGCTACACCGCGCGACAGGGCGGGTTCCGTCTGCCCGCCGCGGGGAAGACCGGGACGACCAGTGACTACAACGACGCGTGGTTCGTCGGCTTCACGCCACACCTGGCGGCAGGTGTGTGGGTCGGCTTCGATCGCCCGCAGGAAATCATGCGGCGCGGCTTCGCCGCCGTCGTGGCGGTGCCGACGTGGGCGCGCTTCATGAAAGAGGCGACTGGTGGCAGTCAACCCGACTGGCTGGAGCGCCCGTCCAGCGTGACGCACATCCGCCGCTGTCGAGTCTCGGGCGGCCTGGCCAACGAATATTGCGAACTCGCGGGCGACGTTGACGATGACTATGTGTCGATTGGACGGACACCAGATGCCTGTTTGCTGCACCGCGCGGGGCCGACGGCATTTCATTAAGTTGTATGACAAAGATTTACAACGGTAACGAAAGCCCCTTATGTATTCTTTGGCCGCAACGACAGAGGGGAAGCACCGGGTGGGGCGTCTCAGTGAGCCGCTGTGTCCCCACCCGGATTTTTTTGTACGGGGTATAATCCCGCCCAAGGAGACCGCACCGATGTTCGAGAATTTGCAGGGTTCGAGCCTCACACGCCGCAGCTTCCTTCGTGGGTCGGCGATCTTCGCCGCCGCCGTTGGCGTGGCCGTGTCACCGGCATTCGCGCAACAGCAGGAAAAGCCGAAGGAAAAGGAAGACGAGCGGAAGAAGGACGAGCCGCGGGATCCGTTTGGCGACGACAAGAAGGACGAGAACAAGCTCATTGACGCCGAGGGCCGCGAATATCGCGTGTGCCCGCAGTGCGGCAACAACATGTACAAGCAGGGCCGCATGTGGGTGTGCGAGAACTGCGGCTACAGTTACGTCGAGTAAGACCCCTCCTTCCGATTAACGGGCACGCTTACACAGTTACAACTGTGTAAGCTGTTGCCCGATGCTCACCAACAAGACGATCTTCATCACCGGCGCGACGCGCGGCATCGGCCACGCGATCGCGTTGCGCGCGGCCGCTGATGGCGCCAACATCGTCATTGCCGCCAAGACCACCGAGCCCCACCCGAAGCTGCCGGGCACGATTTACACGGCGGCGGCCGACGTCGAGCGCGCGGGAGGCAAGGCACTCGCGGTCGCGACGGACATTCGCGACGAGGGGCAGGTCGATGCGGCCATCGCCGCCGCCGTCGAGCGTTTCGGCGGCATCGACATCCTGATCAACAACGCGTCCGCAATCAGCCTGACTGGCACGCTCGACACGCCGATGAAGCGCTTCGACCTGATGCACCAGGTCAACATGCGCGGGACTTTCCTGTGCACGCAAAAGGCGGTGCCACACCTCCAGCGCAGCGCCAACCCGCACGTGCTCAACATCGCTCCGCCGCTGCACTCGACGCTGAGCCCGCGGTGGTTTGCGCCGCATGTGGCCTACACGATGGCGAAGTACGGCATGTCGTTGTGCGCGATGGGCATGGCGGAGGAATTCCGGCCGCTCGGGATCGCGGTGAATGCGTTGTGGCCGCGGACCGCGATCGATACCGAAGCCATCCGGCTGATCGCGGGCAGCGACGCGCGGACGCGGACGCGCACGCCCGCCATCATGGCTGACGCCGCGTATTGGATCCTCACGCAGCCGAGCCGCTCGGTGACGGGCCGCTTCTTCCTCGATGACGAGGTGCTGCGCGCGACGGGTGTCAGCGATTTTTCGAAGTACCGCTCGCCGGATGTGGCCGAGAGCGAGTTGATGACGGATTTCTTCGTCTAGCCCGAGGCTGGTAACCGGGGAAGGCGGCGCGTAATTCATCATCGGGCACGGGTCGCCACGCGCCCGGCGCCAGCGCACCAAGCGCGAGGCCGCCGAACTGTACGCGCCGGAGTTGCGTCACCGGGTGGCCGATCGCCTCGAACAACCGCCGCACTTCCCGGTTCTTCCCTTCGGTCAACGTGACCGTCAGGTGCGTTTCGCGGGTTGACGCTTTGCGGATCACCACGTCGGCCGCGTGCAGTTGCTCATCATTCGAGGTGATCCCGCCGACCAGTTGATCACGCAGCGCCTCATCGATGCGGCCCCGCGCCGTGACCAGGTAGATCCGCGGAATCGCCGACGAGGGATCGGTCAACCAGTTCGCAAATTGCGTGTCGTTGGTGAAGAGCAGCAGCCCGCTCGTGGCCAGGTCGAGGCGCCCGACGGGGACCACCGGCACGTCGAGGCCGGCGAGCAGGTCGTAGACGGTCTTGCGTCCTTCAGGATCCGATCGCGTCGTCACGTAGCCGCGCGGCTTGTACAGCGCGATCGTCAGCGGCGCGGCCGTCGCGCCGTGAACACCGTCGATGGCGACATCGATGCGTTCGGGAACGACCCTTCGCAGCGGATCGGTGATCGCCCGGCCATCCACGGTGACCCGGCCTGCCTCGATCAGCGCTCGCGCTTGTGAGCGGCTGGCGAGTCCGAGCTTCGACAGCGCGCGCTCGAGCGATACGCCCGCCGTGCGGACGCGTCCTCGCGGTGGACGCCTACCGGTAGTTGCCAAACTGGAGCGCGACGCCAAAGTCTTTCGCGCGCAGTGCCTGCATCGCCGCCTGCAGGTCGTCCTTGGACGGCGACGTGATGCGCACCTGGTCACCCTGGATCGACGCCTGCACCTTCTTGAGCTTCGCGTCCTTCAGGTATTTGACGATGTCTTTGGCGGCGTCGGACGGGATGCCCTGCTGCAGCGTGATCACCTGCTTGACCGTCGCGCCGGCGGCCGGCGTGATGTCGCCGCGCTTCATGTTCTTCACCGGCACGTTGCGTTTGACGAGGCGCGTCTGCAGCACGTCCCACACCGATTCGAGGCGGAAGTTGTCCTCGGCCGTAAGCGTCAGCGTGTTGGCCTTCTGGTCGAGGTCGATGGCCGCGATCGAGCCCTTGAAGTCGAAGCGCTGGCCGATCTCCTTGCGCGCCTGGTTGACGGCGTTGTCGACCTCGGGCATGTCGATGTTCGAGGTCACGTCGAAGGAATACGTGGCTGGCATCGGTTGATAGTACCTGACGAAGGATGATCGCGGAAATATCTATGCAAGGTTCGCGGCGGTTGCTGCGTAACGTTAGAGGAGATGTTGTTCCCCTTCGCCGAGTATTGGTGGCTGTACGGCGCCTTCACCGCGTTCGTGCTGGTGTTGCTGGCGGTCGATCTCGGCGTGTTCCATCGTCGCGCTCACGAGGTGACGGTTCGCGAGGCGTTACGGTGGAGCGCCGTGTGGATCACGCTGGCGCTCGTCTTCAACGGGCTGGTCTACGCCTACGCCTCGACCGTCTACTCGCCTGACATCGGCAAGAAGCTCGCCCTCGAATTCCTCGCCGGCTACATCGTCGAATACACGTTGTCGGTCGACAACATGTTCGTGTTCGTGGTGATCTTCTCGTTCTTCGGCGTGCCGTCGCACCTGCAGCATCGGGTGCTGTTTTACGGCATTCTCGGCGCGCTGATCTTCCGCGCGCTGTTCATCGCCCTCGGCGCGGTGCTGCTGTCGTATCACGCGGTGGTCGTGCTGTTTGGCGCCGCGTTGATCATCACTGGCATCCGGATGGCGGTGCACGATCCCGGCGACGCCGATCCGGGACAGAACCTGCTCGTGAAGCTGGTGCGCCGGCTGATGCCGGTGACCGGCCGGTTCGACGCCGCGCATTTCTTCACGATGATCGATGGCCGTTGGCATGCCACGCCGTTGTTCCTGGCGCTCGTCGCGATCGAGATGAGCGACATCGTGTTTGCGATCGATTCGGTGCCGGCGATCTTCGCGCTGACGCGCGAGCCGCTGATCGTGTTTACGTCGAACGTGTGTGCGATCCTCGGCCTGCGGTCGCTGTATTTCGTCCTGGCCGCCGCGGTCGCGCGATTCACGCTCCTGCGCTACGGACTGGCCGGCGTGCTGGTCTTCATCGGCCTCAAGATGGTGTGGCTCAACCAGGCGTTTGGCGGCGCCTTCCCGATCGCGTGGTCGCTGGCGATCATTGCCGCGTTCGTCGGCGGATCGATCGGCGCCTCGCTGCTCGTCAATCGCGGCCATGAAGCGCACGAGGCGGATAGAATCGCTGGGAGTGAGTCACGTGCCATCGACGCCGGGCCGGCCGGGTATCCGGGACATCCAGATCAGGAAGCGCGGCCAGGCCGCGCCTGAGCTCGATCGCGTCGCGGTTGAAGAGCCGATGGAAGTGCGCGTCAACGGCGCGAGCTTCGCGGTGATCATGCGCACGCCCGGTGCGGATCGGGATCTCGCTGCCGGCTTTCTCCTCGCCGAGGACGTCATCCGCAGTGGCGATGAGATCGGCACAATCGAATACTGCCAGGACGTCGAGGACGAAGGCCGCGACAACACGATCAATGTGACCGTGACCGGCGCCGCCGTCGAGCGGCTGGGCGCGCGGCTTGGCGAGCGTCGCCAGGTGATGATGACGGCATCGTGCGGGCTCTGCGGACGCCGCACGATCGAATCGCTGCAAGCGCGCGTCGCGGCCGTGAAAGGGGATTGGCAGGTCAGCGCCGACGTGATCGCGGCGCTGCCCGATCGGTTGCGCGAGGCGCAGGCCGTGTTTGCATCGACAGGCGGGCTGCACGCCGCGGGTCTGTTCGATCTGTCCGGCGCGCTTCAACTGTCGGCCGAAGACGTCGGCCGTCACAACGCCGTTGACAAGATTGTCGGCCGCACGCTGCTCGAAGGCCGCCACCCACTCGACCGATCGATCCTGCTCGTCTCGGGCCGCACCTCGTTCGAACTGGTGCAGAAGGCGCTGCTCGCCGGTATTCCGCTGATCGCTGCGGTCTCAGCGCCGTCGAGTCTCGCGATCGATCTCGCGGAGCAGGCCGGCGTGACGCTGTGCGGATTCCTGCGCGGTCCGCGGTTCAACATCTACAGCCACGCTCACCGGATCGCCTGACACCTCGGGCACCAGTAGGTCGAGCGTGCGTCGATCCCCATCTTCTTCATCTCGATCGGCGTGCCGCACTTTCGGCACGGCTTGCCGCGTCGCACGTAGACCCACACGCTGTCGTCGTGCGAGCTCGCCGCGTGCAATTGCCGCAGGTTGGGATACGTCTGGATGCGCGGTGACGTGCCCTCGATGACGTTGTCCTTCAGTAGACCGCGCGCCGTGTCCATCATTCGTTCGAGCGTCTGTCGTGGCACCGCGCTCGACGGCGTCTCGGGATGCACGCCCGACAGGAACAGCACTTCCGATTTGTAGACGTTGCCGATGCCGGCGACGATGCGTTGATCGAGCAGCGTCATCGCGATCGGGCGATGACTGCTGGCGACAATGCGGCGCACGGCTTCGTCGCGGTCGAACGACTCACCGAGCAGATCGGGTCCGAGCTGCGCAACCGGGTCGCGCGTCTCGAGTTCGCGCGGGGTGACGAACTCCGCGACCGGCACGTTGAACGCCACCGCGATCCACTCGGCGGTGTCGATCCGCACGCGCATCTGTTGGGGCCCGCGCCACCACCGTTCGCCCGGCCGATACACGTGCCACGATCCGTTCATCCGCATGTGGGTGCGAAGGATCAGCTCACCGCTGAAGTGCATCAGCAGGTGTTTGCCGACCGCTTCGACGCGCTCGACGGTGCGGCCGGCGATCGGCGTGTCCACGTTCACGCGATCCAGGTGCGCGTATGCCGTCTCGAATCGCGTCACGGCGCGCCCGGCGAGCGCCTTGTGCAACGTGCGGGCCGCCCTGAAGATCGAATCGCCCTCAGGCATCGTCTTCCGCTACATCAGTAGTGTCGACGATGGCCGGGCGCCGAGGCACGCGGAGTTGCAGGCCCATCGCGGTTGCCGCAAAGCCAGCGGCGACCAGGAACTGGCTGCTCGGGTCCTGTGCGGCGGGCCGGCCGTTGATCTCTTCGATCAACCAGCCGCGGCGGCCATCCAGTGCGCGGTGGGCAATCGCGACAAGCTCCCGCGCCATCGCCCGACCGACGCGTGATCGCTCCGGTTCTTCTTCCGGCACGCTCACGATGAGTTGACGATCGCCGCGACTGATCCACGCCGCCGCGCGCCCGTTGACGATCACGACACGCGCACCCGCCGTGCGCTTCGCCTGCCCTGAGCGAGATGAGGGCGATTCGCCGGCCTCATCGGGTCGAATGGGCCAGGGAATCAACACGCCGTACGGATTCGCCGGATCGGTCGCCGAGATCGTGACCGCGGTGAGATCGTCATCGCGCTCGTCACGCGCATCGCGCAGCAGATCCACGGCGCCGGGCTGCGCAAACTGCGCGGCGCCGAGGCCGGCGACGAAATAGCCGCGCCGCACGCGGCCCGTCTCTTCCAGCCGGCGCAGCACCGGGTAGACGGCCGAGAATCCGCCGGGCAGGTGCTCCATGTTGGCGACATCGCGCGTCACGATGCCGTGTCGGGCGAGGAGCTGATGCGCCATCGCCGTCGCCCAGGCCGTTGTCGACGCCGG
This sequence comes from uncultured Acidobacterium sp., assembly GCA_964495855.1. GTDB lineage: Bacteria > Acidobacteriota > Vicinamibacteria > Vicinamibacterales > UBA2999 > 12-FULL-67-14b. The sequence continues at coordinate 7,442 of CAZBYY010000068.1, read as the reverse complement.
CGTCGACGGCACGATCGCCCAGCGACCCTCGGCCGATGGTGGCACGAGCCGCCGCGATCGAAACGTAGCGCCGCGTGAGGGCCGGCGCGTGCGATCGGGTGCCGACGTGTAGGCACGCAACGCATGCAGCGTGTCGTTGGTCAGGATGCCTTTCCAGACGAGATCCCAGATCGCATCGACGGTCTCCTGCGGGAAGCCGCCGCCGGCGGCCTCGTGAATCGCGCTGAAGAACGAAGCGCCGTGGCGATGCAGGTGCGCGACGATGCGTGCGTCTCGATCCGCAAGTCCTGCGGTGCGGCTGCCGCCGAGGGCGTCAGGCGTCAGCAACTTCGCGAGGTGATCGGTCAGGTAGAGCGCGACGCGCCCATCGCGGTCGCCGAGCGGTTCGACGCCGACCCAGGTGATTTCACCCGCGCCGAGCAGCGTGTCGAGCATCGCGGGACTGTAGTCACGCACCCTCGCCGCAAGGATTTCCGCATCCAGCACAGAAGCGGCAATCGGCACGCCCTGCAGTTGTTCGATCGCATCGAGGAGTCCGTCGAGACCCTGGCGCGGCCGCGACAGGGAGTGCCAACCGACGAGGAAGCGGCCCAGTGCGGTGGCATCGACCGGCTCGACCTCCTGCCGCAGCCGCGCGAGCGAACGCTGCCGCACCGTGCGCAGCACCTCCGCATCGCACCACTCGCGGCCGCGTCCGCCCGGCCTGAATTCGCCGTCGACGACCCGTCCGCTCGACAGCAGCCGCGCCAGCGTCGCATTGACCACCGCCGTACCGAGTCCGAATCGCGCGCTCACGTCTTTCGTCGTGAACGGCCCGTGCGTGCGCCCGAAGCGGCGCACGAGGTCGGCGATCGGGTCCGCGACCGGCTCGAGCAACGTCTCCGGCAAGCCTGAAGGGATCGGCACGCCGATCGCATCGCGATACCGCGCGGCATCCTCCACGGCGATGAAGCGTTGGTCGGCGCCGAACCGGATCGCAAAGATCCGGCGGCTGCGCACCAGTTCGTCGATGGCCGCATCCGCAATGCCAGGCGCGCTGCGCGCCTCGATCTCCGCGCGTGACAAGTCGCCAAGCCGCAGCAGCAGATCGTGCACCGCATCGGCAGAACGCGCATGGAAGCGTTCGGGCAGGTGCTGCAGTTCCTGCTCGAGCGTGTCGAGCACGGCTTCATCGAGCAGGTCGCGCAGTTCCGTGTCGCCGATCAAGTCGCGCAGTTGCGACTGATCGACCGAGAGCACCTGCGCGCGCCGTTCCGCCAGCGGCGCATCACCGTCGTAGATGTAATTGGCGACGTAACCGAAGAGCAGCGACGCCGAAAACGGCGACGGCTTCTGCGATTCGACGGTGACGACCCGAATCGACCGGCTGCGGATGCGCTGCATCACATCGGTCAACGCGGGCAGGTCGAAAATGTCGCGCAGGCACTCGCGGTAGGTTTCGAGGATGATCGGGAACGATCCGAACCGCGCGGCGACCGCGAGCAAATCGGATGCGCGCTTGCGAAGCTGCCAGAGCGGCGCGCGTGAGCCCGGACGCCGGCGGGGGAGCAGCAACGCGCGGCCCGCCGCCTCGCGGAAGCGGGCGGAAAACATGGCCGTCGATCCGAGCTGCCGCACGACGAGCCGCTCGACTTCGTCGGGATCCGGCAGGAGCAGCGACGTGTCGGGGAGACGATCGCCATCCGGATACCTGATCACGAACCCATCGTCCGACCACATCACCTCGACATCGACGCCGGCCTCGTCGCGAATGCGCGCCGTGGCGGCCATCGCCCAGGGGGCGTGGATGCGGCTGCCGAGGGGCGTGAGCACCGCCACGCGCCAGTCGCCGAGATCGTCGCGCGATCGCTCGATGACGATGGTGCGGTCGTCGGGAATGGCTCCGGTCGCGGCGTGCTGTTCTTCGAGGTAGGCAAGGAGGTTCTGCGCCGCGAGATCGTCGAGGCCATGCGCGGACACGAGCGTCTTCCGCGCCGAAGCCTCGTCTTCCTTGCGCAGCTCGCGCACGAGCTTGCCGATGGCCAGGCCGAGCTCGACCGGACGGCCTGGTCCCTCGCCTTTCCAGAACGGCATCTTGCCGGGTTCCCCTGGAGCGGGGGAGACGAGGACGCGATCGTGCGTGATCTGATCGATCCGCCATGTCGACGCGCCGAGCAGGAACGTTTCGCCGGCCCTCGCTTCGAACACCATTTCCTCGTCGAGTTCACCGACGCGCGCCTTGTCCTTGTCAGCTCCGGAGAGGAACACGCCGTAGAGCCCGCGATCCGGAATCGTGCCCGCGTTTGCAATCGCGACGCGCTTGGCGCCTTGCCGCGCCATCACCATGCCGTGCACGCGGTCCCACGTGATGCGCGGCCGCAACTCGGCGAATTCATCGGACGGATAGCGTCCCGAGAGCATGTCGAGGACGCCGTCGAAGATCGGACGCGACAGTTCCGCGTACGGCGCCGCGGATCGCACGGTTGCGTAGAGGTCATCGACCGACCAGCGATCCATCGACGTCATCGCCACGATCTGCTGTGCGAGCACATCGAGCGGGTTGCGCGGGTAGCGCGACGATTCGACCTTGCCCTGCCGCATCGCTGCGGTCACCGCGGCGCAGGCGACGAGGTCGCCGCGGAATTTCGGGAAGATGATGCCTTCGCTCACCTGGCCGATGCTGTGGCCGGCGCGGCCGATACGCTGCAGGCCGCTCGACACCGACGGCGGCGCCTCGATCTGGATCACGAGGTCGATGGCGCCCATGTCGATGCCGAGTTCGAGCGACGAGGTCGCGACGAGCGCGCGCAGGTGCCCGGCCTTGAGCAGGTCTTCGATCTCGGTGCGCTGCGCCCGCGCCAGCGACCCGTGGTGCGCGCGCACGAGCGGCTCGCCCGCGAGGTCATTTAACGCGCCGGCCAGCCGCTCCGCAAGTCGCCGGCTGTTGACGAACAGCAGCGTGGAGCGATGTTCGCGAATCAGCTCGACCAGCCGCGGATGAATCGAACTCCAGATCGACTGCGTCGCCGGCCCGCGCGACGCCGGGCCGCTGGCGATCTCCTCCGCCCCGCCGGAGGCGGGGCCAGACAACGCTGCCGGCTTGCCCATCTGCGCCATGTCCTCGACCGGCGTTTGCACGCTGATCTTCAGCTGCTTCGGGGCGCTCGCATCGACGATGGTGACGGGCCGGTACGTGACGGTGTGCTCGTCCGAGAATTCTTCGTGAACCGACTCGTTGTAGTCAGCTTTCGAAGCGTGGCCTGCCCTGAGCGAGCGTTTCGATTTCGGCGAAGTCGAAACGCGAGTCGAAGGGGTCGCTCCGCCGAGGTACCTCGCCACTTCATCAAGCGGCCGCTGCGTTGCCGACAGCCCGATGCGTTGCAGGGGACACTTGACGAGGCGTTCGAGCCTCTCGAGCGACAGCGCCAGATGCGCGCCCCGCTTGGTCGCGACGAGCGCGTGGATCTCGTCGATGATCACCGTTTCGATCGAGCGCAGTCGCTCGCGGGCGTTCGAGGTGAGCAGGAGGAACAGCGATTCCGGCGTCGTGATGAGGATGTCGGCGGGCGCGCGCTGGAACTTCGCGCGTTCGGCCGCGGGCGTATCGCCGGTCCTGACCGCGATCGCCGGCGTATGAAACGGCACGTGCTGCGCGGCGGCGACGTTGGAGATCCCGGCGAGCGGCGCGCGAAGGTTGCGCTCCACATCGACGGCCAGCGCTTTGAGCGGCGAGATGTACAGCACCCGGCATTGGTCGGCCACGTCCGGCACCGGCTCGAACATCAGGCGGTTGAGCGACCACAAGAAGGCCGTCAGCGTCTTGCCGCTGCCGGTCGGCGCGAGGATCAACGTCGATTCGCCTCGCGCAATCGACGGCCATCCTCGTTTCTGCGGCGCCGTCGGTTCGGCAAACACCGCGCTGAACCAGCCGTTGACCGCAGGATGGAATGGCTTCACTGGAAACATCTAATTACAAAAGCGGGCGCCGAAGCACCTTGCTATAATGTGCAGATTCATGGGTGACGCTGGAGAAGGATTAATCGACGCTGAAGCGCGCTTGCAGGAGCGCATGGACGAACTCGAAGAAAGCCGCCGGGTCGCGAAGGACAAGGGCCCGAAGGTCGATCCCGAGCTCGTTCGTCAGATCGAGTCGCTGCGACTTGCGAAGATCGAAATGCAGCGGCAGCTTGACGCCACGACGCACGAGGCGCGCCGTTCGCAGATCGTCCAGGCTATTGCCGAGATCGATCGTCGTGCCGCGGCGATGAAGCCAAAGAAGTAAGCGCCTCGGCGAAGGCGGCCGCAGTCGGCGGCCGCTGTTCCTTGTCGTACGCAATCGCGGCGCAAATGACGTCGGCCAGCCGTGTCGGCATGCCGCTCGTGTCGACGTTGCCCTCCACCTGCTTCATCCCGATGTCGAACAGCGATGCCCCCGTGTAGGGCAGCCGCGCCGTCAGCATTTCATACGCCATTACGCCGAGGCTGAACACGTCGGCGCGCGCATCGACCGCCTCGCCGCGCAGTTGTTCGGGCGACATATAGGCCGGCGTCCCCACGATGGTGCCCGCGACCGACAACGTGCCGCCGCTGGTGCTGCCCGTGTTGGCGAGCTTCGCCACGCCGAAGTCCACCACCTTGGGACCGCTGCCGTTCTCCGGCAACAGGATGTTCTCGGGCTTCAGGTCGCGATGAAAGATTCCCGACTTGTGCGCGACGTCAACGCCGCCGGCAATGCCCGACAGCAACGACGAGGCGCGCGGCAACGGCAGCTTGCCTTCGCGCCGCAGCAACTGCCGCAGGTCCTCCCCGGGCACGAATTCCATGACGAGGAAGGCGGCGCCGTCGGCCAGCGTGCCCGAGTCGAACACCGTCACGATCGACGGGTGCAGCAGGCGCGCGACGATCTGCGACTCGCGGCGGAAGCGCGTGCGCGAATCCGGGTCGGCAAGCAGATCCGACCGCACCACCTTGATCGCGACCGGGCGCTCGAGCCGCACGTCCCACGCCCTGAACACCGCCCCCATGCCGCCCTGGCCGATGATCGCGTCCACGCGATACTTGCCGTCGACCAGCGCGCCAACGGCGATCGATGACGGACCGCTGCCGCCCACTACGACCGTGGGCGTGAAGCTCGCGTCGGCGCCCGAAAGCGCCGCGCCGGAACCGGGCCGCACGAACGTCGCATCGACCTGCTTGCGCAAGCGCGACAGGTCCAGCGCCACGCCCATCTGCACCGCGATGCCGCGCAGCAGCTCGCAATCTTCCGGCGTGTACGGTTCTTCCGATCGCTTCTGGCCGAGCGCGATCACGCCGACGAACGGCCGTGGATCGCTGCCGCCGCCGAAGATCGGCACGAGCAGCGCGGCACGCATCGCGGTGAGCCACGCGCGATCCGGCGGCGGGATGCGCGCCACTGACGATTGTTCATCGTCGAGGAAGATTTCGAGCGGCTTGTCGGACCATTTGAGCAGCGTGATCACGCCGCTCTCCGCGCGCAGCGCGCCGGCCTCGACGCGCAGCGACGCGACCGGTTCGAACGTGCCGGTGGCATCACTCGCCAGTACCGCGATGCACTCGGGGTGCAGCGCCGAGTCGATCTGCGTCACGACCATCGCGATGAGGTCGCGAGGATCCGCTTCGTACGGCACGCGGCCGGCCAGCGAGACGAGGATTTCCCGCGCGTCGTAATCTGAACGGAAGAACTTCCGATCGAGCCAGCGCTGCGCCGGATCGCGATACTTCAGGATCAGGCCGAGCATCGCGATGAAGAAGAGATAGAACAACGGCCGCGCGCTGACGATCATCTGCAGCGTCATGTCGCGCTCCTGCACGAGCGGCGCGACCAAGGCGACGATCGGCACGACCACCACCGCCGCGAGGGTGCGACGCGCCAGCGCGTATTGCAGGCTGCGGCGCAACACGGTGCGCGGGCTGAACACGTGCCGCACGGCGACGGCGTAGGGCAATCCAAAGGCGGGAAGCAGGATGATCGCCTGCAGCACTGCTTCGACGGGCCACCATAACTCGATCGGCCGTCCCAGCAGCCCGAACAACAGCGGCACGCCGGTCTTCAGCGCGTAGGCGAACACCGCGGGCACGCCGGTGAACACCACGATCTGGATCCGGCGGCGCTCGTTGGCGTCGAGGTTCTTCTGGTACCGCTGGATCCCCTCGACGACGATGACGACGTTCACCGCGAGGGCGAGCGCGAAGGACCCTTCGAACGTCCAGCCGTGCGCCGCAAACCACGAGAGCACCGGCAGCGTGGCGTCTGACCCCGACAAGAACGTCGCGCTGACCAGGCCGATCAACAGCATTGGCAGCGATGCCGCGATCACGGCCGGCACGATCCACTTGTTGCGGTCGAGAATCTCCGCGCGATGCGGGAAGTAGAGCACCGCAAGGCCGATGACCGGGAACGACAGCGCGGTGACGATCCAGTTGAAGAACAGCAGCACCGGCCCGAGCACCGGCACGACCATCTCTGCTCCGAGCAGGGGGCCGCTGTTGGCCACCGCCGTCGCGATGAGCGCCAGCGTCATCAGCGCCGCCGTGGTGCCGTGAGTGCCGAGCGCGATCAACACGCCTGCCCCGGCGAGGAACGCGGTCATTTGCGTGAGGGGCCCCAGGTGAAGACGAAGCCAGCTGCCCCACGGCGCGTTTGTGACGGCCCAGATCGCAGGCTGGGACACCGTCACGTCGCGCGACGTTCCGTCCGTGCTCTTCAGTTGCAGGGAGAGATCCCGTCCGGGAGGGACGCGCTGCGCATCGCGCCACACCCGCAGCACGCCTTCGGCGTCCGACGGAAGGGCACCAGTCGTATCACCCACGCGAATGCCCGCCAGCTCCGCGGCCCCGCCCGGCTGCACCCGGATGGCGGAAACACTGCTGCCCGTGAGGTCGCTGACGTCTGGAGGTCGAATGACCGCAACTGGCCGAGGTGCCGCCAGCGGGCCCATTACCGTCTCTCCAGAAAGGGCGAGTCCGGCGCCCGCGGGCCACAAATGCGGCCGTAACACGAACATTTGCAGCCCCAGCGTGACGATGGAGAGTGCCATCGCGGCGAGGGTGAGCACACGCTCAGTGCTGAGGCGCATTGCATGGGATTGTAAACGGGTGGCGGAGCTCACACCGCTCGGGGGCAGCGGCGGCGCGTGTGATATCCTTCACAAGCTCCCCTGTTTCAGGGGAAAGTGACAGACTTCTCTCATATCGGACATGGCAGCAGGCTGGGGCGGAATCCTTCTGTTAGCGGTCATCGGAGTCGGTTTTGGCATCGTCTCCGTAGTGATTTCGCGTTTCCTCGGACCGCGTAATCCGACACCAGAAAAACTGGCGGCGTACGAGTGCGGCATGCCGCCCGTCGGTGACGCGCGCGAGCGGCAATCGGTGAAGTTCTACCTGATTGCGATGATCTTCCTGCTCTTCGACATCGAAGTGGCGTTCCTCTATCCGTGGGCGAT
>CAZBYY010000067.1:0-14439 GCA_964495855.1 uncultured Acidobacterium sp. | reverse complement strand
CTAGGCCTCTGGACGACGGGGACACAGAGGTGACAAACATCCGATTGTAGCACACCGCCCCGAGCAGGCGAGGGTATCATCCCCCTCGGAGACATCATGACTGCTCGTGCCCTCATCCTCGCCGCCCTGATCGCGTCCGCCTGCGCCTCACCCTCGTTTGCCCAGGACACGCCGACCGAACGTGAAGCCGCGCGTGACGTCCTCAAGAAGATGGCGGAGCTCGAAAAGTCGCTCGACGTCCCGGCCGTCGTCGCAAAGCTCACTGGCCCCAATGCGGCACGTGATGCGGTCGTCGCGCGCGCCGAGGAGCTGATGAAGACCGAGCTCCTCGCGATGGCCGACGACATTGCCACGCACCCGGAGATCGGCTTCCAGGAAGAACGTTCCGTTGCGAAACTGACCGAGTACCTCCGCAAGCACGACTTCAGCGTCGAGAAGGGGATTGGCGGGCTCGACACCGCGTTCGTCGCCAAGTTCCGCCGCAGCAACGGACATCCCGTGCTCGGCGTGATCCTCGAGTACGACGCGCTGCGCGGCACCAAGGGCGCGTTTCACGGCGATCAGCACAGCGCGCAAGGCCCGGTCGGCATGGCCGCAGCCATCGCCATGGCCGAGTATCTCGATCGCACCCACGCGCCGGGCACCGTCATCGTCTACGGCACGCCCGGCGAAGAGATGATGCCGCCCAACGCGAAGACGGTGATGCATACCGCGCACGCCTTCGACGGCGCCGACGTGATCCTGCGCAGTCACGCCTCGTCGGCAACCTCGCGGCCCGCGCCAGGCTTCGGCACGTGCTGCCTGAACATCATCGGCGCGAAGTACACGTTCACCGGCGCACCGACGCACCAGATGACGCCGTGGAACGGCCGCAATGCGCTGTCAGCGGTGATCCAGTTCTTCAACAACGTGGACGCCATGCGCATCACGATGCGCCCGGAAGCGCGCGTGCAGGGCGTCATCACCGAAGGCGGCACGGCGCCCAACGTCGTGCCGGATCAAGCCGTGGCGGATTTCTACATTCGCTACCCGGACGAGGTCTACCTGGCGCAGATCGTGGAGTTTGTGGATAACGCGGCGAAAGCCGCGGCGCTCAACACCGGCACCAAGGTGACGATCGACCATTACGGCAAGGACGTGGACGGCATCAGCGTCGCGACGCTTGCGGAACTCGGCTTCGCCTACATGAAGCAGTTTGGTGCCACCGCCGTCAACGAGACGCCGGGCAAGCCGCAAGGCTTCGAGGAAACAGGCAGCGTGTCGCGCGACATTCCCGGCCTCGGCCTGACCGCGCAATCATCGACTTGGTCCAACCACACCTACGAAATGGATGCCGACAACCTGAAGCCAATCGGGCACAACGGCTTCACCGTCGACGCCAAGGCGATGGCCGCCGTGCTGTTCGACTTCGCCACGCACGACGACTATCGCGCCGCGGTGAAGCGCGAGTTCGACGGCATCAAGCTGTTGTTTGGCGAGTATCAGGCCGCGCTGAAGAAGGTGTACACGGTGCCGGCCGTTCCTGATCCGAAGCAGTAGCGGTCAGTGCGACATCGCGTACAGCATGATGTCGATGCCAACCGCGTAGGCGTCCGGCGAGAACCGGTAGAAGTAATCCTTGTCTTCGCCTTCACGTTCCCACGGATCCGGCAAATCCGTGTCGTGAATCATTACGACCATTAGGCGGCCGCGCTCGTCCGCGATGGCCCGCGCGGTGGGCGGTCCGCCGTTTTCGTTCCATCGCTCGATCGTGTCGCCGGTCCGGCGCCAGGTCTGGATCGACGCCATCTGCGGCAGTGACTTCACGTCGAACATCGTCGACCACATCACGTGGTTCGGCGGATCGATGTCGATGATCGGGTACCGGCCCGGCGGCAACGCGCGGGCGATTTCCTCGTCGAAGTGTTCCTTCGCGTAGGTGCCGTGGTAGTCGGATGCCAGCAAGAACCCGCCCTTCAAGAGGTACTCGCGGAGCCGCTCGATCTCAATCGCTGAGAACTTCGCGGTGCCGGCGTCTTCCATCAGGATGAACGGGCACTGAAACAGCGCATCGTCCGAGGCGCGGACGACCACGGTGTCGGGCTCGTCGCCTTCGCCGTTGTTGGTCATCTTGATCTGCGTCTTCGTCAGCTCGCCAAGCCGGATGCTGAAGTTGATGTCGGCGCCGGGATAGTCGGTGCCCCAGCCCTGCTTCTCGCGATGGTCGCTCTGAAACATCAGGCGGCAGAAGTTGAAGCCGCCGCAGAAGGTGGTGGGTGTCGCAAACTTCGGAGGGAAGCGTCCGTAGCCGCCAGCCCAGATCTGTCGCGCCGCGGTCCCTGAAACCGCGAGCACGACGAGAGCGACGACGGCCAGCAGGGTACGGAGCCTCATCACCCCCATACGGTAACTCGCAAACCTCTCGCCTGCAACTGGTCAACGCCGTAATAATCACAACTGTCGTGCCGGTGCCCCGTTGAAGATGAACGCTCGTTCGATGACGCTGGCCGGGCTGTTGGTCCTGGCGGTGCTTGCACCGGTGTCCGGGCAGACGCTGCGGTGGGGCGGCGACGCCGAAGGCGGCGCGCCGTTCGTCGAGGCGGATCCGCAGGACCCGTCGCGGCTCGTCGGGTTCGACGTCGAGATCGCCGAACTCATCGCGAAAAAGCTCGGGCGCGCGCCGCAGTTCCTGCAGGTGCAGTTCACGTCGCTCGACCAGTCCGCCCGGCGCGGTGACTTCGACATCGGCCTGAGCGGCATCGAAGACATTCCCGCCCGCCGGCAGATGCTTGCGGCGAGCATCCCGTACTACGCGTTCCGCGAAGTGATGACGGTGCGCGAAGCGGATCGCGATCGCTTCCACACGCTCGCGGACCTGCGCGGCCGCAAGGTCGCCACGCTTGGCGGAACGATCGCCTATGACCTGTTGCTCGATGCCGAGCGCGCCCACGGCATCACCGCGGTTTCGTACGACGATGACGTGCATCCCTATTCGGACTTGCTGCTGGGCCGAGTCGATGCCGTGGTCCTCGACAACGTCCTCGCCGACCGCGCCATGCGCCGGAATGCCGGCCTCGTCACCCACCCCGACGCGCTTGCCGTCGGTCACTACATCATCATCACTTCGCCAACGAACACCGCCCTCCGCGATCAGGTGAATGGAATCCTGCGCGACGCCATGCGCGACGGCACGCTCGAGCGCATCTTCAGGAAGTGGAAGGTGTGGAACGAGGATCAACGCGCACTGTTCAACCGGTCACTGAACCCGGAACCGCCGAAGAACGATGCCTTTGGAACTCCTGGAACCGCTGGAACGACTGGAACCATCGCGCATTACCTCCCGTCCCTGTTCCGCGCCGCGGGCATCACGCTGATCCTGTCGTGTGCCGCGATGGCGCTCGCCATCATCGTCGGCATGGGCATTGCCATCGGCCGCGTCTACGGCGATCCGGTTACACGCGTCGTGCTGACGGCGTACGTCGAGGTGATGCGCGGCACGCCAGTGCTGCTGCAGTTGTTCGTGATCTATTACGGGTTGGCCGCCGTCGTGCGATTGCCCGCGTTCATCGCGGCACTGTTAGGACTCGGATTGAATTACGCGGCGTACGAAAGCGAGATCTATCGCAGCGCGCTCGAGGCCGTGCCGCGCGGGCAGCTCGATGCCGCGAGGATCCTCGGATTCTCCACGGCGCAGACGCTGCGCCTCGTTCGCGCTCCGCAGGCGTTTCGCCTTGCGCTTGCGCCGATGACCAACGACTTCGTCGCGTTGTTGAAAGACACGTCGCTCGTGTCGATGCTCACGGTCGTGGAACTCACCAAGCAAACGCAGATTTTCGCAACCAACATCGGCAGCTGGGTGGTCCCGGGCGTGCTGTGCGCGGCGTTGTACTTATTGATGTCGCTGCCGCTTGGCTACCTCGCGCGTCGCCTGGAAGAGCGATGGAGGATGCCCACCGCATGACGCGCGTGCTGGACGCCCGTGGTGTGCGCGTGACGCGAGGCGCGCGGGAGATCCTGCGCGGCGTGGATCTCCACGCCGACGCGGGTGAAGTCGTGGCGTTGATGGGCCTGTCCGGCGCCGGGAAGACGACGATGCTGCGCGTGATTGCGGGATTGGAAACGCCGGACCGCGGCGACATCCGTGCCGAGCACGTCGGCATGGTGTTCCAGTTTCATTACCTCTTCGAACATCTGACGGCCCTCGACAACGTCCGGCTCGCGCCCGTCCACGTCGGCAAAGTCTCGCGCAGCGACGCGACGGCTCGCGCGCGGGCGCTGCTCGACCAACTCGGCGTTGGCCACCGCGCCAATGCGTTGCCGCGCGAGTTGTCGGGAGGGGAAGCGCAGCGGGTTGCGATCGCGCGAGCGCTGGCCGTCGATCCGCCGTTGCTCCTGCTCGACGAGCCGACGGCGTCGCTCGACCCGGCGCGCCGCAGCGATCTTGGCGCAACGCTGGTGGCGCTTGCCGCCTCGGGCCGTGCGCTCGTCATGACGTCGCACGACGACGATTTCGTGCGCGCGCACGCGACGCGCGTCGTGGTGCTGGCTGACGGGGAAGTGGTGGAGCACGGTGACCCGTTGCGCGTGCTGACGCAGCCGACACACCCTGCGACGCGCGCGCTGCTGCAGGTCAGCGGGCCGCGCGGCGGTGTACAATAGAGAATTCGGGCCGGTAGCTCAGTGGTAGAGCATCTGACTTTTAATCAGGTGGTCGTGGGTTCGATCCCCACCCGGCTCACCACGCCTTGAACGCACATCTCCAACGCTGCCACGCGATCATCATCGACGCGCTTCACGACGCGGGCGATGACGCACGCACCAGGCGCGATCCTGGCAAGTGGTCGGTCGCCGAAATCGTCGAACACCTCACGCGCGCGTATTCGGGAACCGCCAAAGGATTCGAACGTTGCCTGGAGAAAGGCACGGTGGCCCCGAGTCCGATCACCGTCAAGCATTGCGTCGCGCAAGCGGTGCTGATCCGGCTCGGTTACTTTCCGGAAGGCCGGACTGCGCCGCCGGCGGTTGTCCCGACCGGTGAGCTCGACATAACGGCGCTGTTAGAAGCCGTCCCGCGAGAGTTGGCGCGGCTGGATGACGCGGCAGGGCAGGTGCAGCAACGATTCGGACGCGGCAAGGTGCTCGATCATCCGATCATCGGCGCGCTGTCGGTCGAGCAGTGGCTCGTGTTTCACGAACGTCACACGCAGCACCACGCGAAGCAGATTCGGCTCAGACGTCAGTTGGGCTACGCAGCTGTCCGTTGAGTCCCTTCGACGCACATCGGGGCACGCGCTGTTCCACCGTTCGGCTATATCTTTCCGCCGAGGAAAGTCCGATAATCCGGCCGTGGTCCGTGAAACTTCTCCCGTCGTGCTCGTCGTGGAGGACGATAGCGCCGTCCGTCAGCCACTCGTCAAGTTCCTGCAAATGCGGCAGTACACCGTCGTGACCGCCGAAACAGCCGATGAAGGCCTCGATGCGATCAAGACGCATCGCCCCGCCGCGGCGATCGTCGACCTGCGGCTGCGCCGTGGCTCCGGCCGTGAGGTGGTGGTCTCGGCGCCGCCCGAGGTGCCGGTGATCATCTTCTCGGGCCTGCGATCGGAATCGGCGGACCTCGAGACGATCCGCCCGAACACGCGCCTGGTCGAGAAGCCGTACTCGTTGGTGATGCTGATGGACACGCTCGAGGACATGATCGAGCAGGCCCGCAGCAACAGCAGCGGCTTCGGCCGCATCAACCCGTCGTAACCGCTTACAAGATACTTTTGCCGAGCGCACTCAGCGCGAGCTCCGTCCCGAGCTCCGCCGTCGTGTTGCGCAGGTCGAGCGTTGGATTGACCTCGACCAGGTCCAGCGACGTCATCTTGCCCGACTCCGCGATCGTCTCCATGACGACGTGGGCTTCGCGATAGCTGAGTCCGCCCTTGACCGGCGTGCCGACGCCGGGCGCGACGCTCGGGTCGCATACGTCGAGATCGTACGAGACGTGGAACCCGCCGGTGCCCTTCGTCGCAATGGCAATGGCGCGCTCCATCACCTCGGCGATGCCGAGCCGGTCGATGTCCTTCATCGTGAAGACATGCACGCGCGATTCACGCACCAGGCTTTTCTCGACCTCGTCGAGGTTGCGGATGCCGACGAGCACCGTGTGCCGGGCAAGCACGGCGGGCGAGTCGGGCGCGAAGTGCGCAAGCTCGGCGGGCTCGGCGCCGAGCAACGCCGCGAGCGGCATGCCGTGCACGTTGCCGGATTCACTCGACGCCGGATTGTTCATGTCGGCGTGCGCATCCACCCAGATGAGGCCAAGCGGCTTGCCGCTCTTGCTCACGTGCGCGGCGGCTGCGGCGACCGAACCGGCGCCGAGGCTGTGATCGCCGCCGAGGACGATCGGCATCGCGCCTGCCGCGAATGAGTCGAGCGACGTCTGGTAGACCTTCTGGCACACCTTCGCAATCTCTTTGACGTACTTCTTGTGCGGATCGCCTGCGCCCTTACGCTCGGGAATCGGCGCTTCGACATCGCCCTTGTCCGTGACCTGAATTCCGAGCCGGGCCAGCTGATCGCCAAGGCCCGCAATCCGAAACGCGGACGGCCCCATGTCGGTGCCGCGTCGATTGCCGCCAAGGTCGAGGGGCACGCCGATGATATGTACGGACTTGGGAACTGGGAATTGGGAATTGGGCATTTGGAGTTTCCTACTTCCTATTTCCTATTTCCTATTTCCTATTTCCGCTTGTACGTCATCGAAATCCCCTCGAAGCCCGGCGACACGATCGTGGTGAGGGCCTTGGGGTGGGACTGGATCGCTGACAAGAAATCCGGCATGTCGTTCTTCTTGTTGATGACGTTGTGGGCGAGGAACAGGCCGCCGGCGTTCACGCGCGGGAAGACCATGTCGAAGAACTTCTTGTAATCCGGCTTCCACGCGTCGAGGAACACCATGTCGAACGTGCCTTCGACTTTCGGGATTTCCTTGAAGGCATCGCCGTGGACCACCTTCACGATGTCGGACAACCCGGCGCGCTGCACGTTATCGGCCGCCTCTTTCGCACGGACCGGATCGTATTCAATTGTCACCAGGCGGCCGCCGGTTTCCCGGAGACCCAGGCCGATCCAGATCGCCGAGTAGCCGCTGGCCCCGCCGATTTCGAGCACCTGGCGGGCCTTGGTCGCGGCCACCAGGACCCGCAGGAATCGCCCGTCCTCCTCGGAAACGGCCAATTGGCCCTTGTCGGCCGCCCGGATGGAAGCCAGGAGCTTGTTCAGCCCGGCGTCCAGGGCGTCTGGGGCGGCCTGAGATCGCCCCTGTGCGCGGACGCCGACTGCGAATAGGATGAACAGCGTAACAACGAGGCATGCCGGGGCGTATCTACGCGGTAACATCCGCCCATTTTGACATGCTATAGTTTCGCGTTTATTCCGACTCGGAGGCATAGTGAGCCCGATTCTCACCCGACCGGTCCGTGAGCAATTGGAACACGACCGTGTCATTCGCCAGCTGCAAGCCCGTTACAAGCGCAAGAGCGACGTCGTCATCAATCCGGGCCACGAGCAGAATCAGTCCATTTCCGTGGGCGACCTGGTCGTCTTCCCGGATGTGCTCGTCTTTGCAGAGGGGACCAAGCGGCTGCTGGCCACCGTGGAAGTGGAAACCGGCGAATCGGTGAACGCGATCGAAGCCCGCGCCGAGTGGGGCGTGTTCAGCCGTTTGAAGGTGCCGCTCCACCTCTATGTGCCGCCGGTCTGCGTGGACGCGGCGCGCCGCATTTGCGACGAGTACCAGATCCTCGTGTCGGAGTTGTGGACCTACAGCACGACGTTCGACCAGGTGCGCTTCACGATGGTGTACCGGTCGCCGGATGCACCGGTGGTCAAGATTCCCGAATCGAAACCCGCGAAGCCGGCACCAAAGGCCGCGGCGAAGCCGGCCAAGGCTGCGGCGAAGCCGGCCCCCAAGCCCGCGGCGAAAGCCAAGGCGGCGCCGAAGAAGCCGGCCCCAAAGCCCAAGGCGAAAGCCGCCAAGCCCAAGGCAAAGCCGGTTGCGAAGAAGGTCAAGCCGGCCGCGAAGAAGGTCGGGAAGAAGCGGCGGTAAGGTGTGCCCTTCCTTCGACTGACGCGGGATCGCCGCGGCTTCGAAAACACGTTCCTGATGCACGCGGATCACCCCGGTGAGAAGCCGCGCGTGCTCTATTGGTATCGCACGGCACCGGGCGCGGCCCTCGGCCGCGCACCGCTCGATGAAGAAGCGATTCGCACCATCGAGGAGCAGCATCCCCACGTCGAATTTGACTGGCCGGCCATCCTCGCGCTGAGCGAGGTGATGACACCGGAGGATGAAGAGCCGGCGCGGCCGCCGGCAGGGCAGCAGCGCAAGAAGCGTCGCGATCGCCGCGACGACCGCCAGGACGCTCGCGGGGGTGCTGAGCCTGAAAGGGAGTCAGATTCTCGCCAGCCAGAGGATGTGCCCAAAGAGGAGCAGGCGCCGCCTCCAGACGAAGGCGAAGAC
Organism: uncultured Acidobacterium sp.; assembly: GCA_964495855.1. Classification (GTDB taxonomy): domain Bacteria; phylum Acidobacteriota; class Vicinamibacteria; order Vicinamibacterales; family UBA2999; genus 12-FULL-67-14b. The sequence continues at coordinate 5,951 of CAZBYY010000067.1, read as the reverse complement.
GCGTCACCGGCGCGCGCGACGCCGGTCAACCGCCTTCTCGACGAGCTCGCCGGCCGGGAGATCGCGACGCGGCTCCGCGCGCGCTACGCGGAAGTGGTCGCGCGCATCCACGAGTCGAATGCCGACAGCGCGCGACGCGACGCGTGGTTGAAGCGCGCCGAACGGCTCAATGCCGATTTATGGGTGACACCGGACGCGATCCTTGACGGCGTGCGGAACGCAGACGCGCTCTTCGACGAACTGCGCTCCGAACTCCTGAAGCCTGAGGCCTGAGGCCTACTCGTCTCTCGAATATCTCGATTCGATCGCGTCGATCTTCGCCAGCCGCGCAACGTGGCGCGCCTCACCGCTGAAAGTCGCCGCGAGGAACCCGTCTACCAGTGTTCGCGCCAGCGCCGGACCAATGACGCGCGACCCCAGGCACAACACGTTCAGATCGTCATGTTCAACCGCCTGGCGGGCGGTGTATGCGTCATGGCAGACCGAAGCCCGGATACCCGGGAACTTGCACGCCGCAACTGCGGCGCCGGCCCCGCTGCCGCAGATGACAACCCCCCGATCCGCTTGCCCGTTGCGCACGGCATGGGCCACGGCTTCCGAGATGTCCGGGTAGTCCACCGGCGCGGCCGTATGGGTCCCCATGTCGGTCACTTCGTGGCCGCTCTTGGCGAGGTAGGCCGTCAGGTCCCGTTTCATCTCGAATCCGGCGTGATCCGCCCCGATCGCAATGCGCATGAGGCGATCATACAGGCCCGAAGGGAGGTCCCGCGCCGGACCGTTCGGGATCCCGCCGCCGCAAGCCCCACGCCGTCCTGCGTCGTCTTATACTGTCGATATGAAGTCCTTCAAACTGGCGGCGTTGGCATTGTTGTGCCTTTCACCCGGCCTGGGCGCCCAGGCCCCTTCGGCACCGCAGGCACCGGCACCTCAAGCACCCGCACCGCAGTCCCCGTCGGCCAAGCCGACGTTCCGCGTCGCCGTCGACTTTGTGACGACGGATGTGATTGCCCGGAACGATCGCGATCAATTTGTCGCCGACCTGACGAAGAACGACTTCGAGATCTACGAAGACGGCGTGAAGCAGGAGATCACGTCGATGACGCTCGTCCACGGCGGCCGCGTCCACAACCTGATGTCGCCTCCGGTGCAGACGGCGGCCCAGCAGGACGGATTGATCCTTCCGGTCTCACGTCCTCGGAACGACACGGCGGGCCGCATCTTCCTGATCATCGTCGACGATCTGCATCTCGACTTCCGCAACACGGGACGCATTCGCGACCTGTTCAAGAAGATGACGAAGTCCCTCGTGCACGAAGGCGACATGTTTTCGATCGTGTCGACCGGCCCGTCATCCCTCGCCATCGATCCCACCTACGACCTGAAGGTGCTCGATGAGTCGATCAAGAAGATCACCGGCAACGGCCTGAAGCCGGCCGACATCATCCAGGGCGCGGAAGGCGCCGACGGACCGTCGGAAGTGCGGTATCGGTCGCACGTCGCGTTCTCGACGGCGTACGACATGCTGACGCAGATGGAAAAGATCAATAACCGCCGAAAGGCGGTTATCTGGGTGAGCAACGGCTACGACTTCAACCCGTTTGCGGAATCGCGCCTCGGTGAGGATCCGGTGTTCGGCGGCCGCTTCGGGATGACGCGCGAGGAAGGGCAGCAGGCGCAGCAGGGAAACCCGGGGGCGAGGAACCAGTTCGCCGACGCGGACCTGGCGCGCGAGCTGGCGGAAATCACGCGCACGGCCAACCGCGCCAACGCCACGCTCTACACGATCGATCCGCGCGGCCTGGTGGCCGGTTCCGATCTCGACGAGCAGTTGAATCCGCAGGAATACGCAGAGTGGGTACGCAAGACGCAGGACAGCCTGCGCGTGCTGGCCGAACAGACCGGCGGCATCGCCGTGGTCAACCAGAACAACTTCGACAAGGCGTTGAAGCGGATCGACGCCGAGACGAGCGATTACTACATGCTCGGGTATTCATCCACCAACCCCGATCCGCTGAAGCGGACGCGGAAGATCGAGGTGAAGGTGGTCAACCGGCCGAACGTCAACGTGTGGTCGCGGACGTCGTATTCGCTGCGCCAGGCGCCGAAAGCCGACCCGAAATAGCTTCGGGCCCGATCGACTCCTGGATGCGCTCGCGCAGCCAGGTCACCGGCTGGGGATGCTTCTGCACGAACGCCTGCCAGTCGTGTTCGCTCAGGCTGATGGAGATGACGCGGTCGCGGGATGTTTCCATGGTGCCTCACTTGCTCCGCCATGGCTCGTCAGAGGACCGGCGGCAATCCTGATTCTAGGACCGCTCGCCGGATTCAAAAATAGAATGTTGGAATTTTATCGATGCGTTGTACGCATCATGGCGCCAGCTTCAGTTTCGGGCGGACTTTTTCAAACGCCCGGATGACTTCCTGGACGGCGCGCGGCGTCCGGCTCATCTTTGGATAGACCCAGCCCGTCTCACGGACGAGCGATCGCCCCTCGATCCTCGCGCAGAACATCTGCCCGGAGGCGACGTCCCGCGCCACGGCCTGGTAGGGGATGATCGTGATGCCGATGCCATTGCGCACCATCGCCTTGATGATCTCGACGTTCTCGGTCTCCATGACGATCTGCGGCTCGATCTTCGCGCTCATGAAGAACTCATCCACGGCGCGGCGCGTGTTCGAGCCCGACTCGAACAGCACGAACGGCTGACCGACGAGGTCTTGCGGCAGCACCTTGCGCTTGCGTGACAGCGAGTGTTTCGCGGCCGTGACCACGAGCAGCTCTTCCTGCAGGACGGGCACGGTCACGAGATCGGGCTGGTCCACGGGCAGCGTCAGCAGCGCCAGATCGCCGGCGCCGGAGCGCAATTGCTGGATGCACCGCTCGGAGCTGCCGGACATCAACTTCAAGTCGATTTCCGGGTGCTGCCGCTTCAGTTCGGTCAGCAGGGGAGGAAAGACGTAGAGGCACACCGTCATGCCGCCGAGCAGGCGCACCGTGCCGCGCAGCGATTCCTGGCTGTCCGTAATGCCGGCGATCGTGTCCTTCAGGTCCTGGAACACGCGATGGCTCAACTGCAGCAGTGATTCCCCTGCCGGCGTGATGCGGATGCGGCGCCCGACCCGGAGGAACACCGGCTCCTTCAACTCGTCTTCGAGCAACAGAATCTGGCGGCTGATCGCCGACTGCGACACGTGCAGCTTCTGGCCGGCGGCCGTGAATGACCCCGTCTCGGCGATGGCTCTTATGATTTCTAGTTGTCGAAGGTCCATGAAACTCTCCCGTAATGCATGGAAGCATATATCTCCGGCAGAGATGGATACAAGGGGATCGATTCGAATGGCGCTATAAGGCGCGCTTGGAGTCGAGCGCCGCCCTGGCGCGGGCGACCGCTTCCTTCAAGTAGTGCTCGTCGATCTCGACGCCGACGAAGCTCACCCCGAGCGTCGCACATGCCACCGCGGAACTCCCCAGGCCCAGGAAGGGATCCGCGGCGGTCCTGAGGCGCGCCACGCCGTGGAGCCGGAGGCAGTATGCCGGCAGGCGCCAGGGGAACGTCGCGGGATGCGGTCGTTCCTTCGCGCGGCTCTGAATCGTCTCGTAGGGCAGGAACCAGGTGTTGCCGCGGCATCGCAGGTCCGATCCGGCCTGCTGCCACCGCTTCACGTTTGACTTGTCCTGGTATTTCACGCCGACCGCGCGGCGATCGATCGGCGTGGTTCCCCCCGGGCTGAAGTGGAAGACGAACTCGTGGCAGTCGTTGAGGAACCGGGTGCTGTTGATGGGTTTGTAATGACCGACCGCCAGGTCGTCCTTCAGCCCGGCCCGTGCGCCGGCCAGCGATTTCTCGATCGCGATCGATTTGACCCAGTGGACGATGTTCTGCAGTTCGAGGTGCGGCCGGGCAGCCTGGGCGATGTCGAGCGCCACCCACGGGTCCTTCGGTTTTGCCCCGACGTTGAGGAACAGCGACCCTTCAGCCGCCAAGGTTCGGCGCACTGCCTTGATCCATTCCGACGTCCATTCCAGGTACTCGGCTCTCGGTAGTGTGTCGTCGTAGGACCGGTAACGAATGCCGAGGTTATAGGGCGGCGACGTGACGACGGCGTCAATGGAACCGGCGTCGAGCGACTTCAGGATGGTGAGGGCATCGCCGTGGAAGAAGCGCAGCCTGGTGCGGCCGCGCGTGAGTTCGGCGTAGGGTTTGGGGAGCGCGCGAGGCACTCCTCGAATTGTACCCGCCCCGGCACGAGGTTGTGCCGCGACTCCGAGGCAGGCTGGCTAGGAGGCTCGGGCTGTAATGGTCGTCAGCGAGACGGCGGCGAACCGCTCGCGCTCCGCCGTGACCGTGTGGTTACGACGATGCGCGTGGCTGTCGCAGCTCACGCCTTTTTCTTCCACGTAGACGACCTCGCGCGTGCTGGCAATGTCGCGGTATCGGCCCACCACACAGCCACACGACAGCGTCGAGAACCCCAGTATGCGAACGACGCTCATCGAACTGTTCCCCTCGATTCCGACAATTAGCAAGTTGCGTGCCGCTCGGCCGCGAGAGGGCTCGCTGGGGGAACCGGGCAATTCGCAGTGTCGAGGTTCCTGCGGACGTGGCAGAACTTACACACGGGGCTGCGGTTGGCTACACACACCAGCCGTCAAGTGAATCGACGGAAATGGATCACACTTCAGCGGATTGAATTCAATCCGTCGCGCGCGGCCTGCGAAGTCGGGTCGATCGTCAACGCTTCGGCGAAATAACGGGCGGCGCGATCACGATTTCCGCTCTGAAGTTCGAGCGTCGCCAGGTTGGCGTAGGTTCCCGCTTCCTTGGGATCGGCCTTGATCGACGCGAGGAATGCGGCGCGGGCGGCGTCTGCCTGTCCGAGAGAGGCAAGGCAGGCGCCCATCAGGTTATGGGCCTTGCCGTTCGAGGGATCGAGGGCCACCGAGTTGCGTGCCGCCTGTAACGCGAGTTCGACGCGCCGTTGCATGAAAAACAGGGAACCGGCGTAGTAATGCGCCCAACTGTTCTTCGGCGCTTCGGCGAGCAGGCGCTGCGCAATCGGCTCGAGCCGCATCGAATCGCCCACGTCAGACAGGATCGAGGCCAGTTGCTCGAGTGCGTCGACGTCGCGGGGATTTTTGTCGAGGAGGACCAGCGGAATCGCCATCGCGCCATTGATATTGCCTTGAGCGGCGAGCAGCCTCGAGAGGGCGAGCCTGGCGGCGGGGTGCGCAGGGGCCTCGGCCAGCCGCGTCAGCACGGCGCGCGCGTCCGCGACGCGATCGAGCGGTGCCGCTGCCCGCAGCAAGCCGTCCAGGGCGAGCTGGTCGTCGGGCGCACCGTTCAGCGCTTTCACGAGGTCCTCGTAGGCCGGCCGCATCGCGTCGGCCTTCAGCATCGCCAGGCCGCGGTCGCGCCAATCCGCAGGAGACGCCGCCGCCAAGGCCGCGGCGACGGCCGGAGGCTTGGGGCTCGACGCCGCCAGCGTGCGCAACGTCGTGGCGTTGTCGTCACGATCCGTGCTGAATACGCTGCGCGGTCCCGAAAACTCGAGCTGCGAACGATCGTCCGTCTGGAGCGGCGCTCCCTGCGCCCACGCCTTGAGGGCGTCGCCCTGAGCAATGAACAACGACTTGACGACGAACGGGCTGACGATGCCGATGCTCGCCAGGTCCTCCGCGACGCCCGGCCGGCGCATCGTCTCGTTGATCGCGGCGATGCGCGCGTCGAGCGGCTCGGTCGATCCGATCAAGAGCACGTCGGCATCACCGACGAGCCACAAGGTGCCGTCCGGAAACACCGACAGGAAGGTGGCGACGATCGACCGGAGATCATCGCCGCTGATGTCGTAGGTGTGCGCCCATTGGCACAGCACGCCGCCGGGCGCGAGGCGCTGCCGGGCGCCCGCGAAGAACTCGCGCGTGAAGAGCGACGCGATGCCGGCCATCCACG
>CAZBYY010000066.1:0-14449 GCA_964495855.1 uncultured Acidobacterium sp. | reverse complement strand
GCGATTTGACGAAGGCCGACATCGCCGAACCGGTACCCAAGCTGATGACCGACATCCCCCGCCTCCGTCAGGGCGGCGTCGGCGGCCAGTTCTGGTCCGTCTACACGCCGTCGACGATGATGGGCAAGGAAGCGACGCGCGTGACGATGGAAGAGATCGACACGGTGTATCGCATGGCGCAGAAGTGGCCGACGGTGTTCCAGGTGGCCTACACCGCCGATGACGTGGATCGCGCATTCAAGGCGGGCCGGATCGCATCGATGATCGGCATGGAAGGCGGCCACTCGATCGACAACTCCCTCGCGGCGCTGCGCATGTTCCACGCCCTCGGCGCGCGCTACATGACGCTCACGCATTCGTCGAACCTCGCGTGGGCCGACTCGGCGACCGACAAGCCCGAGCACGGCGGCCTGACGAAGTTCGGCGAGGAAGTGGTGCGCGAAATGAATCGCCTCGGCATGCTCGTGGACCTGAGCCACGTCTCGCCGGACACGATGGAAGACGCGCTGCGCGTCACCGAAGCGCCGGTGATCTTCTCGCACTCGTCCGCGAAGGCGGTCTGCAACGTGCCGCGCAACGTTCCCGACAACATCCTGCGGATGGTGGCGAAGAACGGCGGCGTGGTGATGGTGACGTTCGTGCCCGGCTTCATCTCGCAGGCCGTCGCCGATTTCAACGCGAAGCCTGAAGCGGAACGCAAGGGCCAGACGGCGCCACGCGCGACGCTGTCGCAGGTGGCCGACCACATCGACCACATCCGCAAGGTCGCGGGCATCGATCACATCGGGTTGGGCGGCGACTTCGACGGCATCACCGACGTCGTCCAGGGCCTGGAAGACGTGTCGAAGTATCCAGACCTCACGGCGGAACTGCTGAAGCGGGGCTACACCGACGCCGACGTGAAGAAGATCATCGGCCAGAACGTGCTGCGCGTGATGCGGCAGGTCGAAGCAACGGCCGCGCGGCTCCAGAAATCACGGCAACCGTCCACCGCGACGATCGAGCAGCTCGATAAGTAGCGACGGGAGCCCCGGCCTTCGGGGCGCCCGTCAGTAGATGAACGGAATGATCCGCCAGGTCTTCGCGAGGACTTGCGCGTACTCGGCGCCCTTCGGGCCGGCGATCATCAGCCGTTCTTCCTCGCGCGCCGAGATGATGTAGCACGCCGTCATCACGGCAGCCGTCAACCCGAGCGCCACGCTTCGCATCGCCACGGGCGCAGCGAACCACGCCAGCGCGTACGACAAGTAGATCGGGTGGCGGATGATCCGGTACGGCCCCGTGCGCAGGATGGCGTCGCACCGAGGCGTGTAGACGAACGTCCGCGTCATCGGTACGCGCTTGGCCGCGTCGATCGCCGAGAGGAACAGCGCCATCGCCGCGGAATACATCCCGACGCCGATCAGGCAGTCGGTTTCGCCCGCGGTGTTCAGCATCAGCAAGGCGAGCCCGTGCGTGACGCCGAGCAGCACCGAGAATTCCTGGAAGAAGCGTTGCTTGCGGGTCAGCGTCGGCGGCTGGACGAAGAAGTTCTGCAGGGCGACCGCAAACACGATGAACGTGGCGCCGCCGGCGCCGGCGAGCATCCACTCGAACAAGGTATCCGGTGCCTGAACAAACACGGGCGTCCCATCATACCGCCGAGCTCGGCGACTTATCGTTTGCGAATGAATGGCACGAACATCCCCGTACGACGGCGATACTGACGATATTCTTCCGAGCGCGGGCTCGACAGCCACACGCGTTCTTCGCGCACCGCAGCAAGAATCGACATCACGACGAGCGGCACCGCAAGCACGATCATGATCGGATCCGCGATGCCGACGGCACCCGCCGTCGATGCCAGGACATACCCGGTGCAGAACGGATGGCGCACCCACTTGAAGGGGCCGTCGGTGATCAGGCGATCGGGCAGCGGTAAATCGACGAACGATCGCTGCAACCGGGTGCGCTTCGCCGCTTCGATGGCCGACAGGAACAACAGCAGCGCCGCCATCTGCATGCCGATCGCTAATCCGGCAGCTGCGTCGGATCGGACCGGCAGCCACACCGTCCCCGCCAATTGCAGCAACGCGATGAGGAGCGCTGAGTAATGCACCGCCAGCACCCACGCGGGTCGTGCACCGCGCTCGAAATACAGCGTGAGGCCGCCGCCGAAAAAGGCCACCGCCGCGGCAGCCGAGGCTGCCAGGACCCAGTGAATCAGCGTGTTCGGTAACGCCAACGCCACGATGGCGCAGATTCTAGCGGCATCGGACCCGTTTGGGGTGTACTTTGGCCCAAACACGAACGAACAGTTCGCTGGGGTCCTCTGGTGTCGTATAATCCACGCGTTACGCCGTAGTTCACCCAGGACACCGCGCCAAATGATTCGACGGTTCGTCGCATTCCTCCGCACCTACCGAAAGGCACGGCGCCTGGGATTCACCGTCGTTGACGCGATGCGCGCGGCAAAGGTCAATTCGCGCGCCGTCTAACCGATTCGCTTCTCTCCTACATCGTCCCTGGCTTGATCGCGGCGACGACGCGCGTACCGACTTCGGCAATGTTGCCGGCGTGCCAGCGCCAGACGATGACGAGATCATGATCCGGCGAGACGAGGATCGTATTGCTGCCGGCGCCGTTGGCCCCGAACGCGTTCGGCGGCATCCCCGGATAGTTCGAGCAGCCCGCGCGCCGGTTCGACGGATCCTTCCCGCACTTCGCATTGTCCTGGCGGGTATTGAGCCACCACAGGAAACCGTAGTCCGGTGAGTTGGCGACCTTGCTGGGCGTCAGCGCCGCCTTCACGTACGCCGGGGGCACGATCTGCTTGTCGCCCCACTTGCCGCCTCGTAGCCAGAGATACCCGAAGCGCGCCATGTCCATCGCGTTGATCCACACGCCGCCGCCCCAGCGCGTGCCGCCGCTCACGGACAGCAGCCTGCGGTGATCGGGCATGTCGACCCAGCTGTTGTGATACGGGATCCAGCGCCACGTGTTGGACGCGCCGATCGGATCCATCACCTGCTCGCGGAACACGTCGGGCACCGACTTGTTGAAGGCGCGCAGCAACGACATGGAGAACCGGTTGATGCGCACGTCGTTGTACTCGTAGTACGTCCCCGGCTTCCGTCGCTCGCGCGGCTTCATTTCGCCGTCACCAAAGGCCTCGTGGCCGATGAAGGTGTCGGGCTTGGTGAACATGGTGCCTTCCCACTCGCTCTCCTGATTCAAGTGGTTGCGCCAGGTGATGACGCTGTTGCCCGGTGAGTCGTAGCCGCCGTCTTTCACGGTTGCGCCGACGGCGTCATCCAGGTTCTTGATCACGCCGTCCCGGACGGCCACGCCGGCCACGGTCGACAGCATGCTCTTCGCGACCGAATAGGTTGGATCGGCCCAGGTGTTGTCGCCCCATTCGCCGACGACGTAGCCCTTGTAGATGATGACGCCGTTGGTATGCGCGCGAATGTTCGGGACCGAGCCGAGCAGCGTGCCGAAGGTCTTCTCCTGGTCGGAGAAATCCATCGCGCGGCTGGTCTCGTGTGACTTGGCGTAGTCGATGGCTTCCTGCAGCTTCGCCGGATCGAGACCGAGTTCAGCCGGCGACTTCTTCGCCCATTCACCTTTCGGTGGGTAATACGTGGACTGCGCTCCGACCGTGACATACGCCACGGAGACACAGAGACACAGAGCCAAACTGGCTAAAACAAATCCGCTGGTGGCCCGCTTATTCGTCATTTGCGTTTTCCCCAAAAGTGGCTCCGTGCCTCCGTGTCTCCGTGGCCTAGTACCCCGGCCCGAGCAGCACGGCATTCATGAACAAGAGCATCGTCGATTCGGTGAACGCACGATAGTTCGGCTCCTCGGCGAATGCAATCACGTGCCCACGGCCGAACGGCTGCTCCATCAGGAACGCTTTCTGGACGAGCACGTCCTGGGCGTCGGGCCAGATCAGGCCTGAGGCGATCAACTTGTCCTTGGTGCCGTAGATGCCGACGTTCCTACCGCTGTTGAGTTTGATCGGCGCAAACACGCGGCTGCCCTCGATCATCATCTGCGTCTCGCCGTCGTTGCCGGCGCTCAGCCAGTGATTGGTGTCGATTGTCACGCGCAGGATCGCGCCTGGTTGGGGCGCGGGCCGTTCACGATCGGGCTGGATCGCCTTGTCGTAGTCGAAGTCGCCGGGCTTGGATGCAGTGGAACCAGCGGAAGGATTGGAACCGCTTGGCGGAGGCACGTCCGGGCGTCCGTCCTTGAGCAGGGCGGTCGTGTCGAGCAGGCCGACACTCGAACCCGTGGCCCAGCGCGAGGCATCGGCCAGCGTCACGATCGTGCCGCCGGCGCGCAGCCAGTCCTTGATGCGGTTCAGCACTGCATCGGTGATCTGCCCCGCGTAATTGCCTGACGGCAGCACGATCACGTCGTAGTCGTTGAAGTTGGCGCGGGCGAGCGAACCTGTACGCACGGCAGTAGTGGCCACGCCGAGCCGCCGTTCGAGCACGAATCGCGACCAGCCTGCCGAGAGCGTGCTCGTCGGCGCATCCCAGACGAGCAGGACGCGCGCCGCCTTCAGCGCGACCGCGTCATTGCTGCCGAGGGACGTGCCCTCTTCGGTCCACGTGGAATTGATCGGCACGAGTTCCGCGCCGTGCTTCGCCGCGAGCGCGCTCAGCCGCGCATGCAGGTTGGCCGGATTGCCGATGTTGCGGATGAAGGCCGTGCCGATGCCGTAGGTGCGCCCGTTGTGCGTAAAGGTGCCGCCGACGCTGTGGATGCGAATGCCCTCGCGCATCGCTTCGGCCGAAAGCGCCGCGGCTGCCGATCCCCACGGCATCAGGTAGCCGACGGTTCCCTCAGCAAGCGGCTTCGCTGCCGGCGGCGCGTCGTATTGCGACGGCACGGGCGAGGTCTTGACGCTGATCGGCGCCGCGCTGGTGATCGTCTCGACGTCGTAGAGCAGCGGCAGGCTCCACGCGGTGATGTCGTAGATCTGGTCGTTCAGCCGCATGGCGCGGCGCTGTTCCTGCTTCTTGATGAAGTCGGCCGACTGTTCCGTCTTCGCATCGAGCAGGTTGCGGATCATCCGCGACGTGGGCTGCGCCGTAGACACGAGGTACGCGCCGGCCGGGATCGTGCGCGATGCCGTCTTGATCGGCTCTTCGGCGCGGCGCACCTCGATGCCCTGGGTGGCGAGGTTGCGCGCGAGGTGATCGGCGCGCGACGGATCCACGCCGGGGATGATCACGTACTCGCGGATCGCGCCCTTCTCGCCCTCGCTGATCGCGCTGCGGCGGTATTCGAGGTAGTCGCGCATGAAGCGCTCGCGATTGCGCGCCGCGGTGATGCACGTGGTGATCGCCGCATTGAAGTGATGCATCACGCCGTCCCGATACGTCAGCGTGGTGCCGTCGCTCCTGGCAAACACGAGGCCGCGCGCCGACGCCTGTTCGTAGGTCATGCCGATCGAGCCCTGCAGCGTCGGCCACGAATCACCGTAGCCGGGGTAGAAGGCGTCGTAGACCTCGCGCACGTAGTACGCCCAGCCGCGCTCGTCGAAGCGCGCCGCATTGGCCTTCCCGAGCAGGTCCCACGCGGCGAGCTGGCTCTTGGTCACGTGCGGATTGATCGCCTCGGCCGGCGGCGCGAAGTAATACGTGTTGTCACCGCCCTGCTCGTGCAGGTCGACGGTGATCTGCGGCAGGTAGTCGAGCGCGACCTTGATGCGGCCGCGCGTCTCGGGCTGCGACTGCGCAAACCAGTCGCGGTTCATGTCGAACAGGTAGTGATTGCTGCGGCCGCCGGGCCACGGCTCGTCATGCTCGGCGGAGTACGGCGCCGCATCGGGCGCGGCGGCACGCGCTTGCGAGTTGACGGCGATGAAGCGCGCGCGGCCGTCGGGGTTCTGCATCGGATCGATCAGGACAAGCGCATCGCGCAACACCGCATCGACGCCGGCATCACCTTGCGAGGCGAGCAGGTGATACGCCTCCGCGAGCGCGGCGTCTGTCGACGAAATCTCGTTGCCGTGCACGCCGTGAGCCAGCCAGACCACGACCGGCAGTTCGCGGGCCAGGCGATCGCCATCGGCTGCAGGCGTGCGGCGCGGGTCACCGAAGCGCTGGATGTCAGCCTTCAACTGATCCAGCTTCGCGATGCGCTCGGCACTACCGATGATGAACAGCCAGAGCGGCCGGCCTTCCCATGACGTCGCGTATTGAATCAGGCGCGTCTTGGCCGGTGCCGCTTTCTGCAGCGCCTGCAGATACGACGCGGCCTGTTCGGGCGTCGTGATCTGCTCGCCGTGGTCGTGACCGACGATCGACTTCAGTGTCGGAACGGCAGGGTCGTACTTGGCTCCGGGCCACAGCGGTTCCTGCGCACCCGCCACGGAGACACGGAGGCACAGAGTCAGAAGCAGGAAGGCAAGCGAACGGAATTTCATGGAAGCGAACCTCTCGCCGCCCTAGCTTATGTCACAACCACCCGCGCTGCCGGGCGAGCCGCGCAGCCTCGACGCGATTGGTCACGCCGCGTGCACCGGATCGCGAACCAGGCGGAAAGAAGCGTGATACGCTCTGCCGGCCGGCCGCGCCACCGGTCTTCAACGGTGGCGCATGCTTCGAATCCCAGCCTTAGTGTTTGTCTTGGCGTGCACGGCGTGCTCGGGCGCCGCGAGTTCTCCTGCTGCGCCGACGCCGGCGGCACCCACGGCGACGACTCCGGCAGCCCCCGCAGCGCCAGCACCGTCACAGCCGTCCGGACCGCCAACCATTACCATCACGGCCGCCGGCATGGTGCCGCTCGAACTCACGATCGCGGTCGGACAGCGCGTCACGTTCGTGAACAACGACACGCGTAATCACGATGTCGTGGGCGGCGTCGATCCGGCGCATCCGGATTGCCCTGAGATCCTGAAAGCCGGCTTTCTCACACCAGGACAACGTGCCGAAACCGATCCCTTCACCACGGCGCGCACCTGCGAGTATCACGATCACACCGAACTGAGCGTCGCCGCCTTCCAGGGGCGAATTATCATTCGATGATGCTGCTCGCGCTTCTGTTGATGTTGATGGCCGCTCCGGCCTTCGCACAGGAGCATCAGCACTCGATGCCACCCGCCGATACCTGGCAGTGGTCCGCTGAGGCGCAGGTCTTTGGCGGCTACAACTACCAGTACCGGAGGTTCACTGACTTCGACGAAGTGGAATCGCAGAACTGGGTGATGACCACGGCCGGCCGTTCGGTCGGGAGGTCGCGACTCCGGCTGGTTGGCATGTTCTCGCTCGAACCATTCACGCTGCGCGGTATCGGCTCGCCGCAGGTGTTTCAGACCGGCGAGACCTACCAGGGCGCGCCGCTCATTGACTACCAGCACCCGCACGACCTGTTCATGAACCTTGGCGGAGAGCTGGCGCATTCGATCGGGTCGACGACGTTGACGGTGAATGCCTATGCCGTCGGGCCTGCGCCGCTCGGCCCCCCGGCCTTCATGCATCGGCCGGCGGCTGCCGACAATCCGCAATCGCCGCTCGCCCATCACTACCTGGATTCGACGCACGTGACTCCCGGCGTCATCAGTGCCGGCGTTGAACGATCCGGCCTTTCGATTGAAGCGGGCGCGTTTCATGGCCGGGAGCCGGATGAGAACCGGCTCGATCTCGATACGGCGGCCCTCGACTCGTTCTCGGCGAGGGTCGGCTACACACGCGGTCCCTGGTCGATGCAGGTCTCCGGCGGGCATCTCAAGACGCCGGAACGCAAATCGCCGTACGACGAGAGCCGCATCACCGCGTCGATGAGTTACTTCAAGGGCGATGATCGCCGGTCACTCGCGTGGACGGCAGCGTTCGGCCAGAACCGAGAAGTGTTCGGCTCGCTCGAGGCATACCTGCTCGAAGGCGAGCGCGTCGTGAACGCCAACCGGTTCTACACGCGCCTCGAGAACGTCGACAAGGACATCCTCGACGCCGGCTTCCATCCGATCGGCATCGCGCACACGCATCGGCAGTCCAACGTCACCGCCTGGACGCTCGGCTACGTGCGCGACGTGCGCACGCGCTCATGGGGGCGCCTGGGACTTGGCGGCGACCTCACCGTGTATCACGTGCCGGCCAATCTGCAGGAATCCTACGGCTCGCCGCTCTCGTTCCACGTGTTCGCGCGCGTCCGGGCGCGAGCGGGATCAGCCGCGCCGCATCACCCCTGACTCACTCGGCAATGTATCGCCACGGCGCCGACGGGCTGTCCCTCCGCCAGATCGTAAAGAACGGATTCGGCGGCGGGATCTTGCCGTCAGGCCCGGCCGCCTTGCGCGTGATGTAGCCGATCGTCACGCCGAAGTCGCCGCTTGGGGCGATGATCGTCATGTCGGGCCCCCAGGTGACCGGGCTCGTGTTGGGCGCCAGGCCCTCACCCACTGCGTCGCCGATCGCGTCGTTGCCGAGGATGAACGTGTCCACATTCGCGCCGCCGAGATTCATCGCCTCGGGGCTGCCGTATTTCTTGAACGCCGCGCCAAGCCCCATCGTCTGCGCGTCTTTCGAGAATGATCGCTCCGCGTCAGCAAGGCTCTCGCGATCGCGTTCGCTGATCGCGGCGCTAGTGACGATGCGCGCGGGCAGCACGTAGGAGGGCGTGACGGACGCCGGCGTCGTCTTTGCGGCGCCGCGCTTGTAAGCACGCGCGCGCCAGCCGTCCTTTTGCTTTTCCCAATAGGCCATGTACTTGGCCGCGGTCACCGTGCCGTCCGCGCGAGTGACGGTCATGAAGCCCGCAGTGAACCCGTGCTTCCCGTCTGCAGATACGCCGACGCGCGCAGGCGTCCAGCTCACCTTCGCATTCACGTTTGCGGGATTTGCTTTGAGCGCGTCGATCACCTTGTCGGCGCCGGCGATCACTCCGCCGGGCGCGGGCATCACGATGTGCGGAGCGAACGTCGCAGAGATACCGGCGATCAGATCGGTCTTTGCGGCAGACGCCGCAAATGCCCTGTCGGCGTTCAACAGATCGTCAGCCACCTGTCGCGGCGACGCACTCTGCTGTGTGACAAACAGTGTGACGAACAGCGAAACAAGGATCTTCATGACTCGCTAATCTACCGCGAGCCGGCGCCGCACTGTTGATCGGTCCGTGAATCAGACGCCGTACTTCTCAGCGTCCCACTGCAGTCCGAGCTCCGTCGGCGGCGCCATGTAACCGGCGAGCGCCGAGGCAGCAACAACCGACGGCGATGCGAGGTAGCCCTCGCCGCCAAAGCCCATGCGATTCTGCCAGTTGCGATTGAACGACGTGATCGCACGCTGGCCTTTGTGCAGCGCGTCACTGCCCTGGCCGAAGCACGGACCGCACCACGATGCGCGGATCTGTCCGCCGACACTGCGGAACACGTCGGCGATCGATTCACCGCCAAGACGCGCATCGGGGCGCTCGATCGCGATCTTCACGCCACCCGACCCGGGGAACACGACGAATTCTTTCTGCGCTTTCGTCAGCCCCTTGGCGCGTGCGGCCATGAGCACCAGCGCCGCCGAAAGCAGGTCGTCGTAGCTGCCGTTCGTGCACGAGCCGATCATCGCCTTGTCGAACTCGATCCGCTCGCGCGCGACCTCTTCCGCGGGGAAGGCGTTGCCAGGGCTGAACGGCTTCGCGATCATCGGCGTCACGTCACCGAGATCGAACGCCTCGTCGATCTCGAACACGGCATCCGCGCCGCAGCCGAACGCCGGGAACGGCAGTTCGGTGATCCCCTTGGCGCGGTACCACGCATACGTGATCTCGTCGGGCGCGAAGACGCCGTTCAGCGCTTCGGCTTCCGCCATCATGTTCGCGATCGTGTTGCGGAACGCGATTGGCAGCTGTTTGTCTGCGTCAACGAGTTCGACCGACATGCCTTGTGATTGCTTCGCGCCCCAGCGCCGCAAGAGTTCGAGGACGATGTCCTTGCCGGTGACCCAGGGACTGAGCTTGCCCCTGAAGGTGACACGGCGCTCCTTCGCCATCGTGAAGTAGATGTAGCCCGTCGACCACCCGAACCCGAGCGTCGTCGACCCAACGCCCATGCCGACCGCGCCGTACGCGCCGTAGGCGCGGCTGTGTGAGTCGGCGCCGGGAATGAACTGGCCGGGCAGCACGAGGCCCTGCTCTGGAAAATAGAAATGGAAGATGCCGTCACCAGGCGTGGCGTAATACGGCTTCTCGATCCCGTGAAACGCCGCGAACTGCCGGCCGATCGCCGTCTGCTTGTCATCGTCCTGCTTGCCGGTGAAGACGAAGTGATCGTTGGCGACCGCGGCCTGCCGCGGCAGGATCGAGTTGCCGCCGGTGATCTGGTTGAACGTGTGGATCGAGAACGGCGCGGTGCCGTCGGAGGCGGGCAGCAGATCGGCGTAGACGCGCAGCGTCGCGCCCGGGGCCACCTCGGCATCCTTGTCGACGCGATGCGCCCACACGATCTGCGCGGTGGTGGACATCGTCCGCGCGCGCGCGGCGTCGGGGAACACGATCTCCGGGGTGCGCTTCACTGACGACACGAATTCGCGACGACCGACCGCGAAAATGCCGCCGCTCTGGCGGATCTCGTCTTCCTTCGCACTCAGCGGCACCGGCGCGTAGGTCTTCCCCTGCGTGACATTGACGATCTGGCGTGACGCCGGATCGAACGTGAACTCATCGCCATCGCGCGCGTCCGCGACGGCCTCGGGACTCTGCACGACGTGCAGGCCGAGGTTGAACGAGTTGCGTCGGAAAATGTCGCCCATGTTGTTGGCGCAGATGATCACCATCTCGAGGCCAACTTCTTCGGCGATCGCCTTCAGGCCTGCGGGCGACATCTCTCGTGAACTGCCGATCGCGAAGCGGTCGCCGGCGATCACGAACGTCTCGCCGCGATGCACGCGCGCGCGGAAATCGGGCATCAGGTAGCGGAACGAACCCGCCTTCCAGCGCTCGTCGAGCGTCTCCAGGCTCTCGGACACGCAATCGGCGGCCGGCGTGATCTGATCCGTGTCGATCGCGTCGAGCTTCTTCGATGGATTCTTCGAATCCCAGAAGATCAGCGCCTTGCCGCGAATCACCCGCGGCGCACCGGGCGCGGCGCTATCGGACGGGCGTGGACCAGGGAGCGATTCGATCGTGACACCAGGCTTCAGTACGGCGGGCTTTGCGACCTGCATATCTTCTCGATCTTAGCGCAGCGGGGGAGGCAGGTGGTGCAGGGGTGCAACGGTGCAAGGGTGCAGGAGTGCGGGGTGCGGGGTGCAGAGTGCCGGCATTGCTGCGTCACGAAGGATCAGGCGTGCGCTTGAGGTAGCGGATGAGCCCCGCACAAGCGGCGTTCGCGCGACGGGCAACGGCATTCGCCCAGACCAGCTCGTCGTCAGTAATGTATCCCCGATGCCGCGCGTCGATCAGCAAGTCGCGGGTCTCTTTGAGCGAGCCGATCGCGATCTGGAGATAGCGCGAGAATTCCCTGTGTGACCATCGGCCAAAACCTTCCGCGATGTTGCTGGTGACGGATCGGGCAGCGTCCTTGCATTGACCGCAAAATCTGAAATCCCGCGCCACGTCCGGCCGCGCAGTAAATTCGATCACAAACCGTCGCAATTCGTCTGCAAGCCGCCAAGCGGCCAGTTCCGTGAAGTCCTTCGCCATGGCAAGGGTTGCTGAGGCAAAGCGCGCGCCAGCACCCAGCACCCAGCACCCAGCACCCAGCACCCAGCACCCCGCACCCAGCACCCTTGCACCCTTGCACCCCTGCACCCCTGCACCCGCAGTTAGAATGCCCTGATGAAACACCGTCTCTCGTTGCTCGTCCTGCTCGCCCTGCCGCTCGCGGCCACGATGTTTGCGCAGGAAAAGATCGACAAGGATATTCAGTGGAAGATCCGCCGCGAAGCCACTGACAACTCGCAAATCATGCACACCATGCACTTCCTCACCGATGTGTATGGCCCGCGCCTCACGGGTTCGCCGAACCTGAAAGCCGCGCAGGACTGGGTCGTGAAGGAAACGACGCGGTGGGGGTTGAAGAACGCACACCTCGAGCCCTGGAGCTTCGGTCACCCCGGCTGGGTCAACGAAAAGCTGTCGGTGCATGCGATCTCACCGTTCAAGGATGCGCTCGTTGTCGAGGCGCTCGCATGGACGCCCGGCACGAACGGACCCGTGACCGCGCAGGTCGTTCAGCTGATGACGCCCGCATCGCCGACGAAAGAAGCGCTGGCGAAGTTTTTCGACGACAACCGCGCGCGCGTCAAAGGCAAGATCGTGATGGTCGGTGCCGCGACCGTGGTGCCGGTCACCATCCTGCCGCCGAACAAGCGCCGCGAAGACAACGAGGTTCGTGCGCAGGACGACCCCGTCAATCCGCAGCAACCCAACTTCGGTGGAGGGCCTCCGCCGGCGTCGAATCCGAACGTCGTGCCCGCCGGCCAGGTGGCCGAACAACTCGATCAGTTCCTCGTGGCCGCCGGCGCGGTGGGCCGCGTCAACGATGCGGGGCGCGAGCATCGACAGATCCGCGCGTTCAACAACCGCACGTTCGACGTGACCAAGGCCGTGCCGACCGTCGTGATGAGCAATGAAGACTACGGCCGCATCACGCGCATCCTCGCCGACGGCACGCCCGTCGAACTCGAACTGAACATCGTCAACCGCACGATCCCTGAAGGATCGACGGTCTACAACGTCATCGCGGAGATTCCCGGGACCGACAAGGCGCAGGAAGTGGTGATGCTCGGAGGTCACCTCGATTCGTGGCATTCCGCGACCGGCGCAACCGACAACGCGATCGGCTCGGCCACGATGATGGAGGCGATTCGCATCCTGCAGGCGATCGGCGTCAAGCCCCGGAGGACGATCCGCCTTGCGCTGTGGAGCGGCGAGGAGCAGGGACTGCTCGGATCGCAGGCCTATGTGAAGGAACACTTCGGCATGGTCGAGAATCCCAAGCCTGAACACGCGCTGTTTGCGGGTTACTTCAACATCGATTCGGGCACCGGCCGCGCGCGTGGCGCATCAGTGTTTGGTCCGCCGGAAGCCGCAACGATCCTGCGCGAAGCCACGAAGCCGTTTGCCGACAACGGGTTCTTCGGCGTCAACGCGACGCAGAGCCGCAGGCGCGGCGGCACGGATTCCACGTCGTTCAACGAGGCCGGCCTGCCGGGCATCGGCATCCAGCAGGACCCGATCGAATACAACTCGCACACGTGGCACACCAACCTCGATACCTACGAACGGATCATCGAGGGCGACGCGCAACAATCGGCGATGGTGATCGCCGCCGCGGTGTATCACCTCGCGATGCGCGATCAGATGCTGCCGCGGCTGCCGAAGGACAAGATGCCGGCGCTGCCCACCCAGTAGGGACTAGGGGCTAGGGTTCCAGTTCGCTTCTGAGGATCTTGCGGACGTTGGTGTACGTGGCCGTGGCGAGGATGTCGTCAAGGCCACTGTACGCCTTGTAGTACTCCTCCATCTTGTCCGGCACCCACATGTCGAGGGCTTCGTCGCGGCGGAAGGTAACGATCACCTGGCAGCGCACGACCGGGTCGGCTGCGTTCATCTCGGTCTTCACCACGGCGCCGCTGAACGGATCGATCCAGATCTGACCATCGAGCGGCAGGTCGCGGCCGCGCGTGGTCTTGATCAACGTCGGGCGCGCGCCTTCCTTGAAGATGGCCTTGCGCACGATGCGCCCGCCGATGTTCTCTTCACCACCGTCGGTGAACTCGAAGCGCTCGTTGACGCGCGGATGCAGGAACATCATCCCGAGCAGCGGAATGTTGATCGTGCGCGTCACGTTGCCGAGGTTGTACTTCGCGCTCGCGTTCGAGATCTCCGCGGCCTTGTCGAATCGCGATTTGTCGTTCTTGATGAAGAGCTTCAGCAGGCGATCGTCGCGCTTGCGCACGGCCCGCCCTTTCACTTCGTAGGTGTCGCGGAACGGCATCCACCCTTCGCCGTCCATGCCGAGCTGTACGAGGATGAAGTCGGACTTGATCGTCTGCTGGCTGACGGCGCCGCCGCCCTGCATGCCGCCGCCCGGATTGCTGCGCGACAGGTTGGTGCCGGGATTCGGCGGACGCTGCAGTTCCTGCACGTAGGTCTCGTCGGCGACGAGCAGCGCGAACCGCTGCTCGTAGTTGGTCGCGTATCGCATCGCGCTACCAAGCACGGTGTTGAAGCCGGAGCCCGGCTGATTGCCGACTTGGGCCACGGCTCCGGTGGCCAGCACGCCGAAGGACGCGGCCACGAGGGCCGCCGCCAGTGAGGTTCGCATAACGGTTCCGCTTGCTAATCCTACTAAAATGAAAGGCTCTCCGGCTTCGCCACTGCCCATCATGCTCGCCTCCATCCGCCGTGAACTCGCACCCATGCTCCGCATCGCCGTGCCGGTCGTGTTGGCCGAGCTCGGGTGGATGACGATGGGCGTGGTGGATACGGTGATGGTGGGCGGCCTCGGGCCGGA
>CAZBYY010000065.1:0-14600 GCA_964495855.1 uncultured Acidobacterium sp. | reverse complement strand
GGCGGATCGAGGACGATCAGGTCGAACGGACCGCCGGGGAGCGGCGCGCTCAACGCCCGCTCCACGACGTCGCGGATGATAGCACAGCGATTCGACTCGCGGCAGAGCTCGGCGTTCTGCGCAATCAGCGCCGCGGCCCGACGATCGCTGTCGATGCAGGTGGCCGAGACCGCGCCGCGGCTCAGCGCCTCGAGCGCGATCGCCCCGGTGCCGGCAAACACATCCAGCACCCGCGCGCCGGCCACCTCGTGCTGCAGGATGTTGAACAAGGTGCCCCGCAGCTTGTCGGACGTCGGACGCAAGCCGTCCCACTTGGGCGCCTTGAGCGTACGGCCTTTGTTGGTGCCCGCGATGATTCGCATTCAGGCCACCAGGCTCTCAGGCCATCGGGCCATCATCCGACGGTGATCAAGCCAAACTGCCGTTGCCATACGTTCCGAACATACGCCGTCAACTCGGCGCCGAGCGAGCCGGCGTCGACGCGGGCTCGGGCTTCGGCAAAGGCCTGTTCGAGCAAGTCGGCGTCGCGCATCAGGTCACCGGCGCGCAGCGTCGGCAGTCCCGATTGGCGCGTACCGAAGAAGTCGCCGGGGCCGCGCAAGCGCAGGTCGCGTTCGGCGATCACAAAGCCGTCGCTCGTGTCGGCCATGGCCTTGAGGCGCTCGCGCGCGTCGTCCGACCACGGCGCCTGGTACAGCAAGACGCACGTGGATTGATGCGCGCCGCGGCCGATGCGGCCGCGCAGCTGATGCAGTTGTGAGAGGCCGAAGCGTTCGGCATGCTCGACGACCATCAACGTCGCGTTCGGCACGTCGACGCCCACTTCGACCACCGTCGTCGAGACCAGGATGTGCAACTCGCCCGACGTGAAGCGGCGCATCACCGCTTCCTTCTCATCGCCCTTCATGCGCCCGTGCAACAGCGCGACGCTGAATTCCGGAAACACCTTGGCGATGTGTTCGGCCATCGCGGTGGCGGCCTTGAGGTCGATCTTTTCGGATTCCTCGACCAGCGGGTAGATCACATACACCTGGCGCCCGCGCCGAATCTCGTCACGCATCATCGCGAACGCTTCGTCGCGCCGCGAGTCCGCCTTGACGATCGTCTTGATCGGCTGCCGCCCCGGCGGCAGGCCCCGGATGACGGACACGTCCATGTCGCCGCACTCGGTGAGCGCCAGGGTGCGCGGAATCGGCGTCGCCGTCATCACGAGGACGTCGGGGTTGACGCCCTTGGCCGCCAGCGAACCGCGTTGCACCACGCCAAAGCGATGCTGCTCGTCGATCACCACGAGCCCGAGCGCCTTGAACTTCACCTGGTCCTGGATCAGTGCCTGGGTGCCGACGACGAGGTTGACCTCCCCGCGTTCGATGGCCGGCAGCAAGTCCCTGCGCGTGGCCGCGGTGACACGTCCGCTGAGCAACGCGACGCGGTACTTGGTGTTCAGCACCTTGACGATCGTGCGGTAGTGCTGCTCGGCGAGGATTTCCGTCGGCGCCATCACGGCGACCTGAAACCCATTCTCGATCGCCACCACGGCGGCGAGGATCGCGACGATCGTCTTCCCGGCGCCGACGTCGCCTTGCAGCAGCCGCTGCATCGGCCACGCGCGTTGCATGTCGGCGACGATCTCGGCGAGCGCGTCGCGCTGTCCGTCGGTCAGCTTGAATGGCAGCACGGCGCGCGCGCATTGGCGGATGCGATCGTCGACTTTCGATACGAGGCGCTTGCGGACCTGCGCGTTCTCATGGCGGCGCAGGGCGAGGCCGGCTTGAAAGACGAAAAAGTCTTCGAAGACCACGCGGCGCTGCGCGGCGGTGGTGAACGCGTTCAGCGCCTCGACGTTCGTCTCCGATGAGGGAAAGTGGGCGTTCCGCAATGCCGTCCTGCGGTCAGGCCAGCCTTCTTTCTTCAAGACCTCGGCCGGCACCGGATCGAACATGTCATTCGGCAGTTGCTCGAGCGCCTGCCACACGAATCGCCGCTGCATGTTCGGCGTGACGCTGCCGGTCCGCTCGTACACCGGCACGATCCGGCCGGTGTGCAGCTGCACCTCTTCGTGCTCTTCGTGCCCCGAGGCCTGAGGCCCGAGGCCTGAAGCCTTTTCCTTCACGATCTCAAACTCGGGATCGGTGATCTGCAGTCCGCGCGAGCCCCAGAGTTCAACCTTGCCGAACAGCACGATCTGCTGTTGCGACTTGATCACGTCTTTCAGGAAGGCCTGGTTGGGCCACACCGCCTGGATCTGTCCGCTGTCGTCCTGGATGAGCGCCGAGAAGAGCTTGAATCCCGGCCGGCGTGTGTGCGCGAGGCCGGCGTTGAGGACCTTGCCGGAAATGGCCGCGGTCATGCCCGGGCGCAGCGAGATGATCGACTGCATCCGGCTGCGATCCTCGTAGCGCCGGGGGAAGCGGAACAGCAGGTCCTCGACCGTGTTGAGGCCGGCTTTCTTGAAATCTGCAGCTTTGCGCGGGCCGACGCCCTTCAGGAACTGAAGCGGCGTCTGCATCACCTCGTCGGGCTTCACTACTGATGAATAGTAAAGCTTCCGGCGTTGACGTCGATGCGCTGAATCTTCGCTGGGAGTTCGAACGTGTCGTCGATGGACGAGCCGCGCGGGTTGCCGGCCGTACGCGTGAAGAAGTTCACCAGTTGCGCGAGGAACGACTTCGGAATCGGCACGCCGCTCACTTCGGCGGTGTCGAGTTCGAAGCGGCCCTTGCCTTCCGAGGTGACGATCCGCCCCGAGGCGCTGACCGGCAGCTTGCCGGTCAGATAACTCGTCGGATCGAGCAAGCTGCCGCGGCTCTGCTTCTGTCGCACGATGTCGAGATCGACCACGGCCTTGCCGGCGACCTTGCCGGCGCCGATCATCGTGATCTCCGGCTGCGTCAATCCCGTGGGCAGTAGATCGCCGGCCTTGAACTTGAGGTAGGAGTTCGTCTCCGACTGGGTGAACGAGGTTGGCCGATCCTTCGAGGCTTTTTGATCCGCGCGCTCCTGCACCGCCACCACTTTCTTCTCGAAGGCGTCGGCGAGTTTGGGCGACAACACATCCGCGGAGGTCGTGCCCGCGAGGGCGAGGACTGCAATGAGCACACCGCGCATGTGTCGATTCTACCAGCCGCGCGACGCGTCGCGCCGTGCGCTCGTCACTGCGGTTTGGGTCGCTGCCGGTTCTGCTCGCGGGCGCGTGTGACCAGCTCGATCTTGCGGCGCTCGACCTGCTCCTCGAGCACGCGGAACCTCGCGCGCTGCCGGACATTCAGCACCTGGTCGAGCTCGTCGTAGGCTTTTCGCATTTCGGCGGCGTTGCGCGAGTCGAGTTCCTGGAGCGTCTTCAACATGCCTTCGAGCGCGGCGTCGTCCGGCGCCGGCGCGTTCGGCGCGGTGAGGCGCTGCAGTTGTCCCATAAGCTGATTGCGCTCCTGCTGATTCCGTCGGCGGGTGTCCTGCAGGCCGCGCAGCCGGGTGATGAACTGCGGATACTGCGCGTCGCTCAGGTCGAGCGCGCGCTGCGATTCGACGACGATGTAGGCGTCGAAGAGCTTCTGGATTTCACCGGGCCGCATATCCGGCGGCTGGCCGTCGGCCGGGTTTGGCCGGGGTGGCTGCGCGAGCGCGACGTGCGACATGCCGCAGATCACGAGCCCGAGCACGAGGCGTGTCCAACTGTGAGTCATGACTTCACCTGCGGCAGTTCCGCCTTCAGCAACCGCGTCAGCTCCGCCTGCTCCTCTGCGGTGAGGCCAAGCACGGCCTGATCGGCAAGGCCCGGCGACAGCACGCCGGCTTCGTTGGCGGCATCGAGGTCGAATTCTCCCACGAGTTCAGCCAAGGCGCCCCAGTTGTCTGTCTCGGTGTACTGCGGCATGACGCCTGCGGGCTCGGTCGTGCGCGGCTGCGGGGCCCTCGGCACCGCGACGACGAGCGCGAGCACGACGATCGCCATCGTGCCAAGCGGCAACAGCCATTGCCACCGCAGCCACGCCGGCCACGCGCCGTCGATCTGCCGGTCGATCTCCGCGTTGACCTTGGCCGACAAATGCTTCCAGAAGAGCGGCGACGGTTCCGGCACGTTGACGCGCCTGGCGTCAGCGAGGACGCCGGCAAGATCAGCCAGTTGCTGTTGACAGTCGACGCACGCGGCGAGATGCGCTTTCCGATCCAGCGCAATCGTCTCCTCCATGGCATCGATCAGTTCATCCGGTGTGAGGTGCGTCATGGTTCGTCCCCGAGAATCTTCTTCAAGTTCGCGAGGGCATGAAAGCAATTGGCTTTCACCGCCCCGACGGAACTGCCGAGCACGTCGGCGATTTGCTGGTGCGACATCTCGTGAGAGGTCCGCAGGATCAACGTCGCGCGCTGCTTGTCGGGCAGTTGCGCGATCGCCTTGCGGACGGCGGCGGCGCGCTCCTCGCGCATCAGCGCGAGCGGCGCCGATTCGAGGTGACGATCTTCGAACTGCTCCGCGCCCTCGTCGATGGACGTGGTTGGCGGCGCCTTCGCGCTGACGCGATTGAGGCAGACGTTGACGGCAATGCGATACACCCACGTGGACCACGCCGCGTCGCCCTTGAAATTCTTGAGTCCGCGCCAGGCGCGCACGAAAGTGTCCTGCGCCAGGTCGCTTGCATCCTCGTGATTGTTCAGGAAGCGGTAACAGACGTGATACACGCTGCGCCGATGACGCTCGACGAGAACGTCGAACGCCTCACGATTCCCCGCTGACGCGGCGGTCACCAGCGCGGCATCATCCAGCTCAGCCAGGGGCGTCACGACCGGACCCAACCACGACAGTGCCGACTCATGCGTCACGTCTATTTAGACCTGAAAACCAGGCGAAGGTTGACTTTCGCCTTTTGTTTGTTTACGCTGGCTCTTCAGGGCGAAGAAAAACCATATGCAACCACTCACCAAGCGCCAACGCGAGATCCTCGACTACCTCAACGAGTTCATCGCTCAGCACGGCTACGCACCGAGCCTGGAAGAAATCGGCGAGCGATTCAGCTTGTCGTCCCTCGCTACGGTCCATAAGCACCTCACGAACCTCCAGGAAAAGGGGTTCATTCGTCGTGCCTGGAATCGCAGCCGTTCGGTCGAGCTTCTGCCCAGCCGATCCGGCGGACGCGCCATTGAGTTGCCCATGCTCGGCTACGTTGCCGCCGGCATGCCGATCGAGGCCGTGACCAGCGGCGAATCGATCAGCGTGCCGGAATCGCTGGTGAGCGGCAAGCGCGACACCTACGTGCTGCGCGTCAAGGGCGAGTCGATGATCGACGAGCAGATCCGTGACGGTGACTGGGTCGTGGTCGAGGACCGCAAGACGGCCGACAACGGCGAAATGGTGATCGCCCTCGTGGGCGGCCACGACGCCACGTTGAAGAAGTTTTACCGCGAAAGCAATCGCATCCGCCTGCAGCCGGCCAATGCCACGATGCAGCCGATTTACGTAGAGCCCGACAATGTGCAGATCCAGGGCGTCGTCGTTGGCGTGATGCGGAAGTATTAGGCGTACAATCGGTCGGCGATCATGACCGACCGAAAACAGATCAACTTCACCATCGTCCCCGAAGAGGGCGGCACCGAACCGCGCACCTACGCCAACTTCTGCGCGGTGAACCATACGCCCTTCGATTTCACGCTCACCTTCTGCGAGGTGATGCCCCTTTCTGAAAAAGAGATTCGCGATGCCGAGGCCGAGCACGTGGTGCGCGCGCCGATCCGCGCGCGAATCGTGCTGCCGGTGCAGTTTGTGCCGACCTTGATTGCGGCGCTCCAGGAGAACATGCGGATCTTCCAGGAATCGCATGCCCCGCAGCAGCCGGTCCCTCCAGGAAAGGGCCCGGTACATTAAGCCCGCGGCCGAAGTCATTCGCATCTTCGACATCCTCGATCGGCATCACCCAAACGCCGATACGGAGCTGGTGCATCGGAATGCGTTCGAGCTGCTCGTCGCCACGATCCTGTCGGCGCAATCAACCGACGCGCGCGTAAATCTCGTGACGCCCGCATTATTCGAACGCTACCCCGACGCCAAGGCGCTCGCGAAGGCGAAGACGCCGGAGTTGGAGAAGCTGATTCTGTCGACGGGCTTTTTCCGCCAGAAAGCGAAGTCGTTGATCGGCATGTCGACGCAGTTGCTCGAAGAACATCGCGGACGCGTGCCGGCAGACATGGACGCACTGACCAGGCTGCCGGGCGTTGGACGCAAGACGGCGAACGTCGTGCTCGGGCACGCGCTCGGCGTCCCCGGCCTCCCCGTCGACCGTCATGTGCTGCGCGTCGCCAATCGCATCGGGCTCGTCAACGTCGACGATCCGGTCAAGGTCGAATCGCAGTTGTGCGACCAGTTGCCGCCCGATCGATGGACGCGCGCCTCAGACGCACTGATTCTCCACGGCCGACGCATCTGCAAGCCGACACCGCTGTGCCCGAAGTGCAACCTGCGTCCCCATTGCGACTTCTTCCGCACGGGCGTGGTGACGAAGGCGAAGAAGCGCACGTCTCCCCGTGCAGGGCGGAAGGCGGGGTCATGACCCGCGAGCAGTTTCGTGAGCTCGTCGAGGAAGCGATCGACACGATTCCGCGAAAGTTTGCCCGCCAGGTGAGGAACCTGGCCATCGTGATCGAGGACGAGCCGTCGGAAGAACTGATGGAGGAAATGGAGATCGATGATCCGCGTGATCTCCTCGGGCTCTACCAGGGCACGCCGTTGAACGAGCGCGGCTGGGGCTACGGCAACACGCTGCCCGATCGCATCACCCTCTTCCAGCAGTCGATCGAGGAGGAATGCGACGGCGTCGACGATGACATCATCGTCGCCATCGGCGAGACCCTGATTCACGAGCTCGGCCACTACTTCGGCATGAGCGAAGAGCAAATCATGGACATCGAGGAGCGCTATTGGAGCGGCGACCCCTTCCCTCCCGACCTCGACGCCGACGATTCCAATGGTCAAAGCTCGTAAGCGATTCGGCCAGCACTTCCTGGAGGACGCGTGGGTCAGGAAGTTGATCGCCGCATCCGGCGTGGGCCCTGAGGACTCGGTGCTCGAGATCGGTCCGGGTCGAGGCGCGATCACGCGGCCGCTCGCGGCACAGGTGAAGCAGCTGCTCGCCGTTGAAGTCGATCGAGATCTCGCCGCCGACCTCGACGCGGCGGCGATGCCGAACGTCACCGTGGTGACGGGCGATGTCCTGTCGCTGGACCTCGTGCCGGCGATCAACCAGTGGCTCGGCGCGCCGGTCGGTCCAGACCGCCCCATTCGCATCGTTGGCAATCTCCCGTACAACATTTCGTCGCCGATCCTGTTCATGCTGCTCGACCTGGCGGCGCGCACCGATGGCATCCGCGACGCGATGCTGATGTTGCAGAAGGAGGTCGCCGACCGGCTGGTCGCCAAGGTTGGCACGGGTGACTACGGCGTTCTCACCGTGCTGACGGCGCTGCGTGCCGACGTCTCGCGCGTCCTGGCCCTGCCGCCCGGCGCGTTCCGCCCGCCACCCAAAGTGCATTCCGCGGTGGTGCGGCTGTCCTTCCGCCGGCCAACCGTGACGATCGCCGACGAAGCGCTGTTCGTCCGGATGGTCCGGACGATGTTCACGCAGCGGCGGAAGACGGTGTCGAATGCGCTGAAGCCGTTTGCGGGCGACCGTGGGGTCCAGGCCGGCCAGGTTCTGGAGGCGGTCGGCATCGCCCCGACCCGGCGTCCGGAAACGCTCGAGCTGGCCGAAATGGCCGCGCTCGCCAACGCGTTCGTGCGCTCGTAACCTAAAGCTGTGCTATAGTTTCCGGCGAAACCCGCCTGTTTTTCCGGCCCTTCCCAGCGGCCGAAAACGGTGATCTTCGTGCCGCCAGGTCCGACGGTCGCCCCGTAGTTTCCGTTCCGCCGCGCAATGCCGCGAGGCGGTCCCGCTGTCGCGCTCTGCGCGAAGGCGGATGGCTGGGATATCGCATGAATGTGTCCGTGGTGCCGCCGGTTTCGTCCGGAGCACTGCCAGTCGATGTCGTGCCGCTCGGCGGCCTTGGCGAGTTCGGCCTGAACATGATGGCGATCTCGTGTGGAGACACGACTATCGTCATCGACGCCGGCGCGATGTTCCCGGAGACGGATCTGCCGGGTGTGGACTTGATCGTCCCGGATCTGACCTACCTCGAAGAACGCAAAGGACAACTCAAGGCGGTCGTGCTGACGCACGCGCATGAGGATCACATCGGCGGCGTGCCGTACGTGCTGCCGCATCTCGACGGCGCCGTGTACGGGACGCCGCTGACGCTCGCCTTCGTCGCCAACAAGCTCGAGGAGCACGGCGTCGAGCCGAAGACCGTCGCGATCACGCCCGAGTCGGTGATTACCATCGGGCCGTTCACGCTCGAGTTCGTACGCGTTACGCACAGCATGCCGGACTGCGTCGCCGTCGTGGTGCGCACGCCGCAGGGCACGTTGCTGCACACCGGCGACTTCAAGATCGACCAGACGCCGCTCGACGGCCAGCCGTTCGACCTGCACCGCTTCGCGCAGCTCGGCTCCGAAGGCGTGCTGGCGATGTTCTGCGACAGCACGAACATCGATCGTCGCGGCTACACCGGGTCCGAGTCGGACGTCGAGGATGCCTTCGAGGAGATCTTCACCAGCACCGAGGGCAAGATCGTCGTCGCGACGTTTGCCTCGAGCATCTACCGCCTGCAGATCGTCGTCGACCTCGCGGCACAGTTCGATCGCAAGGTCGCCTTTGTCGGCCGCGGGATGAACGAGAACTCGCAGATCGCACAGCGGCTTGGTTTCCTGCACCTCCCCACTGGCGTGGCGATCAAGGACTCCGACGTGCAGCACTTCCCGGCCCAGGACGTTGTGATCCTGGCGACGGGATCACAGGGCGAGCCGAATGCGGCGCTGTCGCGCATGGCGATCGACGATCACCGCTACGTGCGGCTCAAGGAAGGCGATCGCGTGGTCATTTCCGCCCGCGCCATCCCAGGGAACGAAAAGGCGATCGGCCGCGTGATGAATCACATTGCGCGCCGCGAGGTCGACTGCGTGACCGCCTCCTCCAAGCGCGTGCACGTGTCGGGTCACGGATCCGAGGAAGAGCTGAAGCTGGTGTTGTCGCTGGTGCGGCCCAAGTATTTCGTGCCGATCCACGGCGAGTTCCGGCAGCTCTCGCATCACGCGCGCGTCGCGAAGTTCGTGACGCGCGGCTTGCCGACCGACGTAACCGTGATCACGGCGGAGAACGGTGATCAGATCCGCTTCGATCACGAGGGCGGCCGCATCGCGGACAAGACGGCGGTCGGCCGCGTGCTGATCGACGGCACGCGCGTCGGCGAGGTGGGCGACGAGGTGCTGCGCGACCGGCGGCACATCTCCACCGACGGATTGATCGTCCCGGTGGTCGCGATCAACGCCCGAAGCGGCGTGATCGAAGGCGTGCCTGAACTGGTGGCGCGCGGCTTTGTGAGCGATGAAGGCACGGGCGATGTGCTCGCCGAAGGCGCGGTGGTCGTGAGCAACGCCATTGCGGCCTGCAGCGTCGAGGAACGGAGCGATCCTGGCTTGATGAAGGAACGCATCCGGGTCGAGCTGCGGCGGTTTCTCAAGAAACGAACGGGCCGGCGGCCGATGGTGCTGCCGGTCGTGATGGAGATTTGATTTTGGGTAAATCCGATTCTGCCCTGTCGCGGCGCGTCAGCGAAGTCGTCGGGGTGGCGTTGTTTGCCGCGGCGCTGATCTGGCTGATTTCGCTTGCGACCTACGACGCCAACGATCCGGCCTGGTTCTTCAGCTCCGGGACGAACGCCGTCCCCGCGAATTTCGCCGGGCGGGTCGGCGCGTTCCTGAGCGAGCTGTCGTTCCAGATCGTCGGCTACGCGTCGTACTTGATTCCCGCGACCATCGCGGTCGCCGGCTGGCACTACTTCTGGTGCCGGGTGATCGATGCTGTCTACACCAAGCTCGTCGGCGCGGCGATGTTGTTCGGCTGCAGCAGTGCCCTGCTGCACCTGACGGTTGGGCGGGTTGATTTTGGCCCGCGCGCGTTTCGCGCCGGCGGCTACCTCGGTGAGTGGCTCGGCGGCTTCATGTCTGAGTACTTGAGCCGCACGGGTTCGGTGATCGTGATCCTTGCGCTCATGGTGGCCGCCGTGATCCTCGCCACGCAGTTCTCCTTCGGCCGGCTGTTCAGCGCGATGTTCGAGTCGATGCGCACCGGCGCCTCGCATGGTTTGGAAGCGTTCAACGAGTGGCGGGACGAACGCCGCAAGGCGAAGCAACGCCGCGAGGTGATGGCCAAGCACGCGAAAAAGGACACCCCCGTCGTCTCCAAGCCGGACGTCAAGAAAGCCGCCAACGCAGCGCCGTCCGCCGAACCGAAGGCGCCGCCGGTCGTCGCGCGTGAAAAGGCATCGACGGAGGTGACCGAGCCTGCGCGCCCCGCCGCCACCGCGCCGCCGGTCGTCCAGAAGAAGCCCGTCGCCAAGACCCCCATTGCCCCTCCGCTCCCCCTTCCGGAACCGGAGCGCGTGGAGCGCCGCCTTGGTGCGTTCACGCTCCCGCCGGTGTCGCTGCTCGACGCTCCGAAGGCCGAGCGGAAGATCGACGAACGAGAACTGATGGACGCGGCGCGCCTGCTCGAAGAAAAGTGCCGCGAGTTCAACGTCGAAGGCTCGGTCGTGCAGATCCACCCCGGCCCGGTCGTCACGACGTTCGAACTCAAGCCCGACGCAGGCGTGAAGTACTCGAAAGTCACCGGCCTGTCCGATGACCTGTGCCTGGCGATGCAGGCTGAGTCGGTCCTGATCGATCGCATCCCCGGCAAAGCCACGGTCGGCATCCAGATCCCGAACCCCAACCGTGAGGCGATCTCGCTTCGCGAACTGCTCGAGTCGGATGCGTATACGCGCTCGAGCTCGAAGCTGGCGTTTGCGCTCGGCAAGACGATTCACGGCGAACCCTACGTCGCCGACCTGGCGACGATGCCGCACCTGCTGATTGCGGGCTCGACGGGCACCGGCAAGTCCGTGGGGCTGAATGCCATGCTCACGGGCATCCTCTACCGCGCCACGCCTGACGACGTGCGGATGATCATGATCGATCCGAAGCGTCTCGAGCTCGGCATGTACGAGGACATCCCGCACTTGATGACGCCGGTCGTCGTCGATCCGAAGAAAGCGGCCAACGCGCTGCGCTGGGCCGTGCGCGAGATGGAAGAGCGGTACAAGACGCTCGCGGCGTTCGGCGTCCGCAACATCGAGCAGTTCAACCGCAACGTGCGCGCGATGCTGGAATCCGGCGAGCCGATCGAAGAAGGCAAGCCGAATCGTCCGCTCCCCTTCATCGTCGTTGTCGTCGACGAACTCGCCGACCTGATGATGGTGGCCGGCAACGAAGTGGAAGAATCGATCTGCCGGCTGGCGCAGATGGCACGCGCGGTCGGCATCCACCTGATCCTGGCCACGCAGCGGCCCTCGGTGGACGTGATCACCGGCTTGATCAAGGCCAACCTGCCGTCGCGCATCTCGTTCCGCGTGTCGTCGAAGATCGACTCGCGCACGATTCTCGACAGCAACGGCGCCGAGCAACTGCTCGGCAAGGGCGACATGCTCTACCTGCCGCCGGCCTCGTCACGGCACATTCGCCTGCACGGGCCCTACATCTCGGAGCAGGAGTCGGCGAGACTCGCGAGTTTCCTGCGGAAGCAAGGCAAGCCGATCTACGACGAGACGATCACAGAGGAAGAGAAGAAGGGCGGGCCCGAGGGCCTCGACTTCGAGAAGGACGAACTCTACGACGAGGCCGCTCGCATCGTGGTGCAGACGGGCCAGGCGTCGATTTCGTACCTGCAGCGCAAGATGCGGATCGGGTTCAGCCGCGCAGCGCGCCTGGTGGACATGATGGAAGCCGAAGGGCTCGTCTCTGCCGCGACCGGCGGCAAGCCGCGCGAGGTGCTCGTTGGCCGCGAGTATTTCGAGGAAGTTGATGCGCAGCTCCGGTAGTCTCCGCCGCTCGGTGACGATCGCGGCACTTGCCGTGACGGTCTCCGTGTGCGTCGTTGGCGCGCAGGGGCCGGCTCCTGCGACGGGCGCGGTGCCGCCGCCGACCGCCAAGCAGCGCTTTGATTCGGCGAGCGAGACCGACGAGAAGGTCCGCATCCTCCTGACGAACATGAAGGATGCGACACCCGTTGCGGAAGTGATCAGGCAAGTCAACCAGGTGACGGCGTCGTTCGAGACCCTGGTGCGTCGCTTCCCCACGAGCGGGTACGCAGACGACGCGTTGTGGCAGGCGGGCAGCCTGGCAGACACCGCGTTCCAGCGATTCAAGGGGCCCGAGGATCTCGAGCGCGCGACGAAGCTGTATCGCTGGCTCGTGAAGGAATACCCGAAGAGCCCGATGATCAAGCACGCCAACGCCCGGCTCGCGGCGTTTGCGAAACTGACGCCGCCGACCCCGGCTGCGCCGGCCGCTCCGTCACCAGTGTTGCCGGCGGTGGCCACGGCGAACGCGCCTTCCGTCTCTCTCGTTGCCGCATCCGGCCCCGTCGCGGCGCCGGCCGCACCACCGGCGGATGCCGCGATCCTCACCGGTATCCAGCGCGCGGTGTTGACTGATGTCGTGCGGGTCACCCTCGAGCTCGATCGTGAAGTCAGCTATCACGAGGAGCGCATCGGCGGGCCGGCGCGGCTCTTCTTCGATCTCAAGAACGTCCAGACGACAGCGGCGTTGAAGGACAAGGTGCTGTCCTTCCCAACCGACATCGTCAGCAAGATTCGCGTCGGCCGCCACCCGGACAACACCGTTCGCGTGGTGCTCGACTTCGAGAACGTCGCCAAGTACAGCGTGTTCACGCTCTACAACCCGTTCCGTCTGGTGATCGATGCCGAGCGCGCCGCCGCGCCGCGGGCAGTGACGACGGCTCCGCTCCTCGCCGCCGGGGCGCCGACCGATTTACCGAAGGCGGTGTTGAGTGAGCAGCCAGTCGTGCCGCCAATGGTCACTGACGCGCCGCTGCCGTCTGCTGCTCCGCCCGCACCTGTGAGCGCCGCCGCGCCGGTGGCGACCTCTCCGTCGACGCCGGCGGCGAATGTGGCAGGCGGATTCTCGATCGCGCGTCAGCTCGGCCTGAGCGTGTCGCGTATCGTGATCGATCCGGGACATGGAGGCCACGATCCCGGCACGATGGCCAAGGGACTGAATGAAGCGGCCTTGACGCTTGATGTGGCGCTGCGACTGGAGAAACTGTTGCAGAAGGATCCCGGCGTCGAGGTCGTGCTGACGCGGCGCACCGACGTCTACGTGCCGCTCGAGGAGCGCACGGCGATTGCCAATCGCGCAAACGCGGACCTGTTCCTGTCAATCCACGCCAACTCCAGCCGGAACGAGGACGCCCGCGGCGTCGAAACGTATTTCCTCAGCTTTGCTTCGTCGCCTGAGGCCGAAGCGGTCGCGGCGCGCGAGAATACGGCGTCCGAGCGGGAAATGCACCAGCTGCCCGACATCATCAAGGCCATCGCTCTCAACAACAAGCTCGATGAGTCGCGCGATCTGGCCAACATGGTGCAGAACCAGCTGGTGACGACGCTCAAGAAGTCGAACAAGGATGTGCGGAGCCGCGGCGTGAAGAAGGCGCCGTTCGTCGTGTTGATCGGCGCCGCGATGCCGAGCGTGCTGGCCGAGATCTCGTTCCTCACCAACAAGCAGGAACTGCAGCTGCTGAAGACTGCTGGCTACAAGGACAGGATCGCGCAATCGCTCTACAACGCGGTCGTGCAGTATCGCCGCTCGCTCAAAGGCAGCGCCACGCTGACCGTCGAGCGATAGGCCTCCGCGACGCGGCGCTCAGCGCAGCAGATTGTGGGAGCCGCGCGCCTCGATCGTCGTGATCGCGCGCTTTGAGCGATACCAGATGTAAGTCGCGCCCGCGATCACGCCGGCGACGAGCGCTGCCACCATGATCACGCCGGTCAGGCCGAAGCCCGCCAGCGCGACATCGATCATGCTGATTTCCTGCCGCGGCTGCTCAGGGACGATCTGGATGATCGTCGGCGTGATCGGCTGTTCTTGCTGAATCACGATCTGATCTTACCAGCCTGTCAGCCGGCGAAACCGCCGCGCGCCACTTCGATCAGCGTCCGGATCATCGCGCCGGTTGCGCCCTTCTGCTGATAGGGCTTGCCTTCTTCCGCCCACGCCGTGCCGGCGATGTCGAGATGCGCCCAGGGGCCGTCGCCGGCGAATTCCTTGAGGAACATCGCTGCGGTGACTGAGCCCGCGGGACGGCCGGGGCTGTTGAGCATATCGGCGATCTCGCTCTTCAGCGGCTCGCGATAGTCATCGAACAGCGGCATCTGCCAGAGCTTTTCGCCGGCGCGGTCCGCCGCGTGACGGATGTGATCGACCCAGGGCTGCGGCGTGCCGAACAGCCCGGTCGTGATCTTGCCGAGCGCGACGATGATCGCGCCCGTCAGCGTGGCCACGTCGATGAGATGCGTGGCGCCGAGTTGTCGTGCGTACCACAGGCCATCGCCCAGAATGAGGCGGCCCTCCGCGTCGGTGTTGTTGATCTCGACCGTCAGGCCTGACGCGCCGGTCAGAATGTCGC
>CAZBYY010000064.1:0-14783 GCA_964495855.1 uncultured Acidobacterium sp. | reverse complement strand
ATCGAGAACAGCCGGCTGTTCTATGCGATGAACACCGGACTGCAGCGGCAGTCCGTGGTGTACATGCGGACCGGCATCTTCGATCCGCCCACCGTGATCATCGACCCGAACGAGCAATGGCCCGACGGAACAACGTCGCTGTCGCAGTTTGCGCCG
Source organism: uncultured Acidobacterium sp. (assembly GCA_964495855.1). Lineage (GTDB taxonomy): Bacteria > Acidobacteriota > Vicinamibacteria > Vicinamibacterales > UBA2999 > 12-FULL-67-14b. The sequence goes on along the minus strand of CAZBYY010000064.1, from coordinate 14,627 downwards.
TCGCCCGACGGGCGGCTGCTGGCCTACGCGGTGGCGGCCGGCGGCGCCGACTGGGAGACCCTGCACGTGCGGTCAACCGACACGTGCCGCGACCTCGCCGACACGGTGCGCTGGGTGCGTTTCTCCGAACTGTCCTGGACGCACGACAGCCGTGGCTTTTTTTACTCGCGCTATCCCGAACCGCCCGCAAACAAGATGCTCGAGGCCGCGCTCGCCGATCACGCGGTCTACTACCACCGCATCGGCACGCCGCAGAAGGACGACGTGCTGATTTACCGGCGGCAGGATCATCCGTCCTGGATCGTCAACGCCACGGTCAGTGACGATGGGCGGTATGTGTGGCTGCGGACGTATCGCGGCGCCGACAACAACAACCAGCTGCACGTCATCGATCTCGAGCATCCGATCGAGCCCCGCCTCACCGCGCCGGTCACCCCGATCGTCGAGACGCTCGATGCCGAATACACGCCGATCGGCAATTACCGCTCACGCGTCTACGTGCGCTGTGACCGGGACGCGCCGAACCGCCGCATCATCGCGATCGACCTCGAACATCCTGATCCAGCGGACTGGCGAGTGGTGATCGGCGAGCAACCGCAGGCGATCGAGAACGCGATCGTGGCCGGCAGCCGCATCCTGCTGCACACGCTGGTCGACGTCCAGCGCCGCCTAAACCTGTTCGCCCTCGACGGTCAGTGGCAGCGCGAGATCGCCCTGCCGGGCATCGGCGCCGTCACCGAGCTGTACGGCCGCGCCGACCAGGATGAGATGTGGTGCGTGTTCAGCTCGCCGCTCCAACCGGCAACGGTGTACCGATACGACGTGTCCACCGGGCAGCGGATCGCCTTCGATCCGCCGACGCCGCCGATCGACGCCTCGATGTTCGAGACGCGCGCCGTCTTTGCGACGTCGAAGGACGGAACGCGCGTGCCGCTGTTTGTGACCTGCCGCAAGGATCTTCGCCTCGACGGCAGCAATCCCACGATCCTGTACGGATACGGCGGCTTCTCGATCAGCGTCTTGCCCTTCTATCGGCCGGACGTGCCGGCGTGGCTCGAGCATGGCGGCGTGTTCGTGAGCGTCAACATGCGCGGCGGCGCCGAGTACGGCGAAGCGTGGCACAAAGCCGGATGCCTCGACCGAAAACAGAACGTGTTCGACGATTTCATCGCTGCGGCCGAGCACGTGATCCGTGAGGGCTACACGTCGGCGTCGAAGCTCGGGATCATGGGCGGATCAAACGGCGGTCTGCTGGTCGGCGCGGTCATGGAACAGCGCCCGGATCTCTTCGCCGTCGCGCTGCCCGCGGTCGGCGTCATGGACATGCTCCGCTACGATCTGTTCACCGGCGGCAAGCTGTGGGCGACGGAGTATGGTTCGGCCTCGGACCCGAAGCAGTTTCCATTCCTGATCGCGTACTCGCCACTGCACAACGTCAAGAGCGGCACGTGCTACCCGGCCACGCTGGTGACGACCGCGGACCATGACGATCGCGTGGTGCCGAGCCACTCGTTCAAGTTCACCGCGGCCTTACAGGCCGCGCAGGGATGCGACCGGCCTGTGCTGATTCGCGTCGAGACCAAAGGCTCGCACGGCTACCGGCCGACGGATCGGCTGATCGCCGAGCGCGCCGACCAGTGGTCGTTCGCCGCCGCTCACCTGCGGCTCTCCTAGAACGACCGTAGAACCTTCGAGGGACGCCCCGCCGTTCAGGCCCTTCTCATGGAATTGAACAGCTCCGTGTGGAGATCCATGACGCGCTTGCGTTCGGCTTCTTCGACGTCGAACGTCCAGTTGTCCTTCAGTGACGTGCCGCCGAGGATGATGCCGTCGGACCTCGGCATCATGTGAACGAACCCCGCCTCAGGCGGGAGCGGACGGCCGGCTCCGCTCGTGCCGTAGTTCACCTCCGGTTGCGGAATCAGCACCACGAGCTGGCCCTTCAACGCGACGAGATCGGGATCGTTGAACAGGGTCTTCGATCCGAGACCCGTGCAGTTGACGATCACGTTCTCGCTGAGCGCGGCGATGTCGCGCGGCGTCTCGAACTTGCGGATCACCACCTTGCCGCCCCAGTCGAGGACGTCCTTCATCAACGCGTCGAGATAGATCGACGGCTCGATGCGCATCTCCTCGCGCTGGATGGCAAACTTCGTCGCGAACGGATGCTCGCCGGGCCCCAGCACCACGCGCGGGCCGGAGAACTCGGCCGGAAGGATGGGATTCTCCTGCGCGCGCGGCGGCTGATCATCGTCGGTCGGCTGGTACTGCGTGACCCAGGTGACGCCGTACTTCGGTCCAATCAGGAGTTGCAGGCGCCGATACGCGATGCGCGCGGCCTGCCTCACTTGCGCATCCCACGCGGCGGTGCGCAACTGGTTGTCGACGAGGCCGGAGGTCGGCGTCCAGCCCGCCAGCGACATGTTCGAGGTCGTGTCCGGCGGTACGGCTGCGGCGTAGATCGTCACGTCGAAGCCGTGACGCTGCAACTCGCGCGCCGTGGTGAGGCCGACGACCCCTGATCCGAGCACCGCCGCCTTGCGTTCGTTGTGCGGCAACGCAAGGTCGGTCGCCATCGACGCCGTGCCCCACGACAACGACATGCCCGAGCCGCCGTGGCCGAAGTTGTGAATCAACAGCTTGCTATCGAGCTTGTCTGCCCGCAGCACGAAACCCGACGGCCGGTGCGGCCGCAAGCCGATGGTCGTGCGAATGATCCGGTCCCACGAGATGTTGACCGGCGCCAGGCGAACGGCAACGCGTCGGGGCGCCACCGCGATGGCGGCGCCTTTCGGCGCGCACGCTTCAAGACCGAATCCGAGGGCGGCCATGCCGCCAAGGTGGATGAGCTGTCGGCGATTCACGCGCGCATGATACACCCGCCGAGCCGGCCCGTCCGGCACTGGAAAGCGCGGACCGTTTGCGGCTATAAGTGGGGGCCTTGAGCCGTGTCTTGATTGTGACGCTGGCTTTGCTGTTCGCTGCCGACGAACGGACGCCCGTCACAGGACTCTTCGACCTGCCCGTCACCGGCGGCACCGCGACGTTCGACATGCTGGGGCTGCAACCGGAGGAACGCGGCCACGCAATCGCGCTGCTGGCGCGTGAGATGTTCACGCAGAGCGCAAGCGCGCTGCAGCGCTCGATCGCGGCGCGCAACGCCATCGCCGCCCTCGGACGGCCCGGAGCGGGCCGCGACCTCGCCGCCGGCGCACAGCCCCTGACGGTCGCCGCGCCGTTCACCGCCGACCAGTGGCGCGACGTGCTGCAGGTGACCGACAAGAGCGATCTGTTCGCGGCGCTCATCAACAATCGATCGGCGTTGCTGGTTTGCGCCGGCGCGCTATCGACGGATGCCGCCACCCGCGCATTCCTCGCGCGCGATCGCACGCTGCTCAAGTGGATCGTCAAGACCACGCCCGCGGCGTTCTGGGTCGCGGCGCGCTCGTTGAAGGTCGATCGCGAACGCGTGCTGGTGCCGGGAGGCACGGCCGCTGAACCGATCTGGGAAGCGCTCGCTCTCGAAAAGGTATCGCGTCCTGCCGATTTCTTTCGCGCCGTGCTGGCGCGCGACGAGGGACGCCTGGCGTGGTTCTACGACACGGTGGCGACGATGTCGCCCGAGCGCGCCGCCGTGGCGTTCGGCAGCGGCCCGGTCGAGAGCCGGATCGAGCAGGCGCGCGCGCTGTATGCCTCGTTCCAGTCGGCCGACGGCAACTGGCACCTCGAAGAGCATCCCTACCTGCGCGGCCTCGCCGATGCGTGGATGATCACGTCGTCGATACGAGTGGCCGATGGCCGCATCGCGCCGCCGGCAGCGCTGTTCTTTTGGGATGAGCTGTTCAGCCATCGCGAGACCACGCGCAAGTCGGCGATGGCACTACGCCGCGACGATCCCACCCCGGTGACGCTGCCGTGGCTCGTGCAGAACATCCTCGCGTCCTCGTCACGCGAACGCCGCGATCGGTTCGAGATGCTCCGTTTCGCGCAAGGGGTCTTCGCGTCGGCGCGTAACGACCAGCTGGTGGACGTCATGGTCGCGCTTGGCGGCTTCCGCCGGTTCAAGGGCGTGCTGGTGACGCTCGACCGGATGGACATGACGACACCGCGCGTCTACGCGCGTGCGGTCGAAGCGGCACGCCGCATCGACGATGACCTGTCGGGCCGCGACAAGCGCAACGCGGTGACCGTGTTTCAATTTGCGCTGGCCGTGCTCGAACGCGCCACGTTGACGCAGGCGCTCGATCCATCACGCGCTGAAGCCCTGGTCCTGTCGCTCTGTGACACCGTTGATCCGCACGGCGACGGCGGCGCGAAGCGGGATCCGCGAATCTTCACCACGCTCACCCGGTGGCTGTTGACCACGCTGCTCGACGCGCTGCCGCCGCTGGCGGCCGGCGACCGGTGGTCTACGGCGACAACGAACTACGAATCACGATTCCTGCAGGCACTGTCTGGCGCGCCGGAAGTGGCGAACCGGCTAATGGTCACGTGGGAAGGTCTCGGCTACCAGGTGGACCTGTTCGCGTCGGAACACGAACGCATCACGCGCATCCGCGAGCAGATCGAATCACCGGGTCTCGACGCGGCACTTGCCGCCGACGATCACGACAAGATCGCCAACGCGCTGCTGTCGCTGATCTACGCGCCCGCGCTCGGCGATCCCGAAGGACCGGCGCTCCTCGGCGGCGACATCGCACAGCGCCACAACTTCGGCATCACCGGACCGGTCGGCACGCGCCGCGACGGGCTCGCGTGGGCACCGCCGCAGGACCAGGTCGGTGACGGCACGCCGTGGCACGTCGATGGATCGATCCTTGGTCTTGACATCGCCCTTGCCCGTCTCGCGCTGCGACGCATCGCCGACAACGACATGCCGGCAGCCCCGACCATCAACCTCAACGATCAACTCACGCTCGCGCGCACCGTCATGGCGATGGACGCGCGGCATCTCCGCGATGCAGACCGCGATCGCATCGTCGCGGCCATCGCGCGCAGCCGCGATCGCGTGAACGCGGCCGGCACCAACGTCGCGCAGGTCACGGCTCTCGCCGCCGAAGCACAGCTGCCGGCGGCCGTGCGGCAGACACTGGCTTGGACGATCGCCCGCACGCCTGACCTCGTCGCCTCCCTGTTTTCGCTGCGCGACCTGTTGTGGCTCGGCAAACCCGACCTACCGGCCGAGACGCTCGACCGTTGGGGCGTGTTCGCCGACGCGCTGCACGCGCGGCTGCGACCCGCGATGCCCGGACCGGCGCCGTGGGACGACTTTGCCGGACGGAACGACGGTGGCGTGATGGCCTCGCAGGCGCCGGATTTGATCCTGCGGCTCGCGCAGGAGACGGCGCGGCTCCGCCTGCCGGCACAGCTCGTCCCATCACTCCTCGCCTACGCGGCGCAGGATTACTGGCACGATGTCGAATCACGGTTCCCGGATGACTGGCCCGCCATGACGCGACAGGCACTGGCGCTTTCGTCCGCGCGGGTAGAAGATTACGTGGCGGCGCTGGCCGGCGGCGGACCGCTTCGTCCTCGATGACCGTGCGACACGCGCGCGGTCGTCTGAATGTTTGCACTATGCGAGTCAGCGGCGTCTGTTTCGTCCTTCTGCTGTCGATCGTCGTTGCGGCACAAGAACCGCAACCTGACCTGGCGATCCGGTTGATTCAGCCGGAGCCCGACAGCTACATCTCCGGCGTCACGACGCTGCAGGCGCAAGTGTTGCCGCCGATGCTGGCCACGCGCGTCGGCCAGATCCTGTTCTTCGCCGACGGCAAGCAGGTCTGCAACGTCCTCGATCCCATCAACGCGAAGTGCGAATGGGATGCGGGCGCCGAAGTCCGCCCCCACGTGTTTCGCGTGGTCGGCAACCTGATCGGCGGCGGGCGCATCGTTAGCAGCTCTCGCACCAAGGGCCTCGATCACGCGGAGAACGTGTCCGTGGATGTCGTGCAGATCACGGCGGTGGTGACGGAAAAAGGGCGATTCGTGCCCGGCCTGCAGCAGGCGCAGTTCAAGCTGTCGGAAGACGGCGTGCCGCAGCACATCGAACATTTTTCGGCGGAAGGCTCGCCGCTCGAAATCGTGATCGCCATCGACGTGAGCGAGAGCATGACGCCGTCGATGCCGCAATTGAAGAACGCCGTGAAGAAGTTCCTCGGCGCGCTCGGGCCGAAGGACCAGGTCACCCTGGCCGCGTTCAACGACAACATGTTCACGCTGACCAAGCGTGAGACCAACGTGCAGCAGCGCGTGCGTGCCGTCGATCGCCTCACGGCGTGGGGAGGCACCGCGCTCTACGACGTGATCATCCGCGGCGTGCAGCAGCTCTCGAAGCAGCCGGGCCGCCGCGTGCTGGTGGTGTTCAGCGACGGCGACGATCGCACCAGCCACGCCACGATTCACGCCGTCGAGCAGGCCGTGCGCGCCAACGACGCGACGCTGTTCATGGTGGCGCTCGGGCGCGGGGTCAAGGAAGCGCAGCTCAAGTCCGGCATCGAGAAACTGGTCGACCTAAGCGGCGGACGCGCGCTGTTTGTCGAGCGCAGCGATCAACTCGACCAGCCGTTCGCCGACATTCTCGACGAGCTGTCGCACCAGTACATCCTCGGCTACGAGTCGAACAATCAGGCGCGCAACGGCAGCTGGCGCGAAGTGAAACTCGAAGTGCCCGGCACGAGCTACAGCGTTCGCGCGCGGCAGGGCTACCGGGCGCCCGGATCGTAACCATGCGCGCACTTGCCTGCTCGCTCATCGCCATCACGATCTGCGCCGCCTCGGTCGTCGCGCAGCAACCGCAACAGTTGCCGAAGCCCGCGTTCGAGACGAAAGCGGAGCTGGTGCTGGTGGACGTGAACGTCGTCGATCGCGAGGCGAAGCCGGTGCCGACGCTGACGAGCAGCGACTTCTCGCTCGAAGTGAACGGGCAGCCGCGCAAGATCGAGTCGGTGCAGCACATCTCGACGGTCGCGACAAACACGACACCCTCGACACCACGCGAGTCCGCCTACACATCGAACGAAAGCGCGACCACCGGCCGCCTGCTGCTGTTCGTCGTCGATGAAGGCAGCCTGCGCCCGGGGTCCGGACGCGCGATCCTGCGGACGGCGCAATCGCTCTTCACGCGCCTTGCGCCCGGCGACCAGATCGGCCTGTCGCACTTGCCGACCGGCTTCGGCAGCGTCGAGTTCACCTCAGATCGCAAGCGCATCAGCGACGCGTTGATGCGCGTCACCGGATCCGCCGGCACGCGCGTCAGCATGATGCACCTCAACATCAGCGAGGCATGGGCGCTCGAAAACAACGACATGGGCACGTTCCAGCAAGCCGTGCAGCGTGAATGCGGCGGGCAGACCGGCGCGGAGCTCGAAGGCTGCAGCACCCAGCTCGAGTCGGATGCAAGGGCGATGGTGATGGAGGCCAGCTCGCGCTCGCGCTCGACGCTCCAGGCGCTCGAAGGACTGCTGAAGAATCTCGTCCAGGTCAAGATGCCGGTGAACATCGTCCTCATCTCCGAGGGCATGTTCGTCGCGCGCGATCGCACGAGCATGGCGGCGCTCGGACGCCTCGCGGCCGAAGCCCGCGCCACGATTCACGTCATGCGCCCGTCGCAAAGCTTCTTCGACGTGGACGACAGGGCGCCGAGCGGCGGCGCGTCGCGTTTCTTTGACGATGGGTTGATGAACGAGGGATTGGAGCAGGTGGCGAGCCAGACCCGCGGATCGATGAGCATCGTCAGCGGCGACGGCGCGGTGCAGTTCGATCGCCTTGGACGCGAGCTCTCCGGCTACTACCTGATCGGCTTCGAGCCGACCGAGAGCGATCGAACCGGCAAGGAACGGCGCATCAAGGTGGATGTGAAACCGCGCGGCCTGACGGTGCGCGCGCGGCCGACGTTCGTGATCCCGACGGCCGAATCGAAGGCCGCGGATGCCTCGATGACCGCGTCGGATCGTCTCGCCGAGGTCATGCGGTCGCCGCTGCCGGTGCGGGGACTGCCGCTTCGCGTGCTGAGCTACAGCACCGTCGAAACCGGCACACCGAAAGTGCGGATGGTGATCAGCGCCGAAGTCGGCGATCCTGCCGATACGCCGGCGGAGTGGACCGTCGGCGTCGTGGTCTTCGACAGGGACGACAAGATCGTCTACAACCGCGGCGGACTTTCGACACTGCAGCCTGCGAGCAAGGGCGATCCATCGCCGCGGCTGCTCCTCACCTCGATCGCGCTCGATCCCGGTGAGTACACCTTGCGCCTCGGCGCCGTCGACGACACCGGACGGAGCGGCAGCGTCCACGCCTCGCTGAATGCGCGGCTGACCAAGCTGCCGGGCAACATCAACGCCGGCGACCTGATTCTCGCGCCGGAGCCCCCGACCGCCGGAGAGATGCCGCGGCCGCGGCCGACCAACGTGATCGCCAGCGAAACGGTCACCGCCATGCTCGAGATGACCGGTGATCAGGCGACGCTCAACAAGGCGAAGATCACCGTGCAGGTGTCCGATGCGGAAAACGGCCAGGCCCTGATCAACGTCGAAGCCAAGCAGGCGCAACGCGGCAATGCGCGCGCGGTGGCCGCGACGATGAGGCTGGGCGTGCTGCCGGCGGGCGAGTACATCGCGCGGGCCGTGATCGCGGTGCCGGGGCAGCCCGAAAGCCGCGTGACCCGACCGTTCCGGCTCCAACCCTCGGCGAACAACACCAGCGATGCATCGCCCGACCTCCGCGTGCCGCTCGACCCGGACGCGCCGCCGCCACCCGTCGCACCATCGAAGATCCTCGCTCCCGTGCCGCGGTTCTCTGCGCAAACTGTGCTCGTCCCGGACGTCGTCCGGCCGTTTCTCGAGGGGCTGGTGGACACGCATCCGCCATCCGCCGCGGTCGCGGCAATCGTCGAGCGCGCGGTGCAAGGCAATTACGATGCGCCCGCCGAACGCGGCGCGACGCAGGATGATGAATTGACGCTGGCGTTCATTCGCGGGCTGAGCGCGCTCAGCAAGAACCAGGTTCCACAAGCGGCAGCGTGGTTCAACCAGGCGCTGAAGGCGGCCGACGATTTTCTTGGCGCGGCGTTTTATCTCGGCGTGACGCACGCGGTGAGCGGCCGCGACACCGAAGCGATCGGCGCCTGGCAGATGGCGCTGCTCAGCGACAATCCCGCCGCGGTCTATCCGGTCCTGGTCGATGCCTTGCTGCGCACCGGCGACGCGCGCCAGGCGCTCGACGTGCTCGACGAAGCGCCGGCGGCGTGGTCAAACGAGAACGATCGATTGAAGCGCGAAGCCGTGGCGCTGGCGATGGTCGGCGACTACAGCGCGGCGCTGCCGAAGTTGAAGGACCAACTCGACAACACGAACGTCAACGATCAGTCGATGCTGTTTGTCGCAATCCAGGTCCTGTTCAAGACCTACCAGCAGGACAAGACCCTCAGTCCGGACAACCTGCAGCACTTTCGCGGCTACGTCGAGCGGCACCAGAAGATGGGCGGCCCGAACGTGAGCCTCGTCGAGACCTGGCGACGAGCGGTGTTGGGCAAATGAATCTCGTGATCACGAGATCACCAGATCATGAAATCTCTGGACGTTTGACATTGGCAATCTTGTCGATCGCCTGCGAGAAGGCGAGCCACGTCGCTCGTTGCCGCACGAGCGTGCCGCGTCCGCCGGGCGTCAGGCGATAGTACCGGCGCCGGCGCTGGCCCGGCTTCTCCACCCACCGCGCCTCGATCAATCCCTTCGCTTCCAACCGGTACAACGTCGGGTAGAGCGACGTCACGTGAAACGAGATGGCGTCGTCGGATCGCTCGGCGATCTGCTTCGAGATGTCGTAGCCGTGCCGTTCCCTGTCTTCGAGGAGTGCAAGAACGAGCAATTCCGAGCTACCGCGCTTCAGTTCGCGCTCAAGGTTAGTTGACGCCATATATGATGTGAACAAATATCATATTTTGTTTTCGATACAAATGTGTGAGATCCGAGGCCTTTTTCATGGGGATTCCGGCGGCGATCTAAAGGCGACAGAAGTATTACAGAAGCGTTCTTCGCGGCCTGATAACGTCTGTTCCAATGATTCCCATCACGCAGATCTACGGCCGCAAGGCTTCAAACGGCGAGATCAACTGGATCACCGCCATCGCCATGACGGCTTTCCACATCGGCGCCGTGGTGGCGCTCTTCTACATCGACCTGGGCGCCATCGCGACGGCGGCGTTCCTCTGGTGGGTGGCCGGCTCGCTGGGCATCGGCATGGGCTACCACCGCCTGCTCACCCACCGCGGCTATAAGACGCCGAAGTGGATGGAGTATTTCCTGACGCTGTGCGGCACGCTCGCCCTCGAAGGCGGGCCGATCTTCTGGGTCGCCACGCACCGCATCCATCACCAGCACTCCGACCACGAAGGCGATCCGCACACGCCGCGTGAAGGCACCTATTGGGCGCACATGGGCTGGATCATGACGGGCAAGGCGATGCACCACGACACCGAAGTGCTCGCGCGCTACACGCCCGATCTCAGCAAGGACCCCTTCCACGTCGGCCTCACCAAGTGGCACTGGGTCACCAACGTCGTCGTCGGCCTCGCGCTGCTCGCGTTCGGCGGCTGGACCTACGTGCTGTGGGGCACGTTCTTCCGCACCACGTTCGGCCTGCACTGCACGTGGCTCGTCAACTCCGCCACGCACATCTTCGGCTCGCAGCGCTTCAAGACGCGCGACGACTCGAAGAACAGCTTCTGGGTGGCGATGCTCACGTTCGGCGAAGGCTGGCACAACAACCACCACGCACATCCCGTCTCGGCCCGTCATGGCCTGGCCTGGTATGAGTTCGACATGAACTGGATCGGCATCAGCGCGCTGAAGATGCTCGGCCTGGCCTGGGACATCAAGGTCGCCAAGATCCGGGAGCCGCTGCCGGCAGAAGAAGCAGCGTAAGATCTCAGGGATGAGGGACTAAGGACCAGGGACCAGGGTGCATCGACTCCCTCATCCCTAAGCCCTAGTCCCTCATCCCTGACATGACCCGCCGACAGACCGCCTCGATCGTCTTCGTCGTCCTCTGCGTCGTTCTTGTTGCAGCGGCGGTCACCCTCAACATCGGCTGGGTGATGGTCAACGGGCGGCGGCTCGCGCCGCTCGTGCTCGGCGTCGGCACCTTCATCCTGATCATCGCGGGCCTCATCGTGTACACGGTGTTCCTCGTCCGTGAAATGGGCATCACCGAACAGCAGGACAGCTTCCTCAATTCCGTCACCCACGAACTGAAGACGCCGATTGCGTCGATCCGCCTGTACCTTGAAACGCTGCAGTCGCGCGATGTCGGCGATGCGCAGCGCAAGGAGTTCTATCGCAACATGCTGCAGGATACCGACCGCCTGCAGCACACGGTTGAGCAGGTGCTGCGCGCGGGCGTCGCCCGGCAGAAGCGGCGGCTGGAGCACCGCGTCCCGGTGGATCTCGGCTGGCTTGCCCAGGAGTGCGTCGATACCGCCCGCACGCGGCATCACCTCGCCGATGACGCGATCATGCTCACCGGCAACGATCTGCAATCGCCGATCGTCGTGAGCGGCGACATCGACGATCTTCGCACCGCCATCGCCAACCTGCTCGATAACGCGGTGAAGTACTCGGCAGGTGTGCCGCAGATTTCCGTGCAGATCGCCGGCGCGACACCGGACACCGCGTGGGTGCGCGTGAAGGATCAGGGCATCGGCATTCCGCGCGCGCAGCTCGGACGCATCTTCAATCGCTTCTATCGTTTTCAGCCGCGCGGATCGAAGGTCAAGGGCACGGGGCTCGGCCTCTACATCGTGCGCTCGATCGCCAAACGCCACGGTGGCCGCGTGTTCGCCGAGAGCGCCGGCGAGGGCAAAGGCTCGACGTTTACGTTGGAACTGCCCCGCGTGCAGGAGCCCGAGCTGAGCGAGCGCCCGCATGCCGAACAGGCGGATGCGGGTCGAGGAGTCGGAGGATGAGCCGCATCCTGATCGTCGAAGACGAGTCGCACCTCGCCGACGGCATTCGTTTCAATCTCGAAGCCGAAGGCCACGTCGTCGCCATCGAAGGCGATGGCCAGGTCGCGCTGGACCGGCTGCTGGCAAATCGATCCGCGTTCGACGCGGTGGTGCTCGACGTGATGCTGCCTGGCAAAGACGGCTTCGAGGTCGTCAAGCAATTGCGCGCGCTTGGACACTACGTTCCGGTGCTGATGCTGACCGCGCGCAGCCGTCCCGAAGACGTGCTGCACGGCTTCGAGTCGGGCGCGGACGACTACCTGCCGAAACCCTTCGAGCTGCAGATCCTGCTGGCGCGGTTACGCGGGCTGCTCAGGCGGCGCGAATGGCTGATGCAGCCGCACGATCACGAGCAGCTCACGTTTGCGGGAAAGACGCTGGACCTCGAAGCGCTCGAACTGCACGTCGGCGACAAGAAGTATCAGCTCACGCAAATGGAATCTGACCTGCTGCAATATCTGGTGAAGAACGCCGGCAGGGCGGTGTCGCGCAAGGCGATTCTCCAGGATGTGTGGGACCTGCAGGAAGATACCGACACGCGCGCGATCGACAACTTCATCGTGCGGCTGCGCCGCTACATCGAAGACGACCCAACCAAGCCCACCCACCTCGTGACCGTGAGGGGCGTCGGCTACAAATTCATTCCGTAGACATCAGGCACTCGGCACCCGGCATCCGGCACCACCCGGCATTCCGGCACCCGGCACCCGGCACCCGGCACCGGCACTCTCCTACCTCATCCCGAACAGCAAGAACGCCGTCTTCTGCTCGGGCCTGAAGTTGTCGTCCGACACGATCAGCAACGTCTTCACACCATTGACGATCGGACCGAACGTCATCCCCTCGAAATTCTCGAGGCGCGAGAGCGCGGCCGACAGCCGGGGCTGCACGTCCTTGAAATCCAGGAGCAACCGTTTTCGCGCCTCGCCGCCCGAGAGCTCGACGACGAACAACTGAATTGGGTTGGTGACGAAATGCGTGTCGGGATTCACCAGGCACGCGCGCTCCATGGAAAGCAGCCGCGTGTCGCTCAGCGCGAGCAGTTCAACCAGCCCGTTCTCACCGTCGCTGCACACCTCGTCGAACCCTTCGACACGAGGCGTCGGAGAAATCATGTAGCGGTACTGCTTGGTCGGTCGGTAGGTGCGACCCTGCCTTGCGAACTCCACGAGCCGCCCGGGCGCGCCGCGCTCGAACGTCACCGCGCCGTCCTGCAGCAGCGGTCCCTCGAGTCCGGCAATCAGGTGTGCGCTCGGCGTGATCGCCAGCGCTTCGAATCCCTTGTTGTCGCGAACGCCCTTCTTCCCATCCACGCTGAGGCGAAACGCCTTGGGAAACTCGATGAGATCGGTAACGGTCCCGTCGCGGTTCGCATGCAGCAACCGCGGTTCCCACGTCTCGGGTCTTCCCACCACGCGGTGACCTTCTTCCGACATCACGAACGTGCCATCGGGCAGCGCGACGATGGCTTCGAGGTCGGCTTCGGTGACTACTTGCGCTGGAACGCCGGGGCCCGGCTTCAGCTCCTGCATTCGCACCGGCGTGACGTTGAGGCCCTTGCCGCTGTAGTCAACCGCGAGCCACGCCACACGCGTGTGTTCGCGATCGTCGATGACGCCGACCCACTGTTGCGACTCCGCATCGGGCGCGAGCCCGGAGAGGCTGCCGAACCTGGTGCCGGTTTGGAACTGCGGGTAAGCCGTGTTGGCCGGCTTTGTGGACTCCCCCAACCAGGTCAGCAGGGGAAACGGTGTTGCAACGAACGGAGCCGCCCGCCGCGACGCGCACCCCGCGGCAAGGAACCCGACCAGAAGAACCGACAGAAGGCGGCGCACCGCCACCATGATACGAAGCACGGGCAATTCTGGTCGGAAAAATACTGAATTTTGAGTGATCGAACTTACCGCAGACCAGTCGCGTCTATTCGTGCGTAAGGGAATTCCCGTTACACGAATTTTTCGTGCAATGCGACGAATGGGCGCTAGAATCGTGCTTCTGCTGCAAGTTGTGCTGTTCCTGTAATTCTCGTCTGCCCTGAGGTTTGTGACCCATTCAGCTTGGAGGCTGCCATGCGGCGTCTGCTCCCCGCGCCGTCGATGACTTCGGCCGTTCGCGTTGTTTTTCTGCTCTCTTGCCTGGCGGTTGCGACCGCTGCGAACGCACAGCAAGTCGGGCCCAACGTCAACATGGTCGGGGGACCGGCGTCGTTTGTCGCGCCCTCCACGCTCATCGGTGATCCCTTTCTTCAACGCCAGAACGAACCCTCGATTGCGGTCTCGTCGCGCAATCCCTGCCACTTGCTGGCCGGCGCAAACGACTATCGCGCGGTGGATGTCGAGCAGGCCGCAGGCGAAACGGGCGATGCGTGGCTGGGTGTCTTCAAGTCATTCGACTGCGGCGCCACGTGGACATCGCAGTTGTTGCCCGGGCACAAGCTCGATGCGACCGCTGATGGATTGAATTCTCCGATCTACGGGCTCGGCGCGGCCGCCGACCCGACCGTGCGTGCCGGCACGAGCGGACTGTTCTACTACTCGGGCATCGCGTTCAATCGCGGTGACAACCAGCCGGGCAAGGTCTTCGTATCGCGCTTCATCGACAACAACAACAAGGACGGCGGCGATCC
>CAZBYY010000063.1:0-14895 GCA_964495855.1 uncultured Acidobacterium sp. | reverse complement strand
TGTGGGACTGGCAGGAGCTGATCCTGAAAGTCGAGCGCTGGGGGCTCGAAGATGTCAGTTTCGCCATCGCAGACGATCAGCAGGTGGTCGCCACCGTTGCGCTTCAATGGCAGGCCGCCTCAAAAAGCCTTTCCGGGACCGGCTTCGGTCTCACGGCGCCGGCAGTGATGCCGAGCCCCGGCTCTGCTGCGATTACATCGGAGGTGTTCAGCCGTGTGCGGGCGATCGCCGCTGAGAAGGGCGCCGCGCGAATCGCATTCGGCTTGAGTCCGGCGGCCGCCGGTGCCGCAGACCTGACCGCGAACCCGTTTGTCGCATTCGGTTTCGAAGACCAATCGTCGCACGCTCGTGTCCTCGACCTGCGCCACTCTGACGAGGCGCTGCTGATGCAGTTCTCGCGCGATACGCGACAGCAAATCCGGCGGGCCGCGAAGCACGGAATCGCCGCCCGACAGGTGTCGTGGCCGGAGTATCTCGATCACTATTACCGCCTGCACACCGAGACATACCAACGCACGGGGGAAGTGCCGCACCCCTATGAGTATTTCCAGGGGATCGCGACGCGCCTGGCAGCCAGAGGCAACAGCGTCCTGTGGTGCGCGTTTGCGCCCGACGGAGAGCCGATTGCGTTTCACAACACCGCCCGTCTGGGGACGGGAGCGATGTACCACACCGGGTGCAGCGCGTCGCAAGCACTGGAGACAGGAGCCAACTACCTGGTGTTCTGGGAGGCCCTGCGCGGCGCCAGGGACTCGGGATGCGAACGCTACGAGATCGGCGAAGTCTTTCTTGGCGAGGTCGAGGGCAAGAAGCGCGGTTTGACGACCTTCAAGTCGAAATTCGGTGGCGATACGGTGAACTACTTCAGGGGCGTGATCACGCAACCGCCGCCGGCGCCGCCGCCAGACGACAGCGCCAAAGTTCGTGACGCTTACGAGAGAAGTCCGCACTATGACCCGTCAAACATCTGTCGCAAGGTACAGGCGGAGAGCGCTGATTATGTCGACCGGCTGCTGGCCGACAAGTTTGCGGCGCTCCATCAATACGATCGCGGCGGCACGCTCGTCGACCTGTGCTGTGCCGCCGGCGAGCACGTAATTGACATGTCGCGGCATCGGCCGTCGCGCGCGATCGGGCTTGATTTCAGCTGGCGCTATCTCGAACGGGCCCAGGGCGACGCACGGTCCCAAGCGGCCGCGGTCAATTTTGTGGCGGCCGATGCGCGCCATCTGCCGATTGCCGATGGCAAGATCTCGACGCTCTACTGCTTCTCATCCATCTATGCGATCCCGGATCCTAAGCTCGTCGTGGCGGAGATCGGCAGAGTGCTCGCCCCAGGCGGACGCGCCGTCATCGACTTCGGCAACCGTCGATCGCTGAACGTCTTCTGCTTGCGCTATTACCCGGAACTGCCGGGCATCCACGCCCTGACGCTGCGGGAAATGCGCGACGCCTTGCGCGACGCAGGCCTGCACATCATCGCCCACCGATCGTTCCAGCTGTTGCCGTTGTGGACCGATCGCCCGTCCTGGCTGTGGCCGTTGCTGCACCCGTTCTGGAAGCGCGTGATGCGGCAGCGTCTTGCCGGCCGGATGGTCGATGAGTGGATCAGCAGCCTGCCGCTGATTCGCAACCTCGCGTTCCGGCACCTGTTCGTGTGCGAACGAGCCTAGGACATGATCGGCCGCGTGCGTTTTGTGCTCGCAAGCCTGGTGGTGATGAATCACCTCTACTTGCCGACCGCCAACCGCGTCGGCGCGCACGCGGTGACGGCGTTCTACATGATCAGCGGCTACCTGA
The DNA here is from genome assembly GCA_964495855.1 of uncultured Acidobacterium sp. Classification (GTDB taxonomy): domain Bacteria; phylum Acidobacteriota; class Vicinamibacteria; order Vicinamibacterales; family UBA2999; genus 12-FULL-67-14b. The sequence goes on along the minus strand of CAZBYY010000063.1, from coordinate 13,095 downwards.
TGACCAAAGTGCTTCATGAGACCTACGGGCTCGACGCGCGCGGTTGCGGCCGGTTCATGGTCAACCGCTGCCTGCGGATCTATCCCCCGTACTGGATCTTCCTAGGCCTGTCACTGCTGTTGCTGTGGTGGTTTCCGACCACGTTCGGCCAGACCTATTCGAACATGCAGCTGCCGCAGACCGCGTATGACTACATCCGCAACCTCACGCTCTACGACCTGGCGAACGCGCCTCAGATCGTCATTCCCCCGGGCTGGACGCTGACCGTCGAGATGTTCTTCTATGTGGCGATGCCGCTGCTGCTGGCGAGGACGCGCGCCGGGGCGATGGTGTGGTTGATCGTCAGTGTGGCGATCACGGTGTGGTTGATCCGGACCGAACCGCGCTTCGGGCCCCGCTACACCCCGCCGCACGCCGCATCGGTGTTCTTCGCCGCTGGATCGGTGATCTACTTCTTCTACTCCAACCTGGTCAGGACGGCGCTGCCGAAGACCGCGGCGTGGTTGTTGCTGGGGGTGTTCGGCGTGTTGCCGCTGTTGACGGACTGGATGGGACTGCCGCCGTACTACGTCGGCTTCTACGGCGCCGCGATCCTGTTCGTGCCGATCCTGATCACGTCAATCGGGCAGGTGCAGGGCGACCTGGATCGCTGGCTGGGCGATCTGGCCTACCCGGTGTTCATCACGCACGTGTTCGCGGGCGGCGTCATCCGCATCATGTTCCCGGCGGCGATCAACCCGCTGAGCCTGAGGTTCTTGTTGTCGTCGTTCCTGCTGTGCCTGGTGATCTCGGCGGCGTTCGTGCGCTGGTCGGACCGGCGTCTCGAGCCGTTGCGGCGGCGGATCCGCCTGGCATGAAGCGTCTCGCCGTCATCATTCCGGATCGCCTGTCGGACATCGTCGACAAGGGCGAATTGCAGCCGCGCTATTACAATCCCGGCGATGTGTTCGACGCGGTGCACATCGTGATGACGAACGACGATCGCCCGCCGCTCGAGCCGCTGCGCTACCTCGTCGGCCGCGCCGAGCTTCACGTGCACAACTACTCGGACGATCTCAACCTGGTCGGACAGCCGTATAAACGCTGGCACCTGCTCAAATGGGCGTGGCGGGGCTTCGGGCTGCTGCGCGCGATCAACCCGCAGTTGATTCGCTGCCACGGTGGCGACTGGAACGTCTATCTAGCCGCACGGGCACGTCAGGTATTGGGTATTCCGTACGTTGTGTCGCTGCACATCAATCCCGATGTCAACCCCACCCGACGTTTCCCCGGAGGCAAGTTGTCCGACGCGCAGCGGCGCCACAACGATTTCTACGAATACATCGAGCGCGTTGGTCTGAGGACGGCGAATCTCGTGATGCCGGTGTATAAACCCATTCTCCCGTACCTGGATCGGCTCGGCGTCCGGCGCCGTGAAGTCTGCTATAACGTGCTCAATTCGGCCCACCTGCGGGTCAAGGACGACTACCGGCTCCACGCACGGCCGCGCATCATCAGCGTTGGCCGGCTGATTGCTGAAAAGAACCCGCAAGCGATCGTTCGCGCCGTCGCTCGGACTGCGCAGGTCGAACTCACGATCGTCGGCGATGGTCCCGAACGGCCACGGCTCGAAGCTCTGGCGCGCGAACTCGGTGCCGGTGATCGGATCGTATTTCGTCCGGCTCTGGAAAACGATGCACTCTGCCAGATACTTCCCGATTACGACTTGTTCGCAGTCCATACAGAGTACTTCGAGCTGAACAAGTCGGTTCTCGAAGCGCTGCTCACCGGTCTACCAGTAATCATGAATCGTCGCCACGGTGCACCTGTGCCAGAGCTCGCAGCCGCGCCCATCGTGCAGTTTGTGGACAATACGGTCGATGGCTACGAAGCGGCAATAAAACAGATGCTTTCAGACGGTACGGCGCGCGAGTCCTTGGGGCGCCGTGCGCGGCAATACGCAGAAGACCGGTGGTCGCCCTCCATCACCGAGGCAAAGGTTGCTGGGGTGTATCGCCAGATGATGCGGCGGTCGAGCCAAACGGAGTGATTATGCGCTTGAAGCTACTGGTCTTCGTGTTGGTATTTGTCCTGACCGGACTGTTGTGTGTTGTCGGCCTTGAAGTGGCCCTGCGGATACAGCCTGCACTAGTCGACCGACTCGATCCCGGATACTTCAGCGACTACAACTGGTTTTCGTTCGACCCGCATGTCGAATACGTGCTGAAGCGGAATTATCTGAAGACCTTCAGCTATCAAGTTGGCGTGGGCCAGCAACGGTCGGTTGAGATCCGGACGAACTCGGATGGTTACCGTGACGTCGACTTCGCGGCGAAGCGCGCACGGTCTGGGCTTCATGTTGCTGCTATTGGAGATTCTTTCACTGAGGGGTACCACGTTCGAGCGAGTGACACGTGGCCAGCGCAGCTCGAACAGATCCTCGGTCCGGACTCAGCCGTATTCAATCTCGGCGTCCACAACTACAGCGCCATTCAATATTATTTGACCGCGAAGTACAAGCTTCAACCGATCGAGCCCGACGTGGTGGTTATTGGGCTGTACGCGTTCAACGACATCGTCGAATATATGGATCTGCATCTTCTCGACGCTTTTTGGGAGAAGGACTCGGCGATTCGCCTACGACAGGCTTGGCGCGTGTGGCAGGCGGCGCGTCAACGCGCAGCCACTGGGTCGTCCGCGTCCCCCCAAACCGCTGTCACTGCGGCTGATCCTCCAGAGCTTGAGCGCTGCGTCTTCCCTGATCCGTCGCAGGGGGATCCTACATACCGTCGCAACTATTTTTCGTATTACCGCGGCTGGACTTGGCAGCACGATTCGCGGCATCCGACATTCCGTAAGTCAATTGAGGAGACGTTACCGTTCATTAAGGCGTTGCTCGACGCGAACAATGGCCGCACTCTAATCCTGATTTTCCCAACCCGTGAGCAGTCCAATGACAGGTGGTGGGACACAAGCAAGTGTCTGTTCGGATTCACAGACGGGGATCGTTTTGCTCTTCAGCGCGAGCTCGTCAACAAAGTGAACTCCGATCGACTCATCGACTTGTCGGAAGATTTCCTGGCCGCCCAGTCACAGAGGACGTATCTGGATTTCGATGGACACTGGGATACTGCCGGCCACCTTGTCGCTGCCTCGGCTGCTGCCGATGCGATTCGACGACTCGGGTGGGACTCTGCTCGAAGATAAGGGCGGTGTAAGTACGGTTGTTTCCGCATGATCGACGCAATGAACTGTCTGCGCTGCCCGCACTGCCGCGGTGCCGCGCTGAACGACAGTGGCGGCCTGCGTTGTGAGCGCTGCGGCCAAGCCGTCCACTTCGAGCAGGGGATCCCGATCCTCGCCGCCGACTGGACGCCGCTCAAATCGCAGGTCGAGGCGGCCGCCAGCGTGCGGCCGAACTGGTATCGGGACGAACAGGCCCCCGAGCAGAGCAGCCCGTGGCGGCATCATCTTCGCAAGCGTCGTGAATACGTGCAGGGCGTGATTCGGAAACACCTCGCCGCCGCCGGGATGGCCAGAGTACAGCGGCTGCTCGATCTCGGCTGCGGCGACGGCAACAACCTGGCGTGGCTGTCCGCATTTGCCGAACATGCCTACGGCAGCGACTACAACCTGGTGCGGCTGGTCCGGGCGAAGGCCCAGAATCCTCAGGCGACGATCTTCGCAGCGGACATCCTCGATTTTCCGGCCGAAGACGAATCGTTCGACATCATCTTCTTCAATCACGTGATCGAGCACATCCAGGACGACGTCGCAGCGCTGAAGGTCGCACGACGGCTGCTGAAGCCCGCCGGTCTCCTCGTGCTTGGCACGCCGAACGAAGGCTCGTGGTGGTGGCAGTGGGCGTATCGCCGCGACCCGCAATCGCTCGCCACCACCGACCACGTGCACTTCTATACCGGCAAGACGATCGCGGACAGAATGCGCGCCGCCGGGCTGTCGGTGCAACACACCCACTATATGGGGTGGGGGCCGCCGGATTGGCGTCTCGACGGACGGATCCGGAAGTACAAGCTCGTTGACGATGTGTTCTCGGCGGTCGGCCGCGTGTTCCTGCCGCGCCAGGCCTCGTCTCTCTATCTGCTGGCGACGCGCGCGTGACTTTGCCATTGACGTGGGCCGCTCCAGCATCGCCAGGCCGAACCTTGTTCCTGCTGTTCGCGTACCATGGTCGCGACCAGGATCAGCCGGCCCCAAGCTGGATTCAACGCCTCGAGGGACCGGGATCGCACGGCCACTTCATCGTTCACCGCGATCACTTCGCCAATCCACGCAACCTGGCATATCAGGTCGCGATGATGCGTCACGCCGCCGACTACTTGTGCCCCGACCAGCCGCCCGCCATTGCTATGGATGCGGCCTTTGATCCGCAGGCCGTCGCCGGCATGGGTGAGATCGTCGACCTGGTCAACCCGCGTTTCTGGCGTTCGAACCTTGCCGCACGGGCCCGCAGCTTCGACAACGTCGTCGCGATCTACCCGGACGCGCTTGGCCTTGGCTGCGCAGCGGGGGAGCGCAGGCTGGTAAACGACTGCGGATCGATCCTCGTCATCAACGGGCGACGGCGTGTGTTCACGGTCGATCAGTCGATGTCGAGCCGTCTCGACCGGCATCGCTGGCTCGCCTCGACGCGGATCGTCGAGCGCTCGCTCGCGCAGGCGGTTCGCCCGTTTGCGGCCACCCTGTCGGCCTGGGATCGCATGAAGGGCCTTTCGTCGTGAGCGTTCGCGAGGACGTGCGGAAATGGTGGGCAGAATTTCCGATGACCTATGGCGACGAGCACGGCAGCACCGAGTATGGCGGCGCGTCGCGTGATGTCGCGTTGGGCACGCGCGAGTTCTTCGAGCAGGCGGACGCGACGTTCTATCGCTGGAACGAGCCGCTGCATGGCGCGCTCGGCCCGTTCTCGAACCTGTTCGACTATCCGAAATACGCCGGCGCGCGGGTGCTCGAAATCGGCTGCGGCATGGGCTGCATGGCCATGAACTGGGCCCGCCAGGGCGCGCGCGTCACGGCGATCGATTTAAACCCCGTCGCGGTGGAGCAGACCCGCCGCCGCTTCGAGCTGTTCGAGTTGAGCGCCGACATTCGCGAAGCAGACGGGGGCCGGCTGCCGTTCGACGAAGGCAGCTTTGACTACGTGTATTCGTGGGGCGTGCTGCATCACTCGCCGTCGCTGCGCGATTCGGTCGCTGAAATTTTTCGCGTGCTCAGGCCCGGGGGCGAGACCGGCGTGATGCTCTACAACCGCGAATCGATGCTGTATCGCTTCGTCATCCAGTGGCAGGAGGGGTTCGTGAATCTCGAGCGGCGCTGGCTCGACGAGCTGAGCCTGGCGAGCCGCTACACCGATGGCGATCGCCGCGAAGGCAACCCGCATACCTGGCCGGTCACCGAGGCGGAACTGCGCACCTCAATCTTCGACGCGTTCGCGGACGTCAACGTGCGTGTGCTCGGCACCGATGTGCCGAACATCCTCAACGGGTGGGGCAACGAGCTGGGCACCAGGGTGATGCGCAAGTCCTCGGTCGCAGCGCTGGCGCGGCGCTGGGGCTGGAGCCTGTGGACCTCGGCGCGTAAGCGCGACTGACATGCTGGAACGTCTGCGTCGTCTGTTTCGGCCGACTCCGCCGCCCGTTGCCCCCGCGCCGGCGCCGGAGCCGGAGCCATCGGCAATTGATCAATATGTCGCGCTGTGCCGGCAATGCGGCATCGATCGTCTCTACCTGTTGCTGACCTTCGACTGCGATACGGATTTCGATATCGCGGTCGTCGCCGACCTGGCTCGCGACCTCAAGCGCCGCGGCATTGCCTCGGGCTACGCGGTGCCCGGATCGCAATTGCAGAAGGGCGGCGACGTGTGGGCCTCGGTCGCGCGCGAGGGCGCGGAGTTCTTGAATCACGGCGGCCGGGCGCACGCTGAATTCCGCGACGATCGGTATTGGCCGATTACCTTCTACGAACAGTTGCCGGCCGACGCGGTGGTCGCCGACATCGAACTCGGCGATCGCATCACGCGCGAGGTCACGGGGACAGCGCCGGAGGGGTTTCGCGCGCCGCATTTCGGATCGTTCCAGTCGCCGGAACAGCTCGACCTGATCTATTCGACGGTACGGCGTCTCGGATACACCTACTGCTCGACCACCACGCCAGCGACGGCGCTGTCGCACGGCCCGGTCGTGAGTGGCGGACACGGCATCATCGAGCTGCCGACCATGGGGTCGTACCGGAATCCGACGACGCTGCTCGACTCGTGGACGTACCTGACCAACCGGGTGCACTACACGCTTGGCGACGAGTACTACGAGCTGTTTGCGGAAACCATCGAACGCATGCAGGCGCTGCGACTGCCTGGATTGCTGACTTACTACGCCGACCCTTCGCACGTCGCCGGTCAGCGGCCGTTCGAGCGCGTGCTCGACGTCCTGGCGCAGCACCATGTGCCGAGCCTGCACGGCCGTGACGCGGTGCGGAGATTTCGCGCGCTGTGACCACGAAGTGACGTGATCCGCTGACGACCTGATATGTGCGGCATCGCCGGCCTGATGAACTTCGACGCACCCCCAGACGCCGCGCGCGCCTTGGTCGAGCGCATGGGCGCGACCATCCGCCATCGCGGCCCCGACGATGCCGGCGCCTACGCGGACGAACACGTGGCGATCGGCCTGCAGCGGTTGAGCGTCATCGACCTGGCGGGCGGCCACCAGCCGATGTCGACCGACGATGGGCAGCTGCACATCGTGTTCAACGGCGAGATCTACAACTACCGCGACGTGCGCGCGTCGCTCGAAGCCGCGGGCGAGCGCTTCCGCACGGCCTCAGACACGGAAGTCATCCTGCATCAGTACCGCCGCCACGGTCTGGACGGCTTCCACGCCCTCAACGGGATGTTCGCGGTGGCGATTTGGGATCGCGGCCGCCAGGCCCTGCACCTGGTGCGCGATCGCATGGGCGTGAAACCCCTCTATTACTACTGGGATGGGCGCCGGCTCGCTTTTGCGTCGGAGATCAAGGCGCTGCTGGCGATTCCTGATGTGCCGCGCGAGATCGAGCCGCAGGCGATCTGGGACTACCTGACCTTCCGCTACGTGCCATCACCGCGGACGATATGGAAGCACATCTGGAAGCTGCCGCCGGCGCATCGCTTGACGATGACCGTGACGGCGGCGGCGCCGCAGGTCTCGCGGTGGTGGGACATTCCCGGAGGCGCCGCGGACCGGCGCGACGACGTCGAACTGATCGGCGAATTCGCGTCCTTGTTCACCGACGCCGTGCGCCTGCGATTGATCGCCGATGTGCCGGTCGGCATTACCCTGAGCGGCGGCATTGATTCCAGTGCCGTCGCCGCCGTGGCCGCGCAGCACCAGCGCGGCATCAACACGTTCTCGGTGTCGTTTGCCGACAGCCCGGCGACCGACGAGCGGCACTATGCCCGCCAGGTGGCGCAGCATCTCGGAACCGACCACCATGAAGTCGTCATCGACGAGCGGGCGTTCCTCGACTTCTTGCCACGCTTCGTTTACTTCACGGACGAGCCGCTCGCCGACCTGGCCAGCGTACCGCTGTATTACGTGTCGAAGCTGGCGCGCGAATCGGTGACGGTGGCGTTGTCGGGGGAAGGCGCCGACGAGATCCTCGCCGGCTACGACTTCAACCGCTGGCTGTCGTCGCGCATGGCGGCGGGCGCCGGGGATCTGCGCACCGATCCCGTGCCGCCGCACATGACCAATTACATGACCTCGGACGAGAAGCGGGCGCTGTTCCTCGCGCCGGCGACGTTTTCCGACAGCATGGATGTGGTGCGCGGCCACATGGCGCGCGCCGGCGCGCGCCATCCCCTCGACCAGATGCTGTTTGCCTATTGCCAGGACTGGCTCGTCGAGGACCTGTTGATGAAGGCCGATCGCATGTCGATGGCCACCTCGCTTGAGCTTCGCACCCCGTTCCTCGATTACCGTCTGGTGGAATGGGCGGCCCGGGCGCCGCTGTCGGCCAAGGTCGGCGACGCCTCGACCACTACCAAGCGCGTGCTGCGCACCTTCGCCGAACGCCTGTTGCCCCGCGCGATCATCGATCGGCCGAAGCAGGGTTTCCCTGTGCCGGTCTACCAATGGCTGTCCGGATCGCTGCGGCCGATGGTCTCCGACATGCTACTGGCGCCATCGTCGCGGGTGTTGGCCTGGTTCCAGCGCGACGCGGTCGCGGCACTGGTCGCGCGCGGCGTTGCCGATGATGCGGCGACGCACGATCGGCATCGCCTGTGGCACCTGTTGATTCTGGAGCAGTGGCTGCGGGAGTGGGCGCCGTCGTGAAACCGTTGGTGGCGGTGTCGTGGTGCATGCCGCCGGCACTGTTTCCGCGCTCGATTCAGGTGGCTCGCCTGCTCAAGGGCCTCAATCAACAGGGATGGTCGACGACCGTCGTGGCCCCGGCCCTGGACGGTCTCGGCGCCGCCACAGTCATCGATGCCGAACTGGGCCGAATCTACCAAGGCTTCTACAACCTCGTGTCCGTCGACCTGGCGCTCGCCGGCGGGCGTTCGCTGGTCGATCGCTGGCGGCGGTTCGGCGAGTGGCGGCGCGGTGAGCGCCGCTTGGCCGCAGATGATTTGTGGGTCGCCAGAGCCACCCGCGCCGCGGTCCGCGCGCTGACCTCCACCGCGAGCCGGACCCTGATTACCTTCGCGCAGCCGTGGAGCGATCACCTCGTCGGGTTGAACGTCGCGGCGCGGAGACGCGACCTGTTCTGGGTCGCGCACTTCAGCGATCCGTGGGTTGACAGCCTGTATCTCTCGGACCTCCCAGAAGCCGAGCAGGCCTTGAATCGCCAGCGTGAAGCGGCTGTCGTCGAGCGTGCCGACGCCGTGGTCTTCACCAACCCGTACGCCGCCGAGCTGGTGATGCGGAAATACCCGGAATCGTGGCGGCGCAAGGCGCACTCGGTTCCGCACAGCATGGATCACGATCTGCTGCCGCTGGCCGATCGGTTGGCCGCGCCGCGGGAGGGGCGGCGCGCTTTTCGCATCGCGTATGTCGGCAACCTGTTCGTCGGACGCAGGACGGCTCACGATGTGCTCGACGCGCTGTCGTGGCTGCGTCGTGACGGCGGCCTCGAGAGCCGCCTCGAGCTGGTGATCGTCGGCGAGGGCTCCGGGCTCTACGAGGCGCGCTGCCGGGTCTTCGAGCTGGCGCTCGAGGGCATCGTCACGTTCGTGCCGCGCGTGTCCCATGTCGAGAGCCTCGCCGCGATGCGCGATGCCGACATGCTGCTGTTGCTCGACGCGCCGGCGGATACGAACGTGTTCCTTCCCAGCAAAGTGGTCGACTACCTGATGGCCGGCCGCCCGATCCTCGCGGTCACGCCCGGCCAGGGCGCGTCGGCGGACGTGATGCGGGCGCGCGGCCATGCCGTCGTCGCGCCCGGCGACGTGCCGGCGATCGCCGCGATGATCCGTCAGGCCATGGACGCGGTGCCGGAGACGGCGCACCAGCCGCCGGCGTCCGAAGAATTCGCGCTGGCGGCGACGGCGCGGCAGTTCGCGGCGATTCTGGAGCCCGGCGTCTCGCAATGATTGGGTGTGTTGAATCGTGACGCCGGTGTCGCAAATACCGCGGCAGGTCGGCCGATTCCTCTGGCGGCTGTTGCCGGCGCCGCTCCGCTACGCGCTCTATCAGCGGACAGTCAGCTCGAACCATTCTGTGATTCGCGGGTTCTGGAAGGTGGTTGCCGCGTGGCGCGTCGTATCGCTGTGGAACCACCGGATGATCGCGAAGGAGAAGTGGCCGGACGCCCGCGGCATCGATCACCTGGCGCTTGCGGCTTGGGGCGCGCTGCTGCGGTTTCACTGGCAGATCCTCGACGCGATCTGGTCCCGGGCGCACTGGCTACGCCGATGGCGCAAGCCGTCGCGGGGCGCCCAACCCGGCCTGGTGCTGCATGTCACTGGCAGCTTCGATCTTGGCGGCAGCCAGACGCAGATTCGAAACCTGTGCGACAGCCCATCGTCGAGATATCGGCATACGGCCACGGAGATCTTTCCGGAGATGAACTACCTGTACCGGCAGGGTGTCCGGATTGCCGCCTCGGACTACGTGCAGGGAGGCGTGTTCCGTCGCACGGCCGGCAGGCTGGTAGTCGACCTCAATTACCGGTCCTCGCAGATCGTCCAGATCTACAAGGTGTTCTGCGACATCCGCCGCGCCAGGCCCGAGATCGTGGTTGGCTGGGGACACGAGATGTCGATCACCGCGTTCATCGCGGCGAGCCTGGCCCGGGTCCCGCACATCGTGTTCTGCATTCGCACCACCAACCCGACCTACCTGTGGGTGCCGAAGTTTCTTGGCGACATGATGTTGCGCGCGCATCGCCGGGCGTCGTCGTGGGCCTCGGCGATCATCGTCAATAGCACGTTCTTGCGGCGTGATCACAGCGAGTGGTCGGGCGTGGCCGAGGAGCGCATCCGCGTGTGCGCCAATGGCGTCGATCCCGGTCCGGCGCGTCCAGCAGCCGAGCGAGCCGCGGTGCGCCAGCGCGTCCGTGCGGAGCTGGGCGCGTCCGACGACACCGTCTTGATCGTCAACGTCGGGCGTTTCTCGCCGGAGAAGGGGCAGCGCACGATCATCGAAGCCAACGCCATGTTGTTGAAGCGCACGATGCCGGTGCCGTTCCTGTGGGCGTTGTGCGGCGACGGCCCGACACTGGAACCCCTGCAGCAACTTGCGCAATCGACCGGTGCCGAGAATATTCGCTTCCTGGGCCGCACCACTGGCGTGAAGGACGTGCTGTTGGCGGCAGACATCTTCGTGATGCCGTCCGACTTCGAGGGGATGCCGAACGCGATGATGGAGGCGATGACGGCGGGCCTGCCGTGCATTTCGACCAACCGATCGGGCGCCATGGACGTGGCTCGCGATGGCAGCGAGGCGCTCTACTACGAGCCGCGAGATGCGCTGGGCCTGGCGCAGCACCTGCGGGCGCTGCTCGAGCACCCGGAGGAGCGGCAGCGGCTAGGGGCAGCGGCGGCAAGCCGCATCAGCGAATTCACCGTCGAGCGATCCACCAAGACGTTCGACGGCGTCCTCAGCGAGGTGACCGCGGCTTGCGCGACTTCGCAGTAGGCCTGGCGCGGCGGTTGTGGCGCCTGCTACCGGAGCGGCCTCGTTGGTGGTTGTATCGATCGGTCAACGCGGTGTGGTGGAGGAGCAAAGCGCGATGCTGGCAGTGCCACGACACCCTTCGCAATTGGGCGTGGCGCCACGCCTACCGCTTCCGGGCGGTTCGGCCGCGACGCCTCGCTGACGCCGCGTCAATGACGGTACTGCACGTCACATCGAGCTTTGACATTGGCGGCACGCAGACGCAGATCAAGCACCTTTGCACTGCTGCACGAGTGCGTTACGGTCACCGGGCTGTCGAGATTTTTCCCGAGATGAATTATCTGTATCGTCGCGGCGTCACGCTCGACCGATCCCGCTACGCCGACTCCGCGCTGTTTGGCGACTGGCTGGCGGACTTGATTGCGAACCCCAATCGGCGGTCCTCTCAACTCGTGCAGATCTACAAGATCTACTGCGACATTCAGGCCGAACGCCCCGCGATTGTCGTCGGCTGGGGACACGAAATGTGTGTCACGACGTTCCTCGCGGCGGCACTGGCTGGCACGCCGGCGATTGTCTTCTGCATCCGCACCGTGAACCCGACCTACGGCTGGTCGGCTCCGCCATTACCGGAACTGCTGCTCGCGGCGCACCGCGGGATGCGACGCTACGTCGATGCGACGATCGTCAACAGCACGCTGCTGCAGCAGGACCATGCGGCCTGGGTCGGCATGCCGCCGCAGGCGATCGAAGTCTGCCCGAACGGCATTACGCCGACATGCCCGCCGCCGCCGGAGGCGGCCGCGGCCCGCGCCAGCATCCGCGCCGCCTACGGCATTGCCGATGACACGACGGTGATCCTCAACGTCGGCCGTTTCTCGATGGAGAAGGGTCAGCCGTCGTTGATCGAGGCGAATCGGCGGTTGCGGCAGCAAGCCGCCTTGCCGCCGTTCGTCTTCCTGATGTGCGGCGACGGCGCAACGTTCGACGAGGTGAAGGCCTCGGCAGCGGGCATGGACAATATGATCTTCGCCGGCCGCACCGATCGCGTCGCGGACTTCCTGGCGGCGGCCGACATCTTCGTGATGCCGTCGGATTTCGAAGGCATGCCGAACGCGATGATGGAAGCGATGGCGGCCGGGCTGCCGTGCGTCTCGACCACCCGGTCGGGCGCGCTCGACGTGGCGCGGCCAGACCTGGAAGCGCTGTACTACGAGCCGCGCGACGCGGTCCGCCTGGCGCAGCATCTCGAGCGCTGGCTGCGCAACCCCGCGGAGGCGCGCGCCTTCGGCGAGGCGGCCGCCCGACGCATCACGGAATTTTCGGTGGACCGGTTCGTCGAGCGGTTTGAACACATCCTCGACGGGACGCGGTCCGCAGGAGTCAAGGCGTAACGACATGTGTGGCATTTTTGGATCCATCGCCCTCGGCCGGCCGATCACACCGGCCGACATCGCCGTGGTGGAGCGCGGCACGCAGCTGCTGCGGCATCGCGGCCCTGACGGCGGCGCCGTCACTACAGAGGGGCAGGTGTGCTTCGGCCACCGGCGTTTGTCGATCGTCGACCTCGAAGGCGGTCACCAGCCTATGTGGAGCGTCGACCGCGGTGGATTCATCGCCTACAACGGCGAGGTCTACAACTTCACGGAACTGGAGCGGGAACTGTCGGCGGCCGGGCGCACGTTCGCCACCCGCAGCGACACCGAGGCGGTGTTGAGCGCGTATCTCGAGTGGGGCCCCGACGCGGTGACGAAACTGCGCGGCATGTTCGCGTTTGCGGCGGTCGACCTGTCGCGCCGGCAGGTGCTGCTGGCGCGCGATCGGCTCGGCAAGAAGCCGCTGTACTGGCTCGTGCACGACGGCCTGCTCGTGGGGGCGATCCTCTTCGCCCTCGGTCTGGTGGGCATCCTCGCCCGGCGCAACCTGATCGTCATGTTCCTCTGCGCCGAGCTCATGCTGCAGGGCGTCTCGGTGAGCCTCGTGGCCTGGAGCCGCCACC
>CAZBYY010000062.1:0-15049 GCA_964495855.1 uncultured Acidobacterium sp. | reverse complement strand
CGCAGCGGCGGCGTTCGCCCGGCGCGGTGACCAGGGCACCATCGTCACCGCCGAGACGATCCAGAAGCGCGATCTCGAGGCGATCGTCTCGGCATCCGGGAAGATTCAACCGAAGAAGACGGTCAACATCAGCGCCCAGACGATGGGGCGCGTGACCAGCCTGGCGGTTGAAGAAGGCGAGCGTGTCAAGGCAGGCCAGTTCCTGCTGCAGATCGATCCGGTCACGGCCGAAGCCGCAGTGCGGCGCGACGTCGCCGCCGTCGCCGGCGCACAGACCGCACTCGAGCAGTCGCGCGTGTCGCTGCAAAGCGCGCGGGCGAATCTCGATCTCGCGCAGAAGAATCTCAAGCGCCAGCAGGAACTGTGGAGCGCCGGGCTTACCACGCGTGAAACGCTGGAGCGCGCGCAGTCGGAGCTCGAGATGCGCGAAAGCGACCTGAAGGCGCGCGAGCAGGAAATCAAGACACGTGAAACGCAGCTCAACCAGCAGCAAGCCGGGCTGACCAGCAGCCAGCACACCCTGGCGCAGGTTCGCTTCTCGGCGCCGTTCGACGGCATCGTCACTCGCCGCAACATCGAGGAAGGCGAAAACGTGATGGTCGGCACGATGAACAACGCCGGCACGGTGCTGCTCACCGTCGCCGACATGTCGATCATCGAAGCCGAGGTCGAAGTGGACGAGACCGACATCCCGTTCGTGCAGATGGGCCAGCCGGCGAAGATCAAGATCGACGCCATTCCCGACAAGACGTTCACCGGCAAGGTGACGGAGATCGGCAACAGCCCGATCCAGACCACCGGCACGGGCACGACGCGCACCGCCACGAACTTCAAGGTCACGGTGCAGATCGATCAGCAGATTCCCGACGTGCGCCCGGGCTTCACGTGCACGGCGGAGATCACCACGGCGACGCGGCAGCAGGCGCTGACGGTGCCCATCCAGGCGATGACGGTTCGCGAGCTGCACTACGACGCGCAGGGCAACGTGATCGAAGAGGAGCGCCCGCCGAAGCCGCGCTTCCGGTTCGGTCCGCCGCAGGCAGCGACCACGCCGGCGGCGCCGGTCGAGCTCAAGCCCGGCGAGAAGCGCGAGGAGAAAGAAGGCGTCTTCCTGATGAAGGACGGCAAGGCCGCGTTTGTGATCGTGAAGACAGGCATCGCCGGAGAACGCTACCTTGAGGCGCTGTCCGGCTTGAAGGAAGGCGATCAAGTGATCACCGGCCCGTTCGACTCGGTGCGCGGCATGTATGTCGGCGATCCGGTCAAGACGGCGCCGAAGCCCGGGGAAACGAAGCGGTAGACGTTCATCGTTCGTCGCTATGTCCCCACTCTTCGAGTCCGTCGTTCTGGCGCTGCAGTCGATCTGGGCCAACAAGCTCAGGTCGCTGCTGACGCTGCTCGGCAACATCGTGGCCGTGTCGTCGATCATCACGGTGGTGGCGCTCATCACCGGCGTGAACTCCGCGGTGTCCGACGCGATTGTCGGCAACCTCGGCGCCGACTCATTCACGGTCCAGCGGACCGGTATTACCCAGAATGAAGACGACTTCGAGCGGCAGCGCAACAACCCGCTTGTGACCATGCAGGACGCACTCGCGGTCAAGCGCTTTGCGACGTCCGTTCGCTCGATCATGGCGCAGGCGCAAACGCAGACACGCGTCGCGTTCAAGGACGAAGAGCTCGAGACCCTGACGGTGCAGGGCGTGAGCGAGGACTACATCGACTTCTCGACGTTCGACGCCGAGCGCGGCCGCATGATCACGCCGACGGAAATCACCCGCAAGCGCCCGGTCGCGCTGATCGGGTGGGGCACCGCGGACCGGTTGTTCAAGGGTGCGGAGCCACTCGAGAAACAGATCAAAGTGGCCGGCGTGCCGTTTACGGTCGTCGGCGTGAGCAAGAAGAAGGGCGCGTCGTTCGGCCGATCGCTCGATGAATTCGTGGTGATTCCGCTCGGCCAGTACCAGAAATTGTTCGGCGCCCGCCAGTCCCTGGCGCTGATGGTCAAGCCGCGTGACGCGGCCCTCGCCTCCTACGCGCGCGACGAGGTCCGTGTCGCGCTGCGCGTCGATCGCGGATTGAAGCCGAATGCGCCGGACAACTTCGGCATCGTCGCCTCCGAATCGGTGCTGGGCATCTTCCAGCAGGCCACGGCGGGGATCGCGGTCGTGCTGGTCGGTATCGTCGGCCTGTCGCTGCTCGTTGGCGGCATCGTGATCATGAACATCATGTTGATGGTGGTGAGCGAGCGCACCCGGGAAATCGGCTTGCGCAAGGCGCTCGGCGCCAAGCGCCGCGACATCATGTCGCAGGTGTTGACCGAATCAATCACGCTGTCGGTCGTCGGCGGCATCGTCGGCATCGCCCTCGGTTCGCTCTTCTCTACCGTTATCTCGGCGCTGACGCCGGTGCCGTCGGCGGTCGAACTCTGGTCGGTGGTCCTCGGCGTCGTGATCACCGCCCTGGTCGGCTTGTTCTTCGGCTGGTTCCCGGCGCGGCGCGCCGCGATGCTGGATCCGATCGAGGCGTTGAGGCGCGAGTAGCATGTCCGCATTCACCAAGCAGCTGGATCTGCTGCGCGAAACCGCCGCGATGGCGTTCGACACGCTGCGCAGCAACAAGATGCGCTCGGCGCTCACGGTGCTCGGCGTCGTGATCGGCGTCACGTCGATCGTCGGCATGACGTCGCTCATCCGCGGCTTCGACAGTTCGCTGCGCGAGTCCATCAACTCGCTCGGTCCCAACACGATCTTCATCCAGCGTTTCGGCGCCGTCAGCTTTTCGTCCGGCGCGTCGTTCATGGAGCTGATCCGCCGTCCCAACCTGACGGTGGCGGACAAGGACGCGATCGAAAAGCTCGCGACGAC
The DNA here is from genome assembly GCA_964495855.1 of uncultured Acidobacterium sp. Classification (GTDB taxonomy): domain Bacteria; phylum Acidobacteriota; class Vicinamibacteria; order Vicinamibacterales; family UBA2999; genus 12-FULL-67-14b. The sequence continues at coordinate 12,182 of CAZBYY010000062.1, read as the reverse complement.
GGCGGGGCTGGTCGACATCTGGCTCGGCGCCGGCCCCGGACAGCCGACGATCGAGCGCGTGTTCTACCGCAACGAGCGCACGCGGCCGCTGCCGGTCATGGGCACGACCGAGCAGTACGTGAACATCAACTTCGCCAAGATGGAGTACGGCCGGTCGTTCAGCCAGCAGGAAGTCCAGCGCGCGCGCAAGGTGGCCGTGATCGGCTGGGGCGTGTTCGACGCCATCTTCGCCAAGCGCGGGATCGATCCGATCGGCAAGCCGGTCCGCATCGGCGCCAATGAATACGAGGTCCTCGGCGTCGTCGGCAAGCGTCCGGCACCCGGCGGCTTCGGCAATCCGGATGACTTCGTCATCATCCCGTATTCGGCGTTTCGCAAGCAGTTTGGCAACGAACGAACCCAGCGCGGGCCGTTCGGGGGCATGCCAACGATGATTGCCGTTCTGCCGAAAGAGGGCGGCACGCGCGAAGAGACGATGCGTGAAGTCGAGGCGATCATGCGCATCCGCCACGGCCTGACGCTCGACAAGCCGAACGACTTCGACCTGGTCACCTCCGACGCGATCCTGCAAGTGTGGGATCAGATCTCCCAGGCGATCCTGCTGGCGCTCGTCGTGATTTCCTCGATCGCGTTGATGGTCGGCGGCATCGGCGTGATGGCGATCATGACGATCTCGGTCACCGAGCGCACGCGCGAGATCGGCGTGCGCAAGGCCATCGGCGCGCGCCGCCGCGAAATCCTCGTGCAGTTCCTGATTGAAGCGGCCGTCCTCACCAGCGTCGGCGGCATCCTCGGCGTGTTGATGGGTAGTGCCATCGGCCTGCTGGTCAACCTGGTGTCGGGCTTCCCCGTCTCGCTGCCGTGGTGGTCCTTCGCGCTCGGGCTTGGCTTCTCAGCCTCGATCGGCATCTTTTTCGGCATGCTCCCCGCCTGGCGCGCCTCGCGCCTCGACCCGATCGAAGCCCTGCGTTACGAATAAATACATTGGGTGATTGAGCGGATTCCTTGACTGCCGATTGATTGCCGATTGACGAGTTTTAATTGCCAATTAATCCAAAATCGTCATTCTGAAATCGCCCAACAATCGTCAATCAAGGACTCACCCAATCTTCAATAGACGTTGACTTCCTCCTCACCGGGAGTATTCTTCGGCCAATGGGGTGGCTGTGAGCGCCCCTCGGGAGGGTCCCGCCTATGAAGGTCTATGACGCTGCCAGCATCCGCAATGTGGCTGTAGCCGGCCACGGCGGATCTGGCAAGACACAACTGGTGTCGGCCTTGTTGTTTGACGCAGGCATGGTCAACCGCCTCGGCAAGGTCGACGAAGGCAATACGGTTACCGATTACGACGAAGAAGAAATCGCCCGCAAGCACACCCTGACCGCGAGCCTCGCCTACGCGGAGTGGAACAAGACCAAAATCAACCTGATCGATACGCCGGGGTTCGGCAATTTCTTTGCCGACGCGCGCGCAGGTATTGCCGTGGCCGACGGCGCGCTGATCGTCGTGGACGGGGTCGCCGGCGTCGAGGTGCAGACTGAGAAAGCGTGGGAGGCCTGCGAGGAACGGCAGTTGCCGCGGCTCATCGCCGTCAACCGGCTCGATCGCGAGCGTGCGTCGCTTGATCGCACGCTCGAGTCGATGCGCCTGACGCTGAACCGGACGTGCGTGCCGATCCAGCTCCCGATTGGCGAGGAGCGCAATTTCACCGGGATCGTCGACCTGGTGTCGATGAAGGCGTACACGTTCGCGACCGATGGCTCCGGCAAGATGACCGAAGGCGCCGTGCCGGGAGACATGAGCGACGCCGTCACCAATGCCAGAGAAGCGTTGATCGAGATGGTCGCCGAAGCTGACGAGTCGCTGATGGAGAAGTTCTTCGAGGCGGGCACGTTGACGCAGGAAGAGCTGACCAAAGGCCTCGCCGCGGCGACCCGCGCGGCGAAACTCTTCCCGGTGGTGTGCACCTCCGGGCTGGCCAACATCGGCGGCCAGCCGCTGATGGATGCGATCCTCGCGTATCTGCCTTCGCCCGCCGAGCGCCCCTTTGCCGCCCTTGCCGGCAGTGATGCCGTGACCAGGACGGCCGATGAGAAGGCGCCGTACGCGGCGTTCGTCTTCAAGACCGTCGCCGATCAGTTCGCCGGCCGCATCACGATGTTCCGCGTGTATCAGGGCTGCGTGAAGGCCGATTCCACCGTCACCAACGCGACGCAAGGTCTCCAGGAACGTCTCGGACACCTGATCGCGTTGCAAGGCAAGACGCCGACCAACATCCCCGAGCTCAAGGCCGGAGACATCGGCGCGGTCGCCAAGCTGAAGGACACCAAGACCAACGACACGCTCGCCGACAAGGCGGCAGGCATCACCTTCCCGAAGATCACGTTCCCCGAGCCGGTCCTGTCGTACGCGATCGAGCCGAAGAGCCGCGGCGACGAAGACAAGATCAGCACGGCGATGCACCGCCTCGAAGAAGAGGATCCGACAATCAAGTACTACCGAGATCCCCAGACGCACGAGTTGCTGCTCGCCGGGCAGGGCCAGATGCACATCGAGGTGACCGTCGCGAAATTGAAACGGCGCTTTGGCGTCGACGTGCTGCTCAAGCCGCCTCGCATCCCGTACCGGGAAACGATCACCGCGCGCGTCGAGGCGCACGGCCGCCACAAGAAGCAGACGGGCGGGCACGGCCAGTTCGGCGACTGCAAGATCAAGATGGAACCGCTGCCGCGCGGCAGCGAGTTCGAGTTCGTCGACGAGATCTTCGGCGGGTCGATTCCCCGCCAGTTCATTCCCGCCGTGGAAAAGGGCATCCAGGAATCGCGGTTGCGCGGCTACCTGGCCGGCTTCCCCGTGGTCGACTTCCGAGTCACGTTATACGACGGGTCGTACCACGATGTCGACTCGAACGAACTGTCCTTCAAGACGGCGGGATGGCTCGCCTTCAAGGATGCCATGAGCCGCGCGCGGCCGACGCTGCTGGAACCCGTCATGAACGTGGAGATCTACTCGCCGAGCGACCATGCCGGCGACTTGATGGGCGACCTCAACGGTCGTCGCGGCCGCATCTCGGGCATGGAATCACGTGGGGCCGTGACGGTGATCAAGGCGCAGGTGCCCATGTCAGAGATGCTCACCTACGAGCAGCACCTCACATCGGTAACCGGTGGGCGCGGGTCGTATCACATGGAGCATTCGCACTACGACGAAGTGCCGAATCATCTTCAAGCGAAGATCATCGCGACCCACAAGACCGATCATGCGCACATGACGGAAGAGCCCGCCTGATTGGTCAGGGCGTCGACACTCGCTCTCGATCCCCGCTGGGCCGGGAGCGAGAGGCGAGCCGCAAGTTCTCTGTGACTGATACGGACGTTCTCGTGCGGGCCGCCTTGGGCCGCCGGCCCCCCGCCAAGCGACTCAGGACTTGACCCGCACGAAGCTTGAAGCGGAAGGCTAGACGCGAGCCTCCGCGAGCACCACAATCAGGGCATCAACAGCGCTGGGGCTATAGAGCGATCCTGCGCCGACCCGGAGGTGATCGATGGCATCGAGGCTGCTCCACGCCTGTCGGTACGGACGATCGTCCGTCATGGACAGGAACACCTGGAGCACCTGGAGCGCACTGGCGCCGGTAGCAGGCTCCATCACCGGCGTGACCGAACGCACGTCGAGGCCGTCCCAGCGGTCGCCCATGCCGCGCACCCATTCAGCCTCGCGCTCGAAGCCCAGGAGCGCAATCAGCGCCTCGCCTTCCGAGGTGTAGGTCTTGAGAAGTTGCCGTTCGATGGAGGTGAGCTGTCGCACGGCTCCCAGCAACGTGTCTGGCATCACCAGCTTGCCCAGGTTGCGCAGGTGTGCCGCCCGGGTCAGGCGGAGCCTCTCGAGAGACGTCAAGCCAAGCCGCTGGCCGAGTCGCTCGGCGAGCCATCCGACGCGCTGCTCCCTATCGGGCACAGGCGTACTCAGCGGGTTCAACCGGGCGACGATGGTGGCCGGATCGCTGCGCTGCCACTCTTCCATGCTCGAAATGAGCCGCTGCAAGTAGGCTCGGCGTGTCGCAATTTCGGCCTTGTAGGCCTGAGTGGCCGATACACGCCGGCGCCGTGCGAGCAGTTCCGCTTCCGCGGTCGACACAGCGTTCAGCAGAGCATCTCGCTTGAATGGCTTGAGCAGGTAGGCCGACACGCCTTCGCGGAGTGTGACATCAACAGGAAGCAGGTCGTGAGAGGTGGCGAATATCACTACCGGAGGGTCGCGGCGGGCCAGAAGCTGGCTGGCGACCCAGACCCCCGAACGCGTGGCGCCCAGGCTGACGTCGCAGAGAACGATTGCCGGGTTGTGCTCCTCCGCCGCGCGCAGTGCCTCGGTATCAGTGGCGGCTTCGGTCGTCTGCCAGCCATGGGACTTCAGCCACTCGACCATCGCCTGCCGGATCAGCGGCTCGTCTTCGACGACAAGCACCGAACCAATGTGCCCTGCAGCAGCCGCGGCGGTTGCCGTTGCGCCGGTCATTGCACATTGCCCCGCATCGCCGAGAGCCGGCGTGGGCATGGGGTCTTGGTAGACCGACGGACTGAATGCATCGAACTTCACCACCTTTGGTTGAGGTTACCGTAGACACAGGGATTTCCCTTCGCTGTAGATTGACGAACCAAGACTCATTAACACTCACGAGTCCAAGTGGCAGCAGGCTCAGGAGATCTCGATGATTCCGCGCTGAATGGCGAGCCGCGTCAACGAGGCGACATCGCGAATGCCGAGCCGTTTCATGATCTCGACGCGGTGGGTGTTGACGGTCGTGACGCTGACGGCGAGTTCGTCCGCAATGACTTTCGTCGACTGGCCAAGAGCCACGCGCCTGAGGACTTCCAGTTGGCGCGGGGTGAGGCTCTTGAACGCGTCGAGCGCCGGATCGGGGCTCGCCCACTCGGCGAGTTTATCGGCGAGCGCAGGGCTCACGTATCGGCGGCCTTCAGACGCCGCGGCAATGGCGACTTTAAGGTCCTCGCGAGAGGCGGACTTGAACACAAACGACAAGGCGCCGGCGGAAAACGCAGCACCAACGGCCTCAGCGTCCTCGCGCGACGAGAGCATGATCATCCGGGCCTCTGGCCAGCGCTTCAGCGCCTGCTGCACCAGGGAAATGCCGCTGCCGTCGGGAAGGCCAACATCAACGAGGGCCATATCCGGTGATTTATCCGCGAACAGCGATAGCGCCTCTGCCAGGCTTCCTGCGGTACCGACCAAGACAACGCCAGGGATATCGGCCAGCAGCCTGGCAACGCCATCCCGAATCAATTCCTGGTCTTCAACCAGTACCACACGAACGCGGTTCATAGGACCTCCGGGCGCTGACCTCGCCAGCGGATCCGGAACGTAGTTCCACGGCCCACTGCACTCTCAACGTCAATAGTACCGCCAACAGCCGTGACAATCTCGTAAACGGTTGCCAATCCTAATCCGGTCCCGCCCTGTGCGGTCTTCGTCGAGAAGTAGTGGTCGAAGATGCGCTCTTGCGTAGCGGCATCCATGCCGCATCCATTGTCGGTGACCTCCAGGACACCCTCGGCCACGTCTCCTCGGGAATCCGCATACGTGCGAACGACGACGCGCCCGTCTGGGGCAATGGCTTGGCTCGCATTGACAACCAAGTTGCTCAGGACCTGAAACACCGTGTCCCGGTCGGCCCAGATTTTTGGGCACGCCCCAGGCTCGATCGATAAATCCGACAGCTCGCCCGCCCAATGGCGCAGCAAGGGTGCCATGTCCCGGATGAGGGCATTGAGATCAACCAGGTACGGTTCGGTGCCCTTGGCCTTTTCGTCCCGCGCGGCCGCCGTGATCTTTCGCGTCAGGTCCACTCCAATATCAATCTGCGCGTCGATCTCTTCAGCCGCGGCGAGAGCGGCGTCGACATTGTTCGGCAAATGCGCCGTGAGCAGACCAAGGCCCATGCGCACCCCGGTCAGCAGGTTCCGAAAATCGTGGGCGATACCAGCGGCCGCCCGGCCGATCGCTTCGTGGCGATGGAAGCGGTTGCTCGCGACGCGTAATCGCTCGAGTTCCGTCACATTGCGAGCAATCACTATCGCGACACGGTCATCACTAATGATATGTTGCGTTCGGGACACGAGCAGCACGCGCTCATGCCGTCCGACGCCAGTCCGCATCACCCGCGGCCTTCCAGCTGGCGTGGACTCTGTGCCAGCGAGCCACGCAGCGTCGCCTGCGTCTGCAGGCTGGATGACGTCCACCAGCAGCGGTTTGCCTGGGCCTCCGAGGGCAGCAAATGCCTGTCGCGCTGCGGGGTTGCCGGATTCGACACGCCCATCGGCTCCGCAAATCAGCACGGCATCCGGAGATTCGTCCGTGACCGTCGCCGACCGGCTGCGCTCTTCGAGCAATGAGCGATAACGATGGAGACGCGCCATGGTCTGCAGACGAAGCCGCAGCTCGGCGCGATCCACCGGCTTGGCGAGGTAATCGTCCGCGCCAGCCTCAAATCCAGCCAGACGAGAATCTCGATCGGCCAATGCCGTCACAAGAATAATGAAGATCTCGGCCAGTCCCGGTGTGGAACGAATTTCCCGGCAGACATCGATGCCGCTGACCTCGGGCATCATCACGTCGAGAAGCACCAGGTCCGGTGGCCGTTGCTTGATCGACGCCAGCGCCTCGGCACCACCGGCCGCCACCTCAACCGCATATCCGTCTTGCGCCAGGATTTCAGCCATGACGGCTCGGTTGATCTCGGAGTCGTCGACAACGAGCACTTGAAACGGCATACCCGTCGGTAGTCTACTGCAGATAGTGAAGCGCTGGATTCTACGCTCCCTCCCGGGCTCGTTACGCGTGCGTGCCTTAATGGCTGCGGCCGTGACACTCGGCTTGGGCGCGGTCTTGGCCATTCGTGATTTAAATGAACAAGACCGAGACTTGCGAGTCCTTAAGGGCGCCGAAGTCAGTGCGGTCTTAAGCTCAACTGCAGCCACATTGAACTTGGCCACTAAGAACATCTCTGCCTACCTTGACGCCATCGCACCTGCCGCCGCCGCGAGTTCTGCCGCCGAATGCGAGAAGGCAGTCAACGTGATGCCTCGATTTATACCGACCCTATCAACCATCATCCATGTGACCGTTGTCCAAGATGGGCGGGTATTGTGCGAGAGCGGGACCGAATCGCTCCGGCGCTTCACATCTGGGGGCCAGCTGCCTCAATTGGCGAGCCACGCGAACGACCAGCTCATGTTGCAGAGCGCGGGGCCAATTGAACGCTCGGCATCGGGCGAGTGGACCGTCATGCTACTCAGGCGGGGGCGCACGCCCAGTTCGCTTCTCGTCGCCACCCTGGCGCTGTCGCGGCTCAACACGCTCGTGTTCGATGGTACGGCGGCTGACATGCTCATCACAGTCACCGACTCCGACGGGCGTACGGTCCTCCGCTCGCAGAACCTCGACTCGAGAGCGGGCCTGACCGTGCCGATGAACACCCGCGTCGAGGGCGTCAGCCGTACGCCGTTTGGCCTCCCGTTCACCCGTAATCCGAACGGTACCATCAGCATCATCATGCAGGAGCCTGTCATCTCACCGGATTCGAGCGGCGTGAACCGGATTTGGGATGGTCGCGTGGTAAACAACATTCCCTGGATCATTTACGCCGGTCTCCCGTATCGCCAACAGTCGCTGGCAGAAGCGGCAGCCAGCGCGTCGTGGACCGCTCTGTCCCAGCTGCTCCTCTGCACTGTGCTGCTGTGGCTGCTCTACAGCCTCACGCAACAGGTCGATGCCGTGCGCAACTACGTCTCACAGGTGGCGAACAGCGGCAACATGCTGCCGCCGGCACGCCTGGCCACCGAGTTCGCGCCACTGGTCATCGGATTCAGAAAGGCATTCGACCTGCGCAAACGGGCCGAGCTCCAGCTGGAACAAATCAATACGGAACTGATGCAGCGCGTCGAGATTAAGATCGCCGAGATCCGCAGGTCCGAGGCCTTCCGGGATGCGGTGATGGAAACGGCCAACGACGTGGTCTTGGTCGTTAACGAGCAGGGCACGATCGTCGCCGCCAACTCCGGCGTCGAATCGATCCTCGGGTTCTCGCGCACCGAGATCGTCGGCAGGACGGTCGCCGAGACGATCGTACCACCGGAGTTCCACCTCGCACACCAGGAGGCGTTCAGGAAACGATTCGGACAAGTCGGACACTTCTCGGGACGGCGGGCGGAGTTCCCCGTTCTGCGTAAGGACGGCTCGACAATTCCGGCGGAGCTGTCGCTCTCGACCACCCGCGTTGGCGATCAGGTGTTTGCCGTTGGATTCCTCCGAGACATCTCCGCGCAAGAACAGCAGGAGCGCGCACTTCGAGATGCGCTGCGGGCCGCATCTGCCGCCGCACGAGCGAAGAGCGAGTTCCTCGCGGCCATGAGCCACGAAATTCGCACGCCCCTCAACGGCATCATGGGCATGCTGGACCTGGTCCTCGACGAGCCAGACGTATCCTCGAGAAAGGATCGCCTGGTCGTCGCCCGCAAGTCCGCACAGACGCTGCTGCACCTGCTGAACAGCATCCTCGACTACTCGCGCCTCGATGCCGGCCGCATTGAATTGGCCAACGAGACATTCGATCCCCGATCGGTCGTCCAGGAAGTCACCGACCTCGCCAGGGATCTCGCACGAATGAAGCCGATCGACGTGGCCTGCGACGTCGCACCTGATCTTGAGAGCAGGTATGTTGGCGACGCAACCCGGCTGCGTCAGGTGCTTCTGAACCTCGCCTCAAACGCGGTGAAGTTTACCGATCACGGCCGAATCCGGTTGTCGCTGGAACGTGCCTCGACCGGTATACGCGTGTCTGTCCAGGATACGGGGATCGGCATTCACGCTGACCGGATGCAGGCGATCTTCGAGCCGTTCACTCAGGCTGACTCGTCGATGACCAGGCGATTCGGGGGATCCGGCCTCGGACTCGCTATCGCCAGGTCCATGACGGCCTTGATGGGCGGCACGATCGCCGCCGTCAGCGAGCCTGGCACCGGTTCGACATTCACGCTCGACCTGCCGTTCCCGGCCGCCGCGCCGGTCGCCGAGTTGACGGCGGCTCGCAGCGCCACGCGGCCGGTCCGGGCGGCTCGCATCCTCGTGGTCGACGATGATCCCGTGAGCCAGTTGGTCGCCAGCGATACGCTGGCTCGTGTCGGTCACCATTGTGTGACCTCATCGACCGGCGAACAGGTCGTGTCCCTGGTGCGAGACGAGTCGATCGACCTGGTCTTGATGGATTGCCGAATGCCAGTGATCGATGGCCAGACCGCCACGCGCCACCTCAGGCAGGCGGGCTTTCAGGGCCCGATCATCGCCGTCACGGCCGAGGCATCGGAGCACGAGCGCTTGACCTGCCTGGACGCGGGAATGGATGACTTCCTCACGAAGCCAGTCTCGCCAGCCAAGCTGATCGACACCGTCGCGAAGTGGCTGGCCTCGTCACGCGCGGCGTGATTGCGAGGCGCGGGCCCGCGTCACTCCGCGATCTGGATGCCCAAATCCGAAATCAGTCCGTCCTTCAGGCCATAAATCCATCCATGTAACTGCAGGTCCTGGCCGCGCCGCCAGGCATCCTGCACGATGGTCGTTCTCGCCACGTTTTGTGCCTGGTCGATCACATTCAGCTCGCAGAGCCGATCGACCCTGGCATTGAAGTCTGCAATGGCATTGAGCGTCGCCTCGTGAGCGCGAGCGACGTCCTGGATGTGACGCAGCCAGTTGTCGATCAGGCCGTGCGACTCGTTCTCGAGCGCGGCGCGGATGCCGCCGCAACCGTAATGGCCGCACACGATCACGTGCTTCACTTTCAGCACGTCGATCGCAAACTGCAGCACCGAGAGGCAATTGAGATCGGTGTGTACGACGACGTTGGCGACGTTGCGGTGTACGAAGAGCTCGCCCGGATCGAGGCCGACGATCTCGTTGGCGGGCACGCGGCTGTCCGAACAGCCGATCCACAGGAACTCCGGCGCCTGCTGCTTGGCGAGCCGCGTGAAGAACCCGGGATCGCGTTGCTCGCGATCCGCGGCCCAGGCGCGATTATTGTCGAGCAGCTTGGTGACATCGGTCATCGCCGACATTGTACAAGCGGTTCAGATCGGGCGGAGATCCGGCTCGATCCACGATCGCCGCGCCACCACGGAGAACAGCCGCGCTTCGGAGTAGTGACGCAGCGGAAGCCGACGATCGCCGTACTCCTCGATCAACTGGCGCGCCAGCGTGTCGAGGTCGCCGCGCTGATCCGCGGCTGACAGGAATCGATCGATCACGGTCACATAGAAGCGCGTGATCGTCTCGTGATAGCCGGACGTGTCGCTGTTCGCCGTGCCGACGCTCTCGTTGTAGCTCCGGATGCGCTCACGCATCAGCTCAAGCGCCATGACCGGACCATGCTCGGCCACGTGCCACAGGCCCGCGCGCAGGTGCGCATGGTGCGTCCACTCCGCTTTTGGCAGCGTCCGGTCGATCAATGCGCGCGCGATCCGCTCCGTCTCGGTCACGATCACAAACAAATGGCCTCGGCAGCGCTTGCCACCGAGGCCATCTCGATACTCACGATCCTGAGGCCTGAGGCCTGAGGCCCGAGGCCCGTCTAGGACCCGCCGGCCTTACGCGGCGTCGTCGTCTTCTTGGCGCCGCCGCGAGCGGGCTTGCTGGCCTTGTTCTTGGCGCCGCCGTCCTGCTTCTTCTTGTCGCCGCCGCGAATGCTCTTCGCGGCGCCGCGCAGGCGCTCACCGAGGCTCTTGGTCTGCTTCGGCGCCTCACCGGCAGCCGCCGCAGCCTCAGCGGCCTTCTTCTCTTCTTCCGCCTTCTTCGGATCGAACTCGCTGCCGATCAGTTCGATCTGCGCGACTTCGGCGGCATCGCCGCGGCGATGCCCGATCCGCAGGATGCGGGTGTAGCCGCCGGGCCGCTCCATGAAGCGCGGTGCCAGCTCGTCGAACAGCTTGGTCACGACGGTCTCGTTGAGGACGTCGCGCATCACCAGGCGACGGGCGGACAGCGACCGGCCCTTGGGATCGGCCGCCTTCACGCCGCGCTTGGCGATGGTGATCAGCCGCTCCACGAACGGGCGCAGTTCCTTCGCCTTCGGAACGGTGGTCTCGATTCGCTCGTGCGCAAGCAGGGCTTCCGCCTGGTTGCGCAGCAGGGCGATGCGATGCTCGGTGACGCGACCGAGCTTGCGATGGGCATTGCGATGACGCATGGCTTCTTTTCCTACTCTGCTATTCGGCAGCCGCCGGCTGATCGAGCTTCATGCCGAGGCTCAATCCCATCGACTGCAGGATTTCCTTGATCTCGTTGAGCGACTTGCGCCCGAAGTTCTTCGTCTTGAGCATCTCGGTCTCGGTCTTGCCCACGAGCTCGCGGATGGTGCGGATGTTCGCGTTCTTCAGGCAGTTGTAGGACCGCACCGACAGCTCGAGTTCCTCGACGCTCTTGTCGAGGTGCTCGTTCGACACGCCGGCGCGCGCCGGCTCCGAGCCCGAATCCGACGACTCATCGCCCTCGTCTTCGAGGTTGATGAAGATGTTCAGGTGATCGCGCACCAGTTTCGCCGACAGCGACACCGCGTCGCGCGGCGTCACCGAGCCGTTGGTCCACACTTCCAGCGTCAGCTTGTCGTAGTCGGTGGTCTGGCCGATACGCGCGCCTTCGACGAGGTAGTTGACCTTCTTCACCGGCGAGTGCGTCGAGTCGATCGGGATCCAGCCGATGCCGAGATCCTCGTCGAAGTTGCGGTCGGCGGCGACGTAGCCGCGGCCGCGCTTGACGCGCAGCTGCATGTGCAGGCGGCCGCCGTCGGCGATCGTCGCAATGTGCGCATCCGGTTCCAGGATCTCGACGTCGGCATCCGCTTCGATGTCCGACGCGCGCACCGGGCCCGGCTTGTCCTTCCGCAGCGTCAGCGTCTTGGTGTAGTCGACGTGGCACGTGAGCGGCAGCTGCTTGAGGTTGAGGATGATGTCGGTCGCATCCTCGACCACACCCTTGATCGGCGAGAACTCGTGCAGCACGCCGTCGATCTGCACCGCGGTGATCGCGGCGCCCTCGATCGACGACAGCAACACGCGGCGAAGGCTGTTGCCCACGGTCGTGCCGAAGCCGCGCTCGAACGGCTGCGCATAGAAGCGGCC
>CAZBYY010000061.1:0-15068 GCA_964495855.1 uncultured Acidobacterium sp. | reverse complement strand
CGCACGCGTGGCAACAACTACCAGATCGACGGCGCCGACAACAACGACGCGTTCCAGAACAACGCCGCCGTCAACCAGGGCAGCGTGTCCGGCATTGCCGGCACGCTGCTGCCGATCGATGCGATCGACCAGTTCTCGGTGCAGTCTGGCGGCGGCGCTGAACTCGGCCGCAACTCCGGATCGACGGTGAACCTGGTGATCAAGTCCGGCACCAACAACCTGCACGGCAGCGCCTACTACTTCAATCGTCATGAAGCGCTCGCGGCGCAATCGCCGATCGTCGCGCCGGGTTCGCCCAAGCGCGAGATCCGCAACAACCAGGGCGGCTTCTCGCTCGGCGGGCCGATCGTGAAGAACAAGTCGTTCTACTTCACGACGTTCGAATCGCAGAAGCTCACCGCCGGCAACACCACCGCCACGACGACGCCGTCGCCGGCGTGGGTGGCGCAGGCCACGGCCCTCCTCGATCAGTTCGGCGTGCCGGTGAATCCGGTGGCGACCAACCTGCTCGCGTTGTGGCCCGAAGCGAGCCGTGCCGGCCTGCCGGCGACCGCGAACAACTACATCAGCACCGATCCCAACGACTACACGAGCAACAACGGCATCGTGAAGATCGATCAGCAGTTCACGTCGAAGCATCGCCTGTCGGTGCGCTACTTCGGCGGCGGCGGTCCACAGACCGCACAGACGACCTCGCCGTTCCGTCCGTATTACCAGTACGTGCCGAGCCGCATGCACAACATCTCGATCATCCCGACGTCGGTGATCACGCCGCGGCTCCTGAACCAGCTGGTGATTGGCTACAACTATTTCAAGCAGACGTTCAATTCAGCGGACCTGTCGTTAGATCCATCGCGCGCCGGCCTCGCTACTGGCGTGTCCGGTGATCCCGATCTGCAGGGCCCGCCCAACGTGACGCTCAACGGCTTTGCGGCGGTCGGCGGCACGCAGCCGCTCGGGCGCGTGGACGACACCTGGCACGTCACCGAGTCGCTGTCGTACGCCAGCGGCAATCACCAGCTGAAGGTCGGCGGTGAAGCGCGCTTTGCCAAGCTATTCGTCTTTTACGACAGCAACAAGCGCGGCACGTTCACCTTTGACGGCACCGTCGGCCCGTGGGCGTCGCTGGCGGCCGCGCAGGCAAGCCCGGCGTTGAAGGCGCTCGCCGACTTCATGGCCGGCTACGTCGCGACCGGCAGCGTGGTGCGCGGCAACACGCATCACCACTACGTGCAGAACTCCTTCGATCTCTACGCGCAGGACGCGTGGACGGTATCACCCACGCTGACCGTGAACTTCGGCGTGCGCTACACCAATCCCGGCGTGCTGCACGCAAGCGACGGCCAGCTGACCACGTTCATTCGTGGCCAGGGGATGGTCTCGACCGATCAGCTCTATCCGAACGACGCGAACAACTTCTCGCCGCGCGCCGGCTTTGCCTATACGCCGAAGGCCGGCGGGTCCACGGTGATTCGCGGCAGCTACGGGATGTATTACGACATGCTCGCGGTGAATTTCTTCACCGCCAACACGGGCTTCAATAACGGTGGCGCGCTCGGCGTCGGCAACAATCCGGGCGGCACGACGCCGGTGTATTCGATCACGCAGACGCGATTCACCATCGCCAACAACCAGCCGGTGTTCGGCACCACGCCGCGCCCGCCCTACGGCGCGTTTGCCGTCAGCCAGGACCTGCAGCTGCCGTACGTGCACAGCTTCAACATCAACATGCAGCACCAGTTGAACCGGTCGATGATCGTGCAGGTCGGCTACGTCGGGACGCGTGGCCGCCACCTCGCGCTGATGCGCGACATCAACGCGCCGCCGCCGAACGCCGCCGGACTCATCCAGGCCAATCGCCCGTTCGCAACGCAGTTCCCCGACCTCGCCGCGATCAACGAGCTCGTCACGGTGGGCCGCTCCACCTACAACTCGCTGCAGCTCTCGCTCACGCAGAATGCGTGGCACGGGCTGTCGGGCCGCATGAACTACACGCTCGGCCACGCGCTCGACAACGGCTCTGACGCGCGCAATACGCTGCCGATGAATTCGACCAACATCGACCTCGACTGGGGCAACGCCAACTTCGACGTGCGCCACGTGCTGTCCGGCGGTCTCAACTACGAAATTCCCGAGATCGGCCATTCAGGCTTCGGCCGGGGCTGGCAGGTGAACTCCATCGTGCAGTTCCAGAGCGGATCGCCGTTCAACGTGACGACCGGCACGGATCGATCCGGCACCGGCGCGCGCGTCGATCGTCCCAATCTCGTCGGCGATCCCTTTGCCGGCGTGACGCAACCGACGAGCGGCCAGTTCAAGGCGTACTTCAATCCCGCCGCATTCGCGATTCCGGCAGCCGGGACCTTCGGCAACCTGGCGCGCAACGCGTATTACGGGCCGGGCTTCAAGACGGTGGACCTGTCGGTCTTCAAGACGACCGCCCTGAGCTCCGGCGTGTCGCTGCAGGTGCGCTGCGAGGTCTTCAACGTGTTCAACTGGATCAACTGGGCCAACCCGGGCGCGACGCTGTCGAGCTCGACGACGATCGGGCTGCTCACCAACACGCGCAACGGCAACAGCGCGCCCGGCATCGGGTCGGGCGAGCCCCGAAACGTCCAGCTCGCAGCCAAGCTGATCTTCTAAACCCGTCACCGCGGCGGCGCTCCAACCGAGGAGTGCCGCCGCTTCACCTGTGGTCGGTGTGACCGTGGCCTGGCGATTGCCGCCCCACGACCAATCGTGGAGAATACGCGCGTGCCCAAACCACGACCGCTGATCCTGCTCATCGTCTTTGCCGCGGCGTTCGTCGCGGCAACGGTAGCTGCCCAGTCACCCGATCTCGCCGCTGAAGGCAAGTCGTGGTGGGCCCACGTACAGTTCCTGGCCGACGACAAGCTCGAAGGCCGCAACATCGGCACGCCCGGATACGAAACCGCGGTCGACTACGTCGAGCGCCAGGTCAAGGCGATCGGCCTCGCACCGGCAGGCACGTCCGGCTTCAGGCAGCCGGTGAAGTTCGACAGCCGCCAACTGGCGGAGAACGCGTCGCAGCTCACGCTGATTCGCAACGGCAAGGAAGAGCCCCTCGCGATCGGACAGGACGGATCGCTGAACGCGCGTGGTGAGCTGAACGGCTCGCTCGACGCGCCGATGGTGTTCATCGGATACGGGCTGTCGATTCCCGACGCGGGCTGGGACGAACTCGCCGGCCTCGACCTGCGCGGCAAGATCGCCGTCTACGTCAACGCGTTCGCGCCGGTGAAGGTGACCGACAACGTCAAGTCTCACGCCAACACGGCCGATGAACGATGGGCGGCCGTGAAGCGCGCGGGCGGCATCGGCATCGCGACGCTGCCACCGCCAACGCCGCCGCCTCCGACGGTGACTCCACAACCGGTGACACCCGGCGCGCCGCCGCCTCCGCCGCAGCCGGTGATCACGCTCTCCGATCGCGCGGTGCAGAACCTGTCCGGCCAGGTCGCGGCACTCAGCTTCACGGCCCGCGGCGCGGAAAAGCTCTTCGCCGGCAGCGGCCACACGTTCGCGGAACTCACGCAGCTGGCCAAAGACAACAAGCCGTTGCCGACCTTCGCTCTCCCCGGCACGCTGCGGATGCGCGCGTCGCTCAAGGTCGAGTCGTTCGAAGCCGCCAACGTCGCCGCCAGGTTCGAAGGATCCGATCCACGGCTGAAGAACGAATACGTGGTGATGACGTCGCACCTCGATCACGTCGGCGTCGGCCGTCCCGTCAACGGCGACGCGATCTACAACGGCGCGATGGACGATGCATCGGGCATCGCGGCGATGCTGCAGATTGCCAAAATGCTGAAGGCGTCAGGCGCGAAGACGAAACGGTCGATCCTGTTCGTCGCCGTGTCGGCGGAAGAACGCGGGCTGCTCGGATCGCGCTACTTCGCGGCGCATCCAACGGTGCCGTTCGACGCGATCGTCGGCAACATCAACCTCGACATGTTCCTGCCGCTGTATCCACTGAAAGTGATCGAAGTCCAGGGATTCGCAGAGTCTTCACTCGGCGACACGGTTCGCGCGGTGGCGAAGGCGCAGGGCGTCGAAGTACAGACCGATCGCGAGCCCGATCAGAACCGCTTCATCCGCAGCGATCAGTACAGCTTCATCCGCCGCGGCGTGCCCGCGCTCGCCTTCAAGTTCGGCTACGAGTACGGCAGCGCCGACGAGAAGACGCGCCTCGCGTGGGTGAAGGAGCGCTATCACCAGCCATCCGATGACCTGCAGCAACCCGTCGATCTGGAAGCGGCCGCGAAGTTCAATCGCGTGATCATGGCGCTGCTGCGCCGCGTCGCAGACGATGAGACGAGGCCATCGTGGAAGGCAGACAGCTTCTTCAAGCGCTTCGCGTCGCGCTAACCGGCGCAACCGCCCCGTGAAGTAGTCACACCCATGGCGAACGGCCTCACGACTGCTGAAGCCGCTCGACTCCTTGCCGAGCACGGTCCGAACGAACCGGCGCCGGTCCGCCGCCTGTCTGCCCTCGTCCAGATCCTGCAGCAGTTCGCCAATCCCCTCGTCATCATCCTGCTCGTCGCCAGCGCGGTCTCCGCGACGGTCGGCGAACGTGTGGACGCGTTGATCATCGTGACGATGGTGGTGCTGAGCGTGACGGTGAGTTACTGGCAGGGCGCGCGCTCGCAACAGGCTGCGGAGCGGCTGCGCGCGTCCGTCACGCCAACGGCCACCGTGTTGCGCGACGGGGCGTGGGCCGAGATTCCGCTGCGGCAGATCGTGCCCGGCGACGTGTTCCGACTGAGCGCGGGCGACGTGGTGCCCGCCGACGCGCGGCTGCTCGACTCACGCAACCTGTCGGTCCAGCAATCGATGCTCACCGGCGAGTCGCTGCCCGTCGACAAGACGGCGACACCGGCCCCGGGCGCAGCCGATGCCGGCCCGGAGGCGCCGCGCCTGGTGTTCCTCGGCACATCGGTGGTCAGCGGCATCGCGACGGCGATCGTGACGGCGACGGGACCGTCGACGCTGTTCGGCGACATCGCCACCCGGCTCACGACGCGCCCGCCGGAAACCGAATTCGAGCACGGCCTGCGGCGATTCAGCCTGCTGATTCTCCGCACGACGGTGCTGCTCGTGCTGTTCATCGTGCTGGTCGGCATCAGCATGAAACACGACGCGTTCGAGTCGCTGCTGTTCGCCGTGGCGCTCGGCGTCGGGCTGACGCCGGAATTCCTGCCGATGATCACCACGGTCACGCTCACCAAAGGCGCGCTCCGCATGGCCGCCGCGAAAGTCATCGTCAAGCACCTGCCCGCGATCCAGAACTTCGGCAGCATCGACATCCTGTGCAGCGACAAGACGGGCACGCTGACTACGGGCGTGATGGCGTTCGACCGGGCGCTGGACCCCACCGGCGCCGAGTCGCCGAGGGCGATGATGCTGGCCGCCGTCAACAGCCGCTTCGAGACGGGGATTCGCAGCCCCCTCGACGCCGCCATCCTGGAACGCGCGGCCACGACCGGCGACGCCTATCGCAAGGTCGACGAACTGCCGTTTGATTTCGAACGGCGCCGCCTGTCGGTCATCGTCGAGACGCCCGACGATCGCGACAACGTGCTGCTCATCACCAAGGGTGCGCCGGAATCGGTGATCGACTGCTGTACCGCTGTTGAAGTGGGCGGGAAGGTCGCGCCGCTCGATGCCGCAGCGCGCGATGCGTGCATCGCCGTGAACGAGCGCCTCAGCGGCGACGGCTATCGCCTCCTCGCCGTCGCCTTCCGTCGCCTGCCACGGCGCGAGAGCTACGCGCGCAGCGATGAGTCGGAGCTGGTGATGGCGGGGTTCGTGAGCTTTACCGATCCGCTCTTGCCGGATGTGGCGGACACGCTCGCGGAACTCAACGGCGACGGTGTGACGCTCAAGATCCTGACGGGTGACAACCTCGCGGTCGCGCGTCACGTGTGCAGTACGCTCGGACTCGACGACACGCACCTCGTGGCCGGCACGGACCTCGACGGCATCGACGACGCGGCCCTCGGGCATCTTGCCGAGCAGGCGTCGGTGTTCGCGCGTGTCTCCCCCGCGCAGAAGAACCGGATCATCCTCGCGCTGAAGCGCCGCGGGCATGTGGTCGGCTACATCGGCGACGGCATCAACGACGCGCCGTCGCTGCACACGGCGGACGTGGGGATTTCGGTGCTGGGCGCGGCGGATGTGGCGCGCGAGGCGGCCGACGTGATCCTCGGCGAGCACAGCCTGCGCGTGCTGCATCGCGGCATCCTCGAAGGACGACGCGCCTCCGGCAACCTGATGAAGTACCTGCTGATGGGGACCAGTTCGAACTTCGGCAACATGTTCAGCATGGCGGCGGCGTCGATCTTCCTGCCGTTCCTGCCGATGCTGCCGACGCAGATCCTGCTGAACAACTTTCTCTACGATCTCGCGCAGGTCACGATCCCGACCGACAACGTCGATGAGGCCTACGTGCGCCGGCCGCAGCGGTGGGACATGCGCGTGATCCGGGACTTCATGCTGTGCATCGGCCCGATCTCGTCGCTGTTCGATTTCCTGACGTTCTACGTGCTGCTCCGGGTCTTCCGCGCCGGCGAGCCGCTGTTCCACACCGGCTGGTTCGTCGAGTCGCTGGCCACGCAAACACTGGTTTTGTTCGTGATCCGCACGAGCGGCAACCCGTTCCGCAGCCGGCCGAGCGTCCCGCTCGCGACCACGACGGTGTCGATCGTCGTGCTCGGCGTGATACTTCCGTTCACGCCGCTCGCGGCGGTCCTCGGCTTCACCCCGCTGCCGGTGTCGTACTGGCTCTTTCTCGCGGCGGCGGTGGCCGTTTACCTCGGGCTGGTCGACATCGCCAAGCGCTGGCTGCTCAGAACGCCCTGCGCCTGACCGCCGGCGACGAACGCCCTCCCGGCCGGCGCCTGCGCGCGATCCTGGCTGGCGGCGTAGCGAAGGGGCGGCAATTCCTCGTGTCTCTCCCGTTCCGCCGTCATGACGTCGTTGAAATACACCATGGTCCTTCCCTCTCGTTCCACGACGTTACCGCGGCGGCATCTGATAGACCAATAGAAACACTGCAATAAATACTTAGGTTGCTTCTATACGTGACGCCGCCGGCTTCGGCCACCACAGCGACGCCACGATCGATCCGGCGAGCACGGCGGCGATGATCGACAGCGACCACTCGATCGGGAACTTGCCGCCGAACGCATCGTTCAGCCACACCATCTTCACGCCGACGAAGATCAGGATCAGCGCCAGCCCGTACTTCAGCAGGTGGAAGCGCTCGATCGCGCCCGCCAGCAGGAAGTACATCGAGCGCAGGCCGAGGATCGCGAACACGTTCGACGTGAACACGATCAGCGGTTCGGCACTGATGGCGAAGATCGCCGGCACCGAATCCACCGCGAAGATGATGTCGCTCATCTCGAGGAACACCAGCGCGATGAACAGCGGCGTGGCGTGATACCGCTTGTTCAGGGTCACGAAAAACCGCGGCCCGTGCAGCTCCGCCGTCACCGGCACGACGCGGCGCACCAGCCTGACCATCAGGTTGCGGTCCGGGTCGACCTTCTGATCGGGCGACCACAGCATCTTGACGCCCGTCAGGATCAGGAACGCGCCAAACAGCAGCACGATCG
Organism: uncultured Acidobacterium sp.; assembly: GCA_964495855.1. Taxonomy (GTDB): domain Bacteria; phylum Acidobacteriota; class Vicinamibacteria; order Vicinamibacterales; family UBA2999; genus 12-FULL-67-14b. The sequence continues at coordinate 7,428 of CAZBYY010000061.1, read as the reverse complement.
CGGAGTACTGCATCAGCACCGACCCGAGGGCGATGAACAGCGCCCGGAACACCAGCGCGCCGATGATCCCGTAGAACAGCACGCGGTGTTGATACTGCAGCGGGATGCCGAAGTAGGCGAACACCAGCAGGAACACGAAGATGTTGTCGACCGCCAGCGACTTCTCGACCACGTAGCCGGTCAAGAACTCCAGCGCGACGCGCCCGCCGACCTCGTCACCGAAGCGGTGCGCCGCGTAGCTGTAAAAGGCGTAGTTGAAGACCAGCGCCAGAACGACCCAGACGATCGACCACGTCAGCGACTCGCGGAACGAGACCACGTGCGCGTGGCGGTGGAACACGCCCAGGTCGAGGGCGAGCAGCACCAGCACGAAGCCGGTGAACCCGGCATAGAACCACCAGTACTCGGCGAAGGAAAAGATCACGTCCACCACTGAAAGATACGGCGCAGTCTATAGTTAGACAAATAGATAGTTTTGGTGCTAATGTGCCAAATAATCTATATGTCTCAACCGACCTCCAGTTACGCCGCCGAGTGGCTCAACTACCATCACCTCCTCTACTTCTGGGCGGTGGTGCGCGAGGGCGGCATTTCGAAGGCCGCCGAGAAACTGCGGCTGTCGCAGCCGACGATCAGCGCGCAGATCCGCCAGCTCGAAGAGTCGCTCGGCGAGCGGCTGTTCCAGAAGCAGGGCCGCACGCTCGTGCCGACCGATGTGGGCCGGCTGGTGTTCCGCCATGCCGACGAGATCTTTGGCATCGGCCGCGAATTGATGGAGACCTTGCGCGGTCGCCCGACCGGCCGGCCGCTGCAGTTGACCGTGGGCGTCGCCAACGCCGTCCCCAAGTTCATCGTCTATCGCCTGCTGCAGCCCGTCGCGCATGACCCGGACGTGATGCACCTGGTCTGTCGCGAAGACAACCACGAGCGCCTGCTGACCGAGCTCGTCACCCACGCGCTGGACGTCGTGATTTCGGACATTCCCGCGCCGCCGAGCGTGCGCGTCAAGGCGTTCAGCCACCTCCTGGGCGAATCGGACACGGCGTTCTTCGCGCCGTCGGCGATCGCCGCCACCATTCGCCGGCGCTTTCCTGCGTCGTTGCAGGACGCGCCGATGCTGCTGCCGACCACGAACACCGCGCTCCGGCGCAGCCTGGACGAGTGGTTCGACAAGCAAGGCATCCGTCCGAGGGTCGTCGGCGAATTCGAGGACACGGCGTTGATGAAGGTCTTCGGCCAGGGCGCCCGCGCCGTGTTTCCCGCGCCGGCGGCGATCGAACAGGATGTCTGCCGCTTCTACGGCGTGAAGGCCGTCGGGCGCACCAGCGCGGTGCGCGAGCGCTACTACGCGCTCTCGGTCGAGCGCCGCTTGAAGCATCCCGGCGTCGTCGCCATCACCAGCACCGCCAGGGAAGAAGTGTTCCGGTAGCCGATCAGGGCACGGGCGAGGCGCCGGACCGATCCACCCAACGCAGCGCGGAGCGCAGCGCCGCAAACATGCGCTCGCGCGCGTCGCTGAAGCTGTGATCGCGGGCGACGACGGTCAGGAGCCGACGCCGCTGCGTATTCGGACCGAAACGGCGACGCGCTTCTTCTGCCGGAACGTACCGATCGCGCGTCGACTGCACGACCGCTAATCGCAAGCGGCCGAGGCGCGGCAGATACGAGAACAGATCCAACTCCGGTGTCTTCGAATCCGGTGCGACCGCCTGCACGTACTCTTCTTCCTCGGTCAGTCCGAGCGCCACGACGCCTCGCAGCATGGTGTGGATGCGGGACTCCCCCGCCGCGGCCACCATCAAGTCCGCGCCGCGCGACACGCCCACGAGCGCGACGGGTTCGGCCGCGGGCAGCGATCGCCACGATCGACCCGCACGAATGATCGACACGAGGTCGTCGGCCAGCGCCGCCACGCTGATGCGCGCATCGTCCTCGTTGAGGCCGGTGAGATAGTCCGGCGAACTCACCCCGACCACTGGGTAGCCCCACGAGACGAGGCGTTCGTACACCTCGAGATCGCTGCCCGACCAGCCGCCGTCGCCGGTGAAGTAGATGGTCAGGGGTCGTGACGCGTTCGCGCCGGCGCTGAGGTGCAGGCGCACGTCTGCGCCGTGCAGGACGAGATCACGTTCGGTGGTGTGAGCGTCGGCGGGGAGCCTCAAGGTGGACCGCAAGGCGCACGCGGGTGCGGCGGCGATCGAGATCGCCATGGCGATCAGCCACGCGCGGGATGGACGCGTCACGGCGCAAGCTCCTGTCTGCCATCATAGCGCCCCGCGAAGCGGGTAAGATACCGCGATGCTGTCACGACGTTCGCTCTTGCGTTTGGGATCTCTCGGTGCGGGACTCGCCTGGTCGCCCACGCTGCTGGCTCAGCGCGGCGGCGCGCCGCTTTCGGGTCCGCTGCCGCCGTCGATTGCCGCGCTGCAATCGATGAAGGACCGCGCCCGGCCGTTCACGAACCAGGAGCGCCTGGCGCGTATCGAGAAAGCCCGGCGGCTGATGGTCGCGGAAAAGATCGACGCGACCCTGATGAACGGCGGCACGTCGCCGCAATACTTCGCCAACATGTCGTTCGGCGGCGGCGAGCGGCTCTGGGCGCTGCTGCTTCCCGCCAAAGGCGAACCGTTCATCGTCTGCCCCGCGTTCGAAGAAGACCGCGTGCGCGAAGTGCTGACCGACAGCCCGTTCAACCAGAACATCGAGGTTCGCACGTTCCAGGAAGACGAAAGCCCGTTCGAACGCGTGGCCGCCGGCCTGAAGAGCCGAGGCATCGCCACTGGCCGCCTGGGCATCGAAGAAACGGTCAAGTTCGTGTTCGCCGACAGCATCGCGCAAGCCGCGCCTGCGCTGAAGCTCGTGTCGGCGATCCCGATCACCGCGGGCTGCCGCATGATCAAGGACGCGCACGAGGTCGAGTGCATCAGGCTCGCCGGCGAAGCCACGCTCAAGGTCTACAAGGCGGTCTACGAGTCGCTCAAGGAAGGCATGACGCAGCGCGACGTGAGCGCGCTCATCCAGGCCGGCTACGCGCGCGTCGGCTTCGACGGCTTCGCGAGCCTCAACATCGGCGAGTACACCGCATCACCGCACGGCTCGCGCACGCCGCAGACGATTCGCGAAGGCACGATCCTGATGCTCGACGATGGCTGCAAGGTGGAGGGCTACACGTCCGACATCACGAGGACGTTCGTGCTCGGCAAGCCGACCGACAAGATGAAGACGGTGTTCGACATCGTGTACCGCGCGCAGCAGGCGGCGCTTGCGGCGGCGAAACCCGGCGTGCCGAACGAGGCGGTTGATGCCGCGGCACGGCGCACGCTCGCCGATGCTGGCTACGGCCCGGGCTTCAAGTACCTGACGCATCGCGTCGGGCACGGCATGGGCATGGACATGCACGAGTGGCCGTACCTCGTGAAGAACAACATGTTCGGCTGGCCGTCGAACCCGACGCTGCAACCCGGCATGGTGTTCAGCGACGAGCCGGGCATCTACATCAAGGGCGAATTCGGCATCCGTCTCGAGGACGACATGCACATCACCGAGACCGGCGCCGAACTGCTGACGCCGACCAGCAAGTCGCTCGAGCATCCGTTCGCCTGAGCGGGCGGATCATCGATCGATAAACTGCTGCGCCCAGAGCTCGAGCGCGATCGGGATCCAGAACCCTTCCGTGGTCTTGGGTGCCGAAAGCGCGCGCCGCCACCAGCGCCGCACGACCGAGACGTCGACGATGCCGCGCGCAGCCATGCGCGGCAGCAGGCGATCCTCCATCAGTTCGATGAACCGCGCGCTGCGGAAGTACTGCGCCAGCGGGAGGTTGAAGCCTGCCTTGCGCCGATCGACGAACGCATCCGGGAACGTGCGCCTCGCGAGCGCCTTGACGATCGCCTTGGTGCGTGGCCGGCCGGACTCGTCTACATCGACGAGATCGCGCGACGGCAATCGCCGCGCGAACTGGACGATGTCGCGATCGAGGAACGGGACGCGGTTCTCGACACCGTGCGCCATCATCATCTTGTCCTGCCGCAGCAGCACGTCGGGCAGGTGCGTGCGCAGCTCGTAGCGCACGCAGTTCGACAGGTGATCGCCGCGGCCCTCGCCGAAGAGTTGTCGTCGACGCTCGATCGCGGGCTGCAAATTCGCCCCAGGCCGTAACTTCCGGAGTCGTGCTTCGGAGTGGAATTGCGTCGCGCCCACGAACCTGCCAACCAGATCATCGCCGGCGTCGCGCGCGGCGGCCGCAAAGCGCGCGTAGCCGCCGAAGAGTTCGTCGGCGCCCTCACCGGTCAGCAGCACCGTCGCGCGTTGCTTCGCGTCGCGACCGAGCTGCCACAGCGCGACCGTGTTCGGATGGCTGATCGGCTGGTCCATGTGCCAGGAGGCGCGGTCGAGCGCGTCGAGGAACGCGTCGACGCCGAATGCGGTACGGTGATTGGCGGCGTGGGCCACGCCGACGGCCGCTTCGATCCACGCCTGCTCCGAGAACATCACCTCGTCCAACACGATCGAGAATGTCTCGAGGCCGTGGCTCGCGTGCGCCGACGCGTAGGCGGTGACCAGCGACGAATCGATGCCGCCCGACAACTGGCAACCGACGCGGACATCGCTCCGCATTTGCAGACCGACGCTCTGCCGAAGCAGCGCGTCGAGGCGATCGACCGCAGCCGGCAGCGTCACCTGTGCATCGGCGGGATCGGGAATGCTCCAGTACCGCGCATGCGTGATGCCGCGGGCACAGACCGTCATGCGATGACCTGGCAACACGTGGTGCACGCCTTTCAGCAGCGTCCGCGCGCCGGTGGCGTAACGGAAGGCCAGCACCTCGTCGACCTGCTCCGCGTCGATCTCGGCGCGAAACTCCGGATGCGCGAGAAACGCCTTCGCCTCGGATGCGAACAACACGCTCTGGCCGCACTGCGACCAATACAGCGGCTTCACGCCCAACGGATCGCGAACCAGGTGCACGACGCCCTCGCGGGTGTCGGCAACGGCCAGCGCGAACATGCCGTTGAGCTGCTCGAGCATGTGGTCCAGGCCGTCACGCTTGTAGAGCGCGAGGAGCACTTCGGTGTCGGTGTCGCTGCGAAACGCGTAGCCTTCCCGTTCGAGGACGCGACGATGGTCGAGGGCGTTATAGATCTCGCCGTTCAGCATCACCGCGATCGAGCCGCTTGCGTTGCTGAACGGTTGGCGGCCTCGCTCGGTGGGATCCAGGATCGCGAGCCGCTGGAAGCCGAAGCCCGTGTCGGGTGTGCCGCCGCGCAACGACAGGCACAACTGGCCGCGATCGTCCGGGCCGCGATGACGAACGGCATCCGTCATCGCCGCCAGCACGCCGGCATCGGCCGGCCGGCCGTCAAGGTTTATGAATCCCGCAAGACCGCACATCGACCGCGTACATCTTGGTCCATGCGGGCCCCCGTTGCGAATCGCGATCGCGCGCCGACGCGCCGACCGATCAGAACTGCCAGTCGAGGCCGATGATCGGGAACAGCCCCATCTGTTCGAGCTTGCGGATCCCGCCGTTCCGGCGGTCCCACGTGAAGCCCGACACGTTCTTGCGGTTGGTGATGTTCTGCGCTCCGGCGAACACCGACAACGGTCGGCCGTTGACCGTGAAGCGCCGGTCGATGCGCAGGTCGGAGCGGAAGTACGACGGCGCGCGCAGGTCGTTGACGCGCGCGAGATCGTAGATCGCGCGGCGCCCGGCGGCCGACAGCACTGGATCGATCGGCGTATAGGGGCGACCGCCCAGGAACGAGGTGCGAGCCGCCAGCTCCCACTTCTCGCTCAACCGATAGCTCGCCGTGGCGTTCACGACGACGGGATAGTCGAAGCTGCCGGGGCGCAGCACGCCGTCGCGGCCGGCATAGCGGGCGCGCGACACGGACACGTTCGCCTGCCCGTACCACTTTGTGTCGGGCTCGGGCTTGCGCTCGGCGAGGAACTCGATGCCGTAGGCCTCACCGCGACCGGTCGATTCCATCGGGAACAACACGTCACGCACCGCGAACGTATCGCCGACATTGGCGAGCGAGAGCTGCGCGACATCACGCGATACCGGATAGCGCTGGTAGCGCTTCAAGTAGCCTTCGATCGTCATGCGCATCGAGCGGCTGCCGGCAATGCTCAGGCCACCGACGTAGTGATCGGCGTAGAACGGCTCGAGCGTGCGGTTCTCAGGGAACGCAGCGGCAAACACCAGGAACGGCTGCTGATAGAACCGCCCGGCAGACAGCTTCAGCGCCACGGTTGACGTGAGATCCACGTTCGCGCCGATGCGCGGCGCCACCCGCACCGCAGGGAGATAGCCGTAACGATCCGCACGCACGCCGGCGGTGACGCCGACACGCGGCGCCAGCCGGCGGGACAACTGCGCGTAGCCGCTGCCGTTCACCGTGACGCGACGTTCATTGAGCGCGAACGGATGGCTCGCAGCGGTCGCGAAGAACGGACTCTCATTGCCGAAGGGCGACGCCGCGTCGTAATCCGTCGATCCGCGGCGAACCGCGCCGCCAAGCTGGAACTTGCCGATCGCACCCGCATTGAGGGTGAGGTCGTACTTGAACGTCAGCTCGGACTCGGTTGAGGTTTCGCGGAACACTTCGGCGGCGTTCGCGATCTGCGCCGACACCGGCGTACCCGGCAGCGGCGCGCTATTGCGGATCAGGTCGCCGATCCGCTGCCGCACGCCCGCGCGCGAGTAGGTCACGCCGAACAACCCGACGCCTGACGCGCCGTAGGTGCGCTGCCAGTTGAATCCGGTCGCCTGCCGCCTGCCGCTGTAGGTGATGTCGAGGTTGCTCAACTCCGACGTGAGATCGCTGTCCTCGGTTGCGCCAAGGCGGATGCGATCGAAACCGCTGACGTTCAACAGCCACACGCGGTCGCGCGGGGTCACGTCGTAGAGCGCCTTCGCATTCACCGTGTAGAGCACCGGAACGCCGCCAATGCCGGTGTCCTTGGTCACGAAATCCAGAAAGCTGCGGCGCGTGGACACCGCCCACGAGCCGCGGCGCGACGAGCCGATCGGGCCCTCGACGATCGCGCCAAGACCCGCGAAGCCGACCGTCATTCGGCCGCTGGTGCGCTGGCGATCGCCTTCGCGCAGCGCGATTTGGAGCACGCTCGACGTCCGATTGCCGTAGGCGGCCGGGAATCCCCCGGTCAGGAACGTCACGTCTTGCAACAGCGCCGCGTCGAGCATGCTGACGGTGCCGCCCGCGGAGGCGAAGTTCGCGAACGTGTTGATGTTCGGAATCTCGACGTTGTCGACGATGTAGAGATTTTCGAGGGGGCTGCCGCCGCGCACGATCAGGTCGTTGCGGAAGTCGTCGGTGCCGATCACCGCGCCGGGCAACGTCTGCACGTAGCGCGACACGTCCTGCAAGGCGCCGGCCGATTCAGCGATCTCCGTCGCCGACG
>CAZBYY010000060.1:0-15145 GCA_964495855.1 uncultured Acidobacterium sp. | reverse complement strand
TGGCGATGGTGTCGAGCTTTTCGTCGAGCTTCTCGACGTTGAGGCGCGCCTTGCGCACCGCGTCGACCTGCTTCTGGAACTGCTCGGCGCGCGCCTCGATCTTGTCCTCGGTGATCTCCTCGTCGTTGAAGATCACCAGCTCGCGGATCGTGCGCTCGCCGGCGCGCAGCTGATCGCCCATGCGGATCACCGCCTTGGTGATCGCCGGCATGCGCGAGATCGACTTGATCACCGACAGCTTGCCGCGCTCGATGCGCCGCGCGATCTCGACTTCGCCCTCGCGCGTGAGCAGCGGGACGGTGCCCATCTCGCGCAGGTACATGCGGACGGGATCGTTGGTCTTGTCGAGAGCCCCCGGCGTGAGATCGAGCTCGGGGCCTTCACCGTCGCCCTCGGGACGCTCGATGCCTTCGCGCTCGAGCTTGTAGCCCTTCTCCGAGTCGACGAGATCGATGCCGGCCGCGGCGAAGACAGCGAGAAGCTCTTCCAGATCCTCAGGGTTTGCCGTGAGGTCCGCAGGCAGCAAATCGTTGACCTCGTCGTAGAGAAGGTAGCCCTTCTCCTTGCCGATGACGATCAGTTGCCGTACTTCATCAAACTTGTCTTCGAGCGCGACGGCCATATTCGGGTTGTTCCTCTGAGATGGAAAGCCTTTCATTGTAACTCTTTTGGCGGTTTCATCGCCTCTAACTCGCGGACCATGCGCGTCTTTCGTTCCAGGAGTGCCATGAGTGCGGGCCCCGTATCTCCCTGGTTTTGCAGGCGGTTGAGCTCCCGCTGCACCTCCGCCAGCTGGCGTTCCAGCCGGACGTATTTCAAGGCGACCACACACAGATCCGGCAGGACGGCCGGCGGGGAGGGCTCGGCGGCGACCGACGCGAGCAGTTCCGCCTCCTGCGTACTTAGACGCTCCATCAGCGTCGTCGGCACATCGTCCGGGCTCACGTCGAGGTCCCGCGCGGTCCGCAGCAGGTTTTCCGTGCTAAGTCCTTTCAAATCATCGCCTTCCAGCTGCCGAATAGCGGCAATCGCCGCCGCGGGGTGGTGGACCAGCGTCCAGATCAGCCCCTTCTCTGCCTTACGGATGTGCCCCTGTAACGTTGGGACGCGCTCAGCCGGCAATTCGGTTTTTCTTGCCGCCGCTGCTTTCCTGATTTCGGCTCGAACCACGTCTTCCGTCACTCGGGCTTTGTGCGCGAGACGGTCGGCGAACTGATCGCGCACGGCCGGATCAGGAATGCGCGCGGCGACACCGAGCATCCTGCGCAGAAATTCACGGCGCGAATCGTCGCGAGTGACGTCGTGTTCGGCGGCGGTGCGGTCGAGCAGGAATTCGAGGTAGGGCCGCGAACGCTTGAGCTCGGCGACGAAGCCGTCGCGGCCGCGCTTCTGGATGAAGGTGTCGGGATCTTCGCCGCCCGGAAGCACCATCACGTTCACGTCGAAATTTTCCTGAACGAGCAACTCCGAGCTGCGTTCGGCGGCCGCCTGGCCCGCCGTGTCGGGGTCGTAACAGAGCACCGCTTTCGACGCGAACCGCCGCAGGATCTGCGCCTGCTGCGTCGTGAGCGCGGTGCCGCACGTCGCGACGACGGGGAAGCCGCCGGCCTGGTGGACCTGCGCGAAGTCGAAATAGCCTTCCACGATCAGCGCGAAGTTGCCTTTGCGAAGGTGGTTCTTCGTGAGGTTGAGACCGTAGAGCGTGCGGCTCTTCACGTAGATCGGCGTCTCTGGCGAATTCAGGTACTTCGGTACCTGGTCGGGCTCGAGGGCGCGCCCGCCAAACGCGATCACCGTCCCGGTGTCGCGCATGATCGGAATCATCAGGCGATTGCGAAATCGATCGACCTCGCTGCCGTCGTCGCGGCGCGTGACGAGTCCGCTGGTCACAAGCTGGTGCGCGTTGAAGCCCGCCTTCAACAAGCGCTGGCGCAGGGCGTCGCGCGTCTGCGGCGCGAAGCCGATCTGCAGTTCGTCGATCGTCGCCGGCTTGAGGCCGCGATTCTTCAGCAGGTACTCGCGCCATCGCGCGCCCGCAGGGGCGGCGAGTTGCTCCCGGAAGTAGGCGAGCGCGTGCTCATGAATCTTGACCAGCGCCTCGCGTTCCGCCGCGCTCTCGCGTTGCTCGCCTCCTTCCATTTCGGGAATCGGAATCCCGAATCGTCCGGCCAGCATGCGCACGGCTTCCTGGAAGCCGACCTTTTCCTGGAGCTCGACGAACTTGAACACGTCGCCGCCGACGCCGCAGCCGAAGCAGTGAAAGAAACCGCGGTCGCGCATGACGTTGAACGAGGGCGTCTTCTCCCCGTGAAACGGGCAGAGGCCTTTGTACGAGTTGCCTGCTTTCCGCAGCGACACCGAGTCCGAGATGACCGTGACAATGTCGGCCGCGGCGCGGACTTCGTCGATGAAGGTTTGAGGGAACTTCAAGGCTTCCTGAAGTTCCCATGATATTACCCCTCGGGTTACGATTCCGGCTCCGATGACATCCGGATCCCGGACCCCCGGGCCGGGCGCTCCTGCCTCCCCGCAGGCGCGCCTTGCGGCGTTTCTCAGTGCAAAGACCGACGACGACGCCGAGTCCTGCCTTGCCGGAATCTTCGACGATGCGATCGAACGCCTGTTGCTCGAGTCGGTGCGCCGGGCGCTGTCGGGTTCAGCACGCGGGCGCGTAGATATCGAAGACGTCGCGTCTGAGACGCGCGTGCGCCTCATCCGGCGTTTGTGGACCCTGCGTCGGGAACGACGCGAGCCGATCGAGGATTTTGAGGCCTACGTCGCGACCACCGCGACCAGGACGTGCTACGCGTACTTGCGAGCGCGATTCCCCGCACGCACGCGCCTCCGCAACCAGGTGCGGTACAGCGTCTCGCGCCATCCGCACGCGCGCCTGGAGATGACGGCGGAGGGCGTGTGGCAATGCCGCAGCCGCGCGATCAGAAACGCGCCGCGCGCCGGCAGCGTGCGCGCGTTCCTCGACGATGCCCCCGGATTCATCGCGCAGCATCGGATCGATCGGACGCAGCCGCTGGCGCACTTGACTGCCGCACTGCTCGCCGCGTTTGATGGCCCAATCGAGTTGGACCGGCATTCGGGCTGAATGACAGGTCGCGCGTCGATACCTGTCGCGTGAACTGTTCGGCCAAGGCGGCGACTTTCGCGGTGGGCAACGGCGACGGTCGCACAACCAGCCGCGGTTCGAGGCCTGGGCGAGGCACGAGCAGCATGATCCAGGTGACGCGCTGGGCCACCACCACTTCAATGAGGCCGGACTTCACAGGGAGTGCGGCGGCAATTTCTCGCGCCGACAGGACAGGCGCGCGTCCGCGCGCAAACGCGAGGCGCGGATGCGTGGCGTCCAGCCCAAGGTAGAACGCATCACGCGATCGGCGCAGGTGCTCGCTCTCCGCCGCAAGCGCCGGGTTCAGCGTGCCTCCCGATTGCGTCCGCCCACGGTCGGCAGCGATGCGCTGGCCCAGGGCCACAAGTTGCGTGTCCAGGTCGACCTGGCGATCGCGTTCGGCCGGCGTGAGCTCATCGTCTCCGGATTGCCCGGCCATCATGTCGAGCAGCGTGCGCGCCCGTCCGCGCTCCGCCGCCGTCAGCGCGTCGGCGTTACGGCCGGAGGAGGCATACGCATGCGCGAGGCCGAAATAGGCGTGCGCGCTCGATTCCAGGTAGCGAAGGCGGTCTTCCATGTCGCCGGCAACGACGTCGAGCCCGCTTTCGGTCAAGCCGATCGCGCGATCGTAGGTCACAATCGCGTTGCGCCATTGCCGCAGGTCGGTGAACGCATCGGCCAGCATCACTTCGGCGTCGAGCAGCGCCGTTGGCCGGCCGATCGACGCAAACACGTCGCGCGCCCGCTGCGCGAACGCCACGGCGTCTTCCGCGCGCCCGCGGGCCTTGGCCATCGCCGCTCGCGAGAGCAGCACGTGCCCACTGTTGATCGGATCGCCGATCTCGTCGAACAACGCCGCGGCCCTCGTCAGGTGCGCCGCGGCTTGCGCCCACTGCTTTCGGACGATGTCGACGTTGGCCAGGGCGTTCAGGGTGGTGCCGACGATGTCCTTGTAGTTCGATTGCTCGGCAAGCGCCAGCGCGCGAGTGAGGTGCGCTTCGCTCTCGTCGTAGCGGCCCGACTCCATCAGCATGCGGCCCAGGTCGGCCGTGCTGTCCACCATCTGGCGCTTGATGTTGAAGCGCTCGGCAAGGGCAATCGCGCGAGTGATGTACTCGATTGCTTGCGGCGCATTTCCTTGCAGGGCATACACGCCGCCGATATTGCCGAGCGTGGAGACCACGTCATCCGTCGGGCCGATCCGCTCCTTGATCGCCAGGCTGCGCAGGTAGTACTCGAGTGCCGCGCGGAAATCGCCGCGCTCTTGGTGGACGATGCCGATGTTGTTCAACGTTCGCGCCGTTGACGCGTCGCGCCCCGCGGCTTCGTTCGACGCCAGCGCGCGTTCATAGTGATCGAGCGCAAGCGTGAACTGTCCGCGACGGCGATATAGTCGCCGGTCTGGCCGTAGACCTGGCCGAGGTTGATCATGGCGATGACTTCGGACCTGGTGGCGCCCATGCGGCCGCTCAGGTCGAGCGCGGCTTCGTGCTTTCGAAGCGCTTCCTGAAACCGGCCTTGCTTGACGTCGTCGTTTCCGGTTGTCGAGATCGCCACGCGCAAGGCTTCGCGCTGCGTTGGATCGAGGATGCTGACGATGGCATCGCGGCCGGCGCTGTCGGCGTCGACGAAGCGCTGGACGAGCGCCGGATCGATCGCGCGCCCTTCCTGTGTTGCCGTCATGCTCGTCGGCAGGGCGACGAACAGAGTCATCAGCATCCACGCGCGCATGATCCAGAGGTCCTTCGTCTGGATTCTATTGCAGAGTCTCGGCGTGAAATGTGCGGTGACGACATGCGCGCAATCTATTTCTTCGGTGGTAATACGCTGTGCCGGTTGCCGTCATGTCCAATGTGCAAACCGCCGTCAGGGATGGAGAGAAGCGCGTCCGCCTGGTGAATACCGGGCACCTGGTCTGGCTGTTTGACGACAGCCATCGTGAGCTGATCCAGCGATCAGGCGCCCTGAACTTCGGGTCGCCCGGCTCGGAAATCCGGTATCGAGCCGTCGCCAAGGACGGCGTGATCCTCGGCTACGCCTTGGAGAGCGATGACGACCTCGACGTCGCGGTGATCGTGGGGCAGCCGCTGCGCGACGAGGAACTCGCGGGCGCGCGGTGGTACGAGCCGCAGCACGGGTGGCTGCGCTTGCCGTCCGGCGTGTTTCGCATCAACTCCAACGACACCGTGCTGGCTGAAATCTGGAATGCCGGTGATCACGGCGTGCGCGTCGAGGCGCTCCCCGGAAACTACATCGTGACCCTCTACCGCGTGAACCGGCTGGCCCTGGCCCGCGAAGGCCGCCAATGGCATGGCCCGCAGGAGGTCATTGTCCTGACGCGAGGTGGATCGAACGTGCACGGCGTGCCGTTCGTGCTGCCGTTTCCCGGATTGACGCGTTCGTCGATGACGGCCTGACGATCTGAGCCGCGCGTCTACGGACGCGGCCATAATTCCCGCCCGTCGGATAAAATCCGACGCAGACCTCTTTATGACGTTCCAGACGCTTCGGCGACTCGTGTTCGCCATCGCCCTGACGCTGGTTGGCTTTACCCTGTCCGCCCGCGTGCTTGCGGACGGGCAGCCGCCGGCTGACGAGTCGTTGTTTGCGGAGGCCTCCAAGATCGACGCCCCGGCCGAAATCAAGATCGCCCTCGTCCGCCTCCCGCTCGCTGGCTTGTTCGGTCTCGCGCTGGCGTTACGGCCCCGGCGGCGCAATCAGGGGGCGCGCAAGGTGGTCGTCATGCAGACGCAGATCATGCTCGCGGTCGTCGGCGCGGTGATCATGCTGGTGGTGGGCAACAGCCTGTCGCGTGCGTTCGGCATCGTCGGCGCCGCGGGACTGATCCGCTATCGATCGAACATCGCCGACCCGAAGGACGCGGTCGTGATGTTGTGCTCGCTGGCCGGCGGGCTCGCCGCCGGCGTTGGGCTGTACCAGCTTGGCGCCGTGGCGACCGTGCTGATGATGGTGGCGCTGTATCTCATCGAGTTCTTCGAGCCCGCGGCGCGCAAGCGTTACGAGTTGCGCATCAAGACGCTGTCGGCCGCTGAATTCCGCTCGCAGGCCGAGGATGTGTTGCGCGGTCTCGGCATCGAACACGATCTACTGGTCGAAGACGTCGACGAGATCCGCTACATGGTGTCGGCGCCGGTGGATGTCCGTACGAAGGATGTGTCCGACACCCTTCGCCTCGTCGGCGGCGGCAACGTGCTCGTTCGGTGGGAAGAGAAGAAAGTCGTGTGACCGTCAGCGGTGCATGGAGTAAGTCGCCTTCAGAACCAATGATTGATTCGCACGCCCGTCAAACACGCCACCCGTATAGGTCGTGTTGTTGTAGACCAGGTAGAGATTGTCGATCGTGCGGAAGATGTAGTTGAAGCGCACCTGCGTTGCCGCCAGTTGTCCGGTGTTGTTGTACTGCACGTACACCGACGTCAGCAGGTTGGTGGAGAACGACACGTTGGCGCGCAACCCGAACAAGTGCGTCACAAACGATCCACGTGACAGCTGGACGTCGTTGACCTGGTAGCTCGGATTGAACGAGAACGTGCGGCTCGGACGGAAGTCGCCGCTGAACGTCACCGTATTTTTCGTCCCGTCGTAGAAGTCGCCCACGCTCACCGACAGGTTGCCGCTCACCTTGCGGCCGTTGTAGCTGCGCACGTTCGCCGTCACGCCGCTCCATTCGTACCGGCCGGGCGCCACCGTGACCCCGGCGCCGATCGGGAACGGTCGAACGACGCGTTCGTAACTGCTGAAGGGCACGAGCTCGATACGGTCGCCGGTTTCGAAGGTCGCGGCCAGCGTCAGGTTGGTGTCGCGGCTGCGAAGGACCGAGTCGGCGTCGTGGTACCACACGCTGCTCGGCGTGAGCTCGAACTGGCGCACGCCCCAGCGATGCGGCCGCGGCTTCAGCGAGCCGCGCACGCCGCTCATGCGTTCGCGCACGCGGACGTAGCCGATGCCGGCGTTGAAGGCCGGATCGATGTCGAGGTAATTGGCGCCGAGCTCGAAGAAATCGTCGCGCCACTCGGCGCCGAGTTGCTTGGCCCACTGGCCGGGACGGCCGCGATCCTCGGCACGCACGGCCAGCCCCATGACATTGAGGTAGTTGAAAAACGTGAATCGCGCATCACCGCCGACGAGCGTGTTCGCGGCGGCGCCGCCTTGCCGGTTCGTCGCAATGGCGCCGATGTACGAGCGGCCGAGCACTTCCTTGCGGACGCGCGCGATGGTGAAGTTCTCGCCCGGCTGCGATCCCGTGTCGCGCGTCTGTGCGTTCAGTACGCCGACGTCGAATCCCGCCGCCTTGCCGGTGAGCTTGCCGCCGATCGGAATGTCGATGGGCGTGCCGGCATTCGAGAGGCCGATGTTTCTCGTGTAGACAAGTTCGAGCGGCGGTGGGCCGAAGTGCAACAGGCCCACGCCCATGCGAAGGGAGTCGGCACCCTCGATGAAGAACTGACGTTTCTCCGGGAAGAACAGGCTGAAGCGCGTCAGGTTGACCTGTTGTGCATCCACTTCCGTTTGCGCGAAATCGGGATTGGCGGCCAGGTCGGCGGTGAGCGTTGACGTCGCCTGCCACTTCAAGTCATCGACGCCGATCTCGCGAATCACACGCGCGCCCGAGGGCGATGACACAGCGGCCAGGTCTTCGCCGCCGGCGAGGACGTAGGGCCGGAAGCGCAGCCGCTCGACCTGCTTGATGCCGGCCAGCCCGCCAAGCCGGCCGGCCTGGGAGACGTTGTGGAAGGTGAAGTTGCGGCTCCACCCGCTCCAGTACGCCATCTCGTTCTTGCGCTTGATCACGCGCTCGAAGTTGAGGCCCCACGTCTGGGTCGGTCCGCTGCGGAATCGCAGGATCTTGAACGGGATCGCCAGTTCCACGATCCAGCCGCTCTCCGTTTGTGTCGCGGCCGCGGTCCACTGCTCGTCCCAGTCGGAGTAGTAGAAGCGCGATTCGTTCCTGACCAACGCGTCGAAGCGCGTGCCGCGCGGGTTGACGCGGAATACGAACGCATTGCGGTTGTCGAGATAGGTGTCGAGCAGCACGGAGAACGTGTCGTCGCTCTCGAGCGTGTTGTCGCGGCGCAGTTCGCTGGCGCGAATGCCGGCTGCATCCGCGTCGCTCAGTTCAGCGCCGATGTAGAGCTGCGCCTCGTCGTAGAGGATGCGGACCGCGGTGGCTTCGCTGGCATCGGCCCCCTCGTCGGGTTCCCGCTGCTTGAAGCCGCCGATCACCGGCGCATCCTTCCACACCGCATCGTCAAGCCTGCCGTCGATGCGAGGCGCGGCCGTGACCTTGCGCGCCTGCGCCGGTGGCGGCGTGGCGGTCTGGGCCTCTGCCGGCAGGGTCAGCGTGGCCAGCACCGGAAGCATCGCGATCGCTCGTCTCAACACAACCGACCAACGTATCACGGCCGCGCTAGCGACCGTCCATGAGCCACCTGTCATACGGACCGGCCGTTTGGGTCAGTTGCCGATGCGGACCAAGCCAGGAAGGCGGTCGAAGCCGGCGTCGAAGCTGAGGATGCGAGACACGCCGCCGCGCTTCATCACCGCCGCGTGCAGCGCGTCCCGCGCCGACACACCGCCGTACTGCAGCACGAGGTCGCGCGCGTGCGACACGTCGGTACCCGTGACGTCGAACACCTCGTCGACGACGCCAAGCAGGAGATCGAAGGCCGGCTGAATCGCATCGCGCCGGTTGATGCTGACGTAACGATGCAGCATCTCTTGCAGGACCTCCGCGCTCGTCACCAGCCGTTCATTCGCCACCACGCACTCTTCGAGGCGGCGCCTGGCCGCGTTCTTGTGCGGGTGCTCGGCCCCGACGAGATACATCGGCACGTTCGAGTCGATGAAGATCACCGCTCGTCATCCTGCCGGTAGCCGCTGGCGATTTCGCTCAACATCTGGTCGATGTCGGGTGCCGGAAAGTTATGGGTCGCGGCGGCGTGAATCGCCTGCAGCTTGCGGGATGCATCGGCTGACGGCTGCTCGCGCCGGGCCGCTCGCAGTGCCTGGCGCACCCACTCCGCGACCGTCATCCGCGAACGGCGAGCCACACGCTGGATCTCGCGCAACTCCGCATCGTCCATGATGACCTGCAGCCGAACACTCATCAAAATGAGTCTAAGTGACTCATCGACATGAGTCAATCATGGCTGCCGAGTCTATTCCTTGAGTTCGACGATCGTGGCGCCGCCGCCGCCCTGGTTGTCGGGCGCGGCGTAGTACTTCTGGACTTGCGGGTGACCCTTCAGGAACTGCTGGATGCCTTTGCGAAGCTGCCCGGTGCCGTGACCGTGCACGATGCGGACTTCGTGCAAGTCGGTGACGAGCGTGTCGTCGAGAAATTGCGAGACACGATCGACGGCCTGGTCGACGGTCATGCCGATGACGTTGAGCTCGCTCAGGACGCCGTCACGCGGCTTCAAATCCACGCTGACACGCACCTTGCCTGGAGCCTGTTTCGACGGCGGACCACCGATCACGCGCAGTTCCTTGACCTTGGCCTGGATACGTTTGCCGCGGACGTCGATCTCGGCGCGATTGCCGTCGAGCGAGATGACGACGCCCTCGAGTCCCAATCCGCCGACGGTGACTTTCGATCCGACCTCAGGCGCACCCTGGACAGCGGCGGCCTTGGGCGACGATGTGGGCGCGCCGGCCGACGGATGCCGCAGGTCCTCGACGATCTTGTCGATCGCCGCGCGCGCTTCAGCGCGCGCCTCGCCGGTGACGCCGGTGTTGATCGCCGCCCGCAGTGATGCCTGCTCGGCGATTTGCTCCGACTTTTCCTTCAGCTGCTCGATCACCGCGTCAACGTCGCGCCGCGCCTGTCGCAGCCGCTCGTCGAGACGCTCGTTGAGGCGCTTCTTGAACAGCTCTTCGCGCTCGGCAAGCGACTTTTCGCGCTTGGTCAGTTCCGCGTTCGTTTCGTTGAACACGCGGCGCTCCTTCTCGAGCTTGACGCGGTCGCTTTCAAGCGCGCGCGCTTGCGCATCGAGCCTCGACAGGTGCGCCTGCAGGCGCTTCTGGTCGTCGCTGAGATAGCCGCGCGCCGACGCGATCACCGTCGCGGGCATTCCGAGGCGCTGTGCCATCTCGATCGCCAGGCTCCTGCCCGGCGCGCCGTAGAGCAGCTTGTAGGTCGGCGCGAAGTTCTGCGGATCGAATGCGAACGCCGCCACCGCGACGCCCTCGGTGCCGATGCCCCACGTCTTCACCGAATCAAAGTGCGTGGTCGCGATGATCAGCGCGCCCCGCTGCCGGAAGTGCTGCACGATCGCGGTGGCGAGCGCGCCGCCTTCGTTCGGATCGGTACCGGTGCCCACTTCATCCAGCAATACGAGTGCCGGCGTCTGCAGATCACGATCCATCTTCACGATGTTGGCGATGTGCGACGAGAACGTGCTGAGGCTGGCTTCGATCGACTGCTCGTCGCCGATGTCGGCGAACACACACCGGAAGATGGGCAGCTTCGCGACGGTCGCAGGGATCTGCAAGCCGGCTTGCGCCATCAGCGCAAACAATCCCGCCGTCTTCAGCGCCACCGTCTTGCCGCCGGTGTTCGGCCCTGTGATCAGCAGCACGCGATTGGGCGGTTCGATGAGCACGTCGATCGGCACCGCGCGCTCGAGCATCGGATGACGCGCCCCCTTCAACTCGAGGCTGGTATCGATCGTGAAATCCGGCTCGATGCCGTTCACCTTCGAGCTGTAGCGCGCCTTTGCCTGGAGCACGTCGAGCGCGCGTGCGGCTTCGCGGCTGATCGACACGTCCTCGGCGCGGGCGCGGAAGCGATCCGTCAGTTCGAGCAGGATGCGGAAGATCTCCTGCCGTTCGCGATCCTCGAGTTCGACGATGTCGTTGTTGATCTCGACGGTGGCGGACGGCTCGAGAAACAGTGTCGCGCCGGTTGTCGACGAGCCGTGCACGATGCCGGGCACGTTGCCGCGATGCTCGGCCCGCACCATCAGCACGAATCGCCCATTGCGCTCGGTGATGACCTGGTCCTGCAGGTATTTCGAGGCGGCGCCGCGCGTGAATTGCTCGAGCGTGCCGCGCAACTTCTGCCGCTTCTGGCGCAGCTCATTGCGAATGCGCCGCAGCTCGGGACTCGCCTGGTCGAGCACTTCACCGCCCGCGTCGATCGACTGGCGCACCGCATCGACTTCGCTCTTGAACGACGTGACCTTCGACACCAGGTCGCGCAGGAGAGGGAAGTCCGCGCCGGCGCGGCCGATGCTCGCGCGCGATGCATCCACCGAGTCGACGAAATCGGCGAGCAGCCGAAGCTGCAGGGGCTCGAGAGGACGGCCGGGCACGTCCAGCGCATCGAGCGCCGCCGGCAACGCCTCTCCGGCGCGAAGCGGAAACAGCGGGTGCCGCTCGAGGAATCGGACCGTCTCGCTCGTCTCGCTTTGCAGCGCGACGACGACCTTCGGGTCGGTCGACGGCGCCAGCTCTTCAAGCGCAGACGTACCGAGCGGCGTCAGCGCCAGTGCGGTGACAGCTTCGACGATGCGATCGAATTCGAGAGTGCGTGTTGACGACATACGTACGCGCCACGGAGGCACGGAAGCACGGAGGCAAATCCTTCAAATGCAATGGCTGCTAAGCAGCATGCGGCATCTTGAATAGCTTACTCCGTGCCTCGGTGTCTCCGTGGCCTTGTCGTCACAGGTGATTGATCATCGACGCAATGCATCCGGCGCCATAGCCGTTGTCGATGTTCACCACCGACACGCCGTTGGCGCACGAGTTGAGCATGCCGAGCAGCGCGGCGATGCCGCCGAAGCTGGCGCCGTAGCCGATGCTCGTGGGCACGCCGATCACGGGCACGCCGACCAGGCCGGCGACCACGCTCGGCAGCGCGCCTTCCATGCCGGCGACGACGATGACGACGCGAGCGTTGCTGAGGGTGTCGCGCTGCGACAGCACGCGATGAATGCCGGCGACGCCGACGTCGTACATCCGATCGACATCGTTGCCGAGCACTTCAGCGGTGATCGCCGCTTCTTCCGCAACCGGCAGGTCGGATGTTCCCGCAGAGCAAATCGCAATTCGCCCGGTGCCCGGCACGGAAGGACCCGCGAGCGTAATGCACCGAGCGAGCGGGTGATAGGTGGCGCCCGGCACCTTTTGCTGGACGGCTTTCGCCGCCGCTTCGTCTGTGCGCGTCACGAGTAGTGGATGCCCGCGCGACACGATCTGCGACGAAATTGTGGCTACCTGGTCAGGCGTTTTGCCAAGCCCGAGCACGACTTCAGGGAAGCCCTGCCGCATCGCACGGTGGTGATCGACCTTGGCAAACCCAAGGTCCTCAAAGGGTTGCTCGCGGAAGGCCGCCGACAACGTGTCGAGCGCCTGGCTTGTGTCGATTCGCCCGTCGCGGACGCGTTCGAGCAGCGATTGCAGTTCGGCTCCAGTCATTCCTGTATCGTCTTTGATTTGTTGACCTTACGGGCCGTTAACTCGTATTATGATGGACTGGACCGGGGCCAGAAACCCCTATCATAGATGACCGCCGTTGAAACGCTGATACTCGCTTCGTATTTTTTCGTCCTCCTCATCCTCGCTGTGTATGGATGGCACCGGTATTACCTGGTGTACATCTACATGAAGCACAAGAACGAGCAGCCAACGCCAAAGGCGCAGTTCAACCAGCTTCCTGTCGTTACCATCCAGCTCCCGCTCTACAACGAGATGTACGTCGTCGATCGGCTGGTCGACGCGGTGTGCAAGATCGATTACCCGCGCGAGCTGCTGGAAATCCAGGTGCTCGATGACTCGACGGACGAGACCAAGCAGATTGCGGAACTCGCGGTCCGCCGGCACGCGCTGCAGGGCATCGACATCAAATACCTGCATCGCGAGGATCGCACCGGCTACAAGGCCGGCGCGCTCGACGAAGGCCTGAAGGTGGCGCGCGGCAATTTCGTCGCGATCTTCGACGCCGACTTCATCCCGAAGCCGGACTTCTTGAAGCGCACCATCGACTACTTCACGGACGAGAAGGTGGCGCTGGTGCAGGCGCGCTGGGGCCACATCAACGAGGACTACTCGCTCCTGACGAAGATCCAGGCAGTGCTGCTCGACGCGCACTTCGTGCTCGAGCACGGCAGCCGCAATCGCGGCGGGTGCTTCTTCAACTTCAACGGCACCGCGGGCATCTGGCGGCGCGAGGCGATTTACGACGGCGGCGGCTGGCAGCACGACACGCTGACCGAAGATCTCGACCTGAGCTATCGCACGCAGCTCAAGGGCTGGCAGTTCGTGTTCGTGCAGGATCACGTGTCGCCGGCGGAACTGCCCGTCGAGATGAACGCGTTCAAGTCGCAGCAGCATCGCTGGGCGAAGGGATCGATCCAGACCTTCCTGAAGCTGATGCCGCGCATCCTGCAGTCGGATCTGCCGTTCCACGTCAAGGCGGAAGCGTTCTTCCACCTGTCGGCGAACTTCAACTACCCGCTCATGTGCGTGCTGTCGGTGCTGATGGCGCCGTCGATGGTGATTCGCTACAACATGGGCTGGTACGAAATGCTGCTCATCGACATCCCGCTGTTCTTCGCGGCGACGGCGTCGGTGGCCAACTTCTACATGGTCTGCCAACGCGAGTTGTATCCGCAGACGTGGACAGAGCGGCTGAAGTACCTGCCGTTCCTGATGTCGATCGGCATCGGCCTGGCCGTCAACAACACCAAGGCGGTGTTCGAGGCGCTGTTCCACAAGCCGAGCGAGTTCGTGCGCACGCCGAAGTACGCAATCGAAGGTGCGACCGACGAGTGGGCGCAGAAGAAGTATCACCACTCTGCGGCCGTGCAGCCGCTCATCGAAGTGGCGCTGGGCGTCTACTTCACCGGCACCCTGTTCTACGCGCTGACCAACGGTATCTACGGCACCGTGCCGTTCCTGATGCTGTTCCAGGTCGGCTTCCTCTACACCGGCTTGCTGTCATTGCTGCAGCAGTACGGGCCTGATACGGTCGAGGTTGTTCAAGGCAAGGAAGCCTAACCGGAATTGGGTGATTGAAGATTCCCTGGTTGTTGATTGTTGGGTGATTTGAAATCTGCGATTGGGTAATTGATCGCTGAATTTTCAATCGTCATTCGCCCAACAGTCGTCAATCAAGAAATCGCCCAATCTTCAATTTTGTGATTTAAGATTTGCCGCGTGAGATACCTCTCCGCGGCGTTTCTTCTTTGTGCGGGCCTGCTAGTCGCTGCCTTCATGCAGCCGGCGTCCTACGTGAACTGGACGATCAACGGCGGTGACGGCAATGCCCGTTTCTCGCCGCTCACCCAAATCAACAAGTCCAACGTGAAGTCGCTGCAGGTGGCCTGGACGTACGAGGCCGGCGATCACTTCACGGGATCGGAGATGCAGAGCAACCCGATCGTCATCGACGGCGTGCTCTACGCGACGACGCCGACGATGAAGGTGATCGCGGTGAATGCGGCGACGGGCAAGGAGATCTGGCGCTTCGATCCGAGCGGCGGCAGCACCGCGCGCGCCAGGTTCCGCCATCGCGGCGTCGCGGTGCACGACGATCGCGTGTTCGTCACGTATCGCAACTTCCTGTTCGCGCTGGACAAGAGGACCGGCCGCCCGATCGCGTCGTTCGGCGACGGCGGCAAGATCGATTTGCGCGAAGGCCTCGGCAAGCCCGCTGAAGGTCTGAGTGTCAGCGCCAGCACGCCGGGTGTGGTGTTCGAAGATCTGTTGATCCTGCCGAGCAGCGTTCCAGAGACACTGCCCGGTACACCGGGGCACATCCGCGCCTTCGACGTGAAGACCGGCAAGCAGCGCTGGATCTTCCACACCATCCCGCAGCCGGGCGAGTTCGGTTACGACACCTGGCCGAAGGACGCGTACCAACTCTCGGGCGGCGCCAATGCGTGGGCCGGCGTCACCGTCGATCAGAAGCTCGGGAGGGTCTTTGCCGCGACCGGATCGGCGTCATTTGATTTCTACGGCGTGACGCGGCACGGCGACAACCTGTTCGCCAATTGC
>CAZBYY010000059.1:0-15206 GCA_964495855.1 uncultured Acidobacterium sp. | reverse complement strand
GTTGATGATGACCGGCACGCCGTGCGGCAGCCAGTACTCGCTGTGCAGATCGAGGCGCGGACGTTTCGCGATCGTGTCCACGTCGATGCCGTCGTGCACGACGTCGATCTTCTCCGCGGCAATGCCGTCGGCGATCAGGATCGCCTTGATGGCCTCCGAAGCCGCGATGAAGCCATCCATCTGGCGGTATTTCCACTGCGAGAAGGCGTGCGATTGCAGGTGGAAGTCGACGCGGCGTGAGGCGATCGTCTTCGGGCGCGGCGTCGGCGAGCCGAACGAGAGCGCCAGTGCGGCCATCGACACGGCATGTGGATCGTGCGCGTGCACGATGGCGGGCTGCCACTCGCGGATGATCTTCGACAGCTTCCACGCGGTCGCGAGGTCGATCTCGCTGCCCGGAGCGAACGGGACGAGGTCCGGCCCCTCGCGCGCGCGGCGGAACAGCTCACCGTCGCGATGCGCGACGAGCACGGCCCGATGCCCGCGCTCACGCAGCCCGATGACGGTCAGGAGGACTTGTTGCTGTCCTCCGCGCCACGTGCGCGCGGTGTCGATGTGGAGGGCGAACACAGTTCCCAGAGTTTCGCAAACTTGAGGCCGACGTATCGCGCGTTCATCGCCGATACGATCAGCCCAGGCACGCCGTCAGTGATGCCGCCGCGCAGGATGTAATTGCGCAGGAATGCCGCGGGCGGGTGCACCAGCAGGTCGAACAGGCTCGCGCGCCGGCCGTCTTCAAACATCTGCCGCGCCGCCAGCGTCGTGTAGCGATCCATGGTCTGGAAATGGTGCGACAGGTCGCGATACGCGTAGTGCTGCAACTCGTGCGTGAGATCTTCCACCGGTCCGTCGGCTTTCACCGACTCGTGGACGTACTTTCCGGCCCATCGCGCGCGACGACGATCGTAGAGGCGCAGCTGGTAGTCCGGATACCAATCGGTTGACCGCATCCATCGCCCGAGGTGGAACGTCACGCGCGGCACGCGATAACCAACCGCGCGCGGGCCCTGCGACACGATCGCGGTCATCTCCGAGGCCAGTGCCGGCGTCACACGTTCGTCCGCGTCGAGCGAGAAGATCCAGTCGTGACTCGCCTCGCTTGCGGCGAAATTCTTCTGGGCGACGTAACCGGGCCACGGTCGCACGATCACGCGGTCCGTGCCTCCGCCTTCGCCCGCGGCGCTTCGGCGGGCCAGGCATTGCCGCGCAATCGCGACGGTGTCATCCGTGCTTTCGCTGTCGACGACAATGATCTCGTCCGCCCAGGAAAGGGAGGCGAGCGCCGCCTCGATGTTGGCGGATTCGTTGAACGTGATGACGGTGGCCGTAACCGGCACGACCCCAATTATAGGGTGCTCGTGCCAGTCGGCCGTGGCTTACTGCTGCTGTTGCTGCTGTTGCTGCGTCGACGTTGTGGCCGTCGTGGTGCCGGCCGCGCCACTGGTGACGGCGACGCCGCCGCCGGTAAGCGGCACTTGCTGGACGGCGTTGAAGTTGACCACTGACTTTGCGTATTCGATCAGCGCCGACAGCTCATTGTTGCGCGCCACGTTGAGATCGCGCTGCGCCTGCAGGACGAAGAAGTTCTGGGTCATGCCGGCCTGGTATTTCTTCTCTTCCGCTTCGAGCCGGCGTTCCGCCAGCACGCGCGACGACCGCGTCGCGTCGACCCGCTTGGCATTGGTTTCGACGGTCCGTGCCGCATCACGCACCTGGTTGGTGATGGACAGCTCGAGGCTCGACACCTGCCGCTCCGACTGCGTCTGCTGCAGTCGCGCGCGGGCGTACTGCGCCTCGGCGGCAGACTTGCCGACGGGATACGACACGTCGAACTGCAGGCTCCAGCCGGGGAAGTCGCCGGAGAATGCCGACCCGAGGCCGCTGAAGTAGCTCTTGCCCACTGACGATACGACCGCGCCCGTGGGCAGGCCGGTGATCGGATCGCGCGCACGCGTGACCTGCGTGCCGGCGATCGCCGACGCGTTGTAGTTCACCGAAGCCGTCACGTCGGGCCGCGACTGGTTGCGGTAGTACTTGATGTTGAAGTCGTTGAGCTCGATGTTCTTCCGCGCGTTGACGATGTCGGTGCGTTCGGTGAGCGCGCGCTTCACGGCGCCGGGCAGATCGACCTGCGTGGGCACGAACGTGACCGTGTCGGTCGGCTCGATGCGCGCGGTCCAGAATTCCGGCGACGACGGATTGTAGATGAGCGCGCGGAGCACGTCCTGCTGGCGGTCGATTTGCGCTTCCGCGATGATCACCGACTCCTCGCGCGTGGCGACCTCGGCTTCCGCCTGCACGATGTCGAGCGGCGCCATCGTGCCGATCTCGACGCGGGCGCGGTTGTCCTTGAGCGACTGCTGTGCCAGCTGCAGCGATTGACGCTGCACGGCGAGGTTCCCGATCGCGAAGATCAGGTCGTAATAGGCGTTGCGCACCGTGCGCGTCGTCAGCGCGATCGACTGCTGCAACTGCACGTCCGAGATTTCCTTGTTCTTCTGGCTCACCAGCAGCTGTTGATGCGCGCCGTTGATCTTGAAGTTGCGCAGCAGCGGCTGCGAGTAGGTGGCGCTGATCGACGAGTTCAACTGCGGGTTGAACGTGGAGAACGCGTTGTTGGTGGTGTTGCGCGCGTTGTTCCAGCGCACGTCGTAGGTGCCGCCGTACCAACTCGTGAGCGACGACAGGCCGAAGTTGAATCGCGTCTGGCCGCTGGTGATGCCGTTGGCGCTGCCCGAGAGGAAGCTCGTCGACGGCTGTGTCGATCCCGACGTGTTGACCGTCGAGACGAAGTTTGGCGTGTAAGCCGCCTTGAACTGCGCAATCGAGAGATCCTGCAGTTGCGGGTTGATGCGCTGCACTTGCAGGTCGAGGTTCTGTTCGAGCGCCGTGGCGACGGCGTCGTCGATGCTCAAGCGGCGCACCGGGCCCTGATCCCGCGGCTGCGCGGCGGTCGCCGGCGCTGTCTGCGCGTGAACAGGGGAGAGTCCGGAAACGGACATCACCGCCGCCAGCACACCGGCGCGGACGCTGCTTCGGGCACAAAAACGCTTATCAAAACGCATCACGACTTCCACTCCATTCGAGGGATTTGCGGGTCCGGACCCGCGAACAGCAAAAGCGGTACCGCAAGGCAGTGTACCCCGCCCGCGCGCCACTTCAATCACCCAGCCCACCATCATAGACGGCTCGGGCTCTCGGCGAGTTCGCCCGCGGCGACCCGCCACCAAAAATTCACCAGGATTTCTGTTTGAAACGCCGCAACCCGGGGGCGTTAACGGCCCGTCGGGCGCGACGGCCGCATCGGCCCGTATACTTACGAATTGATGACTGAAACCGAGGTTTTGACGATCTTCCGGCGCTCGGGCGCGTTGCTCGAAGGCCATTTCCGCCTGTCATCCGGGCTGCATAGCCCGGGCTACCTGCAATGCGCGCTGGTGCTGCAGCATCCCCGCGAGGCCGAGGCGCTAGGAGCGGCGCTGGGCGAGCTCGTCCGGGCACACGGAGCGCAAACCGTCATCTCTCCCGCGCTGGGTGGTGTCGTGATCGGCCAGGAGGTCGGGCGCGCACTCGGCGTCCGCGCGATCTTTGCCGAGCGCGCCGACGGCGCGCTCACGCTGCGCCGCGGCTTCGCGCTCGATCCAGGCGAGAAGGTGCTGGTCGTCGAAGACGTCGTCACGACCGGTGGCTCAACGCGCGAGACGATGGAAGTGGCCCGCGCCGCCGGCGCGGTCGTCGTCGGCGCGTGCGCGATCGTCGATCGCAGCGGCGGCAACCAGGGCCTGGATGTGTCGTTCACGGCGCTGCTGAAGATGGACGTGAAGACGTACCAGCCCGACACGTGCCCGCTCTGCCAGCAAGGCATGCCGGTCGTGAAGCCGGGTTCCCGGACTCCGAAATGACGATTGGGTGAATCCTTGATTGACGACTGTTGGGCGATTTGCAATTGTCAATCGGCGATCGCGTAACAATCGTCAATCAAGGAATCTTCAATCGCCGAATGTCATGCGCACTTTGAAGCTGGTTCTTGCCTACGACGGCACCAATTACGCCGGGTGGCAGCGGCAGGCGAATGCGGTCAGCATCCAGCAGGTCATTGAAGATGAAATCGCGGCGATCCTCGGCAGCTACACGCCGCTGATCGCCGCCGGCCGCACCGACGCCGGCGTGCACGCGGCGGCGCAAGTGGCGAGTCTGCGGACCGATCATTCGATTCCGTGTGAGGAACTGCTGCGGGCGCTGAACGCACGCCTCAAGGCCGGAGACATTCGCGTTCGCGCCGTCGAAGAGGCGGCGCCGGACTTCAACGCGCGCAGCCACGCATCCTCGAAGACCTACCGCTACGCGATCTGGAACGGCACCCACCCGAGCCCGTTTTTCCGTCACGTGGTGTGGCACGTGCCGCAGCGGCTGGATCTGGATCGCATGCGCCACGGCACCGCCGCGCTGATCGGCGAACACGACTTCGTGGCATTCCAGGGCCGCGGCACCGAGGTGTTGACGACAATCCGCCGCGTGTTGTCTGCCGACATCGTCGAGATGAACATGCACACCGATCTACTGCTCGCGATGTCACCGCTGGATGGCGCACCCGATGGCGGCGGACGCCTGTTGCGCTTTGAAATCACCGGCACTGGTTTCCTGCGTCACATGGTGCGGACGATCGCGGGCACGCTTGTGGACATCGGCCGCGGCAACCTGGAGCCGGACGCGATGGCGGCGATCATCGCATCGAAAGATCGATCGCGTGCCGGACAGACAGCTCCGGCGAGGGGGCTGATGCTTTGGAAAGTGGACTACTAGGGCGTCAGGTGCCTAGGGGTGCCTAAGGTGCCTGTGTGCCGGGTTTGCTGAGGTCCGATTTCACCCGCCCACTCAACCAGAGGTTCACCACCCACACCAGAGCGGCGGCGGCGACGATGACGATCGCGAGGCGCACGAACACGACGGCATCGGTCAGCCCCAGGCTCGGCCACGGATAGCCCTTGAGCGTCGTGTAGCGATCGCTCGCCCAGTGCCACGCCGTGTGCGCGACGAGCGCCGACAGCAGGATCGTGCCCATGCGTTCCTCGACCACGTAGCGGAACAACAGGGACAGTGCTGGAATCGCGACGAGCAACACCGCGAGCTGTCCGATCTCCACGCCGACGTTGAACGCGAGCAGGGACGAGAGCAGATGCTCGCCGGCAAATTGAAGGCGTTCACGCAGGACGAACGAAAAACCAAACCCGTGCACGAGGCCGAAGCCGAACGTCACGATCCATCGCCGCTCGAGCTTCGCGCCGGCGATGTTTTCGAACGCCATGTAGAGGATCGATACCGCGATCAGCGTCTCGATGAGCGCCGGGAACCACAGCGCGTCCGGCGCCATGCCGAAGGCTGACGCGATCAACGTGACGGAGTGCGCCACGGTGAATGCCGTGATCACGACTGCGAGTGGCCGCAGCTTGCGGAACGGAATCACCAGGCACAGCAGAAACAACAGGTGGTCGGTGCCGTCGAGGATGTGAAAGAAGCCCTCGCGCATGAACAGGTAGAACGCCTGATACCAGCTCGGATCGAGATGCACGACGCCGGTGTCGGCGTGGACGTCGAGCACGCGTTCAGGCTTGCCCGGTTGCAGGAAGCGCAGACCGATGTTGACGCGCAGGCCCAGGCGCGTCAGGCCCGGGCGAATCGCAAAGTCCGACTGGTCGGATGCGATCGGGACTTCGAAGAGCACGTCGAGCATCCCCTGGTCCCACGTGATCTCGGTGCTTTGATCGAGCTTCGGCGCGGTCGTGATGTTGGCAAGGGCCGTCTCGTAGGTCTCGAACGAACGGTCCGACGGCAGCGACGTTCGGGTCGCGACGATCGTCGCCTGGCTCAACGGGCGGCCATTTTCGAAGACCTCGATGAAGTCCCGCACCCACACCTGCGCGGCGTGCCGTTCGGCGGCCTCCATCCGGGAAAAATCGAGATAGGCCTTGTCGCCAAGCACCGGTATGTCGATGTCCCGCATCGACTTAAGGGGCGCCCGCAGCACCAGCCGCAGGGTCTGCCCTTCGGGGTGCACGAACATCAGCACCGTCACTTCGTTGGGGACTTCGTGGGCGCTGAGGCGGGGGGCGAGGAGGACCAGGCCAAGAACCGCGACGGCCAATCGGCTCAATGACTTGCTACGTGTTTGAACGCTCGACACGGGTATTGGTCCCAAGTATACTTGCGCCGCATTTGTATGCTGTTGCCGGACCATGGGCCCGGCGAGGGGGAGCGCGTGAAGAAGAATAAGTTGTGGACGGGCGCGGCGTTCATCGCCGTCCTGGCGACGCTCGGCGTCGTGCAAGGCATGCTCGATAAGGCAGCGGCGCAGGCAAAGCAGGTCCCGCGCTTCGAAGTCGATCCGTACTGGCCGAAACCGATGCCGAACAACTGGGTGTTCGGACAGACCATTGGTCTCGGCGTCTCCGCCGACGATCACGTCTTGATCATCCATCGCGGCAACGATCCCGGTAATCTCGATCGCACCGAGCTCGCGGTCCTGACGCCGGGCGGCCCGGTGGTCAGCGAGTGCTGCAACGCGGCGCCGCCGGTCGTCGAATTCGATCCCGCCGGCAACATGGTGCGCGCGTGGGGCGGCCAGAAAGACGTGGAAGGAAAGGCCCAGTGGCCCGAGAGCAACCACGGCATCGTTGTCGACCACAAAGGTTTCGTGTGGATCGGCGGCAATGGCGGTCCCGACTCGCACATCCTGAAGTTCACGCGTGACGGCAAGTTCGTCGCCCAGTACGGCAAGCCGGGCGCTCGTCAGACCGGCATGGCCCCGGCGCCTCCGGCCGGCGGTCGCGGCGGCGGTCCGCAGTACACCGCGAACTCGAAGGACCCCGAGAACTTCGGCCGCGTCGCCAAGATCTTCATCGATCCGAAGGCGAACGAAGGCTACGTGGCTGACGGTTACCTGAATCACCGCGTCGCGGTCATCGACCTCGACAACGGCAAGATCAAGCGCTTCTGGGGCGCCTACGGCGAGCCCCCGACCGACGACAACCTCGGTCCGTACGATCCGGCCGCGCCGCTGCCGCGCCAGTTCAGGAACCCGATGCACTGCGCGATGCTGTCGAACGACGGCCTCGTCTACACCTGCGACCGCCCGAACGACCGCGTCCAGGTGTTCACCAAGGAAGGCAAGTTCGTGCAGGAATACCGCATCGAACCGCAGACGCGTTCCGACGGTTCGGTGTGGGACATCGCCTTCTCGACCGATGCCGAGCAGCGCTACCTCTACATGGCGGATGGCGCCAACGAGCACGTCCGCATCTACGACCGCAAGACGATGACGGAGCTCTACAGCTTCGGCTACGGCGGCCGCCAGCCCGGCATGTTCCTCGGCGTGCACAGCATCGCCGTCGACTCGAAGGGCAACATCTACACGACCGAAACCTACACGGGCAAGCGCCTGCAGAAGTTCGTCTACAAAGGCATGGGCGCCGTGCCGAAGGCGAGCAAGGTCCCGGCCTGGCCGGGATCCGGCAACTAAGCTTCCGTAACGGTTCACCGGACGTTTTGAGGGCCGGCCTGGGAAACCCGGGCCGGCCCTTTCGTTGTACTATCGGCCACTGGCGCCATGAGTCTCGATCAGCTGCTCGAGTGGATTCCGAAAGGTGGACCCGAGGAAGCGCTGGCGCGCCGCGTCGAGTTCGACCGGTTGCCGCGCCACGTCGCCATCATCATGGACGGTAACGGCCGCTGGGCCGGCGAGCGGCACCTGCCCCGCGTCGAGGGCCACCGTGCCGGCGTCGAAGCGGTTCGCGACACGATCGAAACATCCGCGCGCCTCGGCCTCGAAGTGCTCACGCTGTATGCGTTCTCCGTCGAAAACTGGAAGCGCCCCGCCGCCGAGGTCAGCACCCTGATGGGTCTGCTCAAGCGGTACCTCGGCCTCGAGCTTGACACACTGCTTCGCAACAACATTCGCTTCAACGTGATCGGGCGCGCCGAAGCGCTCGCGCCGGACATCAGGACGGAACTCCTCGACGCCGAACGCAAGACGGCGAGGAACACCGGCATGCTGTTCAACATCGCGTTGAACTACGGCGGCCGCACGGAGATCGTCGATGCCGCGCGCCGCGCAATCGACTCCGGCGTGAAGGCCGAGGAGCTGGACGAGGATCGTTTCTCGCGCTTCCTCTACACGTCGGGCCAGCCCGATCCCGATCTGCTGATCCGGACGAGCGGAGAAATGCGCGTCAGCAACTTCCTGCTGTGGCAGATCGCCTACGCGGAGATCTGGGTCACGGACACGTTCTGGCCGGACTTCCGCTGCCGCCACCTGCTCGAAGGGATCATCGAGTACCAGAAGCGCGATCGGCGCTTTGGCGGCATCACGCCTCCCGTTCCCGCCGGTGTCCGGTAACCCATGGTGCCCCCGGGGTCCGGTCCCACATCGACCACATGACGCGTGTCCTTAGTGGTGTCGCGCTGGCGATCGTCGCGCTCGCGCTGATCTGGTTTCTCAGTTCGATCGCGCTGCTGGCCGTGGCCCTCGTGGTCGCCGCGCTCGCCTACCACGAGTACGAACGGATCGTCGACACGATCGGCGCGCGGCTGCCGTTCTGGACGACGCTGGTTGCCGTGTTGCTGACGTGCGCGATGGTGCCGTTCCAGTGGGTCGATATTGAATCGGTGCTCGCCGCGTCGTTGCTGATGATCGCGTTCAACGTGCTCGTGTCCGACCGCGTCGGCGCGCCGCTGCTTGCCGATACGGCGGCGGCGGTGCTGGCGCCGGTCTACATCGGCTTGCCGCTCGGGTGCCTGGTCGGCGTGCACGCGATTGCAGGGCGCGAAGCCGTGCTGCTGTTGATCGCCACCGTCGCCGTGAGCGACACGTCGCAGTACTACACCGGCCGTACGCTCGGCCGGACGCCTCTCGCGCCGCTGCGCAGTCCGAAGAAGACGCGCGAGGGCGCCGCCGGCGGCTTCGTCATCGCGCCGCTGTTCCTAGTGATCGCGGGGCACTATTTCCTGCCGGCATATCCGTGGTGGTGGCACGCGAGTGTCGGCGTCTGCATCGTTGCGACCGGCATCATCGGCGACCTGTTCGAATCGATGTTGAAGCGTGCGGCGGACACGAAGGACAGCGGATCGCTGATTCCCGGTCACGGCGGCGTGCTCGACCGCATCGACGCGCTGCTATTTGCCGCGCCGCTGTTTTATTTCTTCCTCCGCACCGTATGAAGCGCATCGCGATTCTGGGCTCGACGGGTTCGATTGGAACCTCGGCGCTCGACGTCGCGCGCACGCATGCCGATCAGATCGAGGTGATCGCGCTTGCCGCCGCGACGAATGTGACGGCGATGGCGAAGCAGATCGTCGAGTTCCGCCCCCGCGCAGTGGCGATGAGCAGCGGCGAGGCGATGGATCAGTTGCGCGGTGCGCTTGGCGGTTCGCCCGCGGAACTCACCGGCGTCGGCAACGAAGGATTGTGCGCGATCGCCTCGCACCCCGACGTCGACATCGTCCTCTGCGCTTCGTCTGGAACCGCCGCGCTCGATGCGGTGTTATGCGCGATCGAAGCGGGCAAGACGATCGCGCTGGCGAACAAGGAAGTGCTGGTGATGGCCGGCGGGATCGTGATGGATGCCGCGCGGAAGAAGGGCGTGGCGGTGCTGCCGGTCGACAGCGAGCACAACGCGATTCATCAGTGCCTGCACGGCCGCGCGCCGCAGGAACTGCGTCGCCTGATTCTCACGGCGTCGGGCGGACCGTTTCGCGGCAAGTCGTTGTCCGACCTTGCGGCCGTCACTGCCGCCGATGCGCTGAAGCATCCGACGTGGCAGATGGGACCGAAGATCACGATCGACTCGGCGACGCTGATGAACAAGGGGCTCGAAGTGATCGAGGCGCACTGGCTGTTCGGTGTGCCGGCGTCGCAGATCGAGGTCGTGGTGCATCCCCAATCTGTGGTGCACTCGATGGTCGAACTGAAGGACGGATCGATCATCGCGCAGATGGGCATCACCGACATGCGCCTGCCTATCCAATACGCCTTTGCGTATCCAGATCGCTGGGATGCGCCGGTGCCGTTCCTCGATCTCACGCGCGTCCGTGCGCTCGAATTCCACGAGCCGGCGTGGGACGACTTTCCGTGCCTGCGGCTGGCCTATCGCGCCCTCGAGGCGGAACGGAGCCTGCCGATCGTGCTGAATGCGGCCAACGAAGTCGCGGTGTCGTCTTTCCTTGAAGGACGGCTGGGTTTCACCCACATTCCGCGCGTGATCGAACAGGCCATGGATGCGCACACGCCAGAGGCGGCCGAGACCCTCGCCGATGTGCGCCGGGTGGACCGCTGGGCGCGGGAGCACGCCGCCGGGCTGGCGGCAGGGCTACAATTGGATATCAGATCGTGACTACTTTAGCGGCGTTTCTTTTCGTACTTGGTGTGCTCGTCTTCATCCACGAGCTCGGGCACTTTCTCCTGGCGCGCTGGAACGGCGTGCGCGTGCTCACGTTCTCGCTGGGATTTGGCCCGAAGCTGCTTAAGGTGCAGCGCGGCGATACCGAATACTGCATCAGCCTGATTCCTCTCGGCGGCTACGTGAAGATGGCCGGCGAGAATCCAGACGACCCGCAGACCGGTGCCGATG
The DNA here is from genome assembly GCA_964495855.1 of uncultured Acidobacterium sp. GTDB lineage: Bacteria > Acidobacteriota > Vicinamibacteria > Vicinamibacterales > UBA2999 > 12-FULL-67-14b. Next base: position 4,584 of record CAZBYY010000059.1, on the reverse strand, counting down.
ACGAGTTCCTCGCGAAGTCAAAGTGGCAGCGATTCCAGATCCTGATTGCGGGCCCGGTCATGAACCTGGCGCTGGCCGTGGTGCTGCTGGCTGTCGTGCTGATGCAGGGCGCCGAAGTGCTGGCCTACCTCGATCAACCGGCGGTGGTCGGTGCGGTGCAAACCGGGTCGCCCGCGCAGAAGGCGGGCATCCAGCCCGGCGACACGATCGTCCGCTTCGGTACGGCCGACGTGCGTACGTGGGAACACCTCGATATGGCGGTGGCCGCGCGGCCGGAACGCGAAGTCGACGTGACGGTGGTGCGGAACGGACAGGAGCAGCGACTGAAGGTCCGCCCCGACCTCACCGAGCTGCGTACGCGGAACGACGCCAAGTTCGAAGTCGGCACGATCGGCGTGCTGCCGGACGTGTATCCGAGCGTCGCGTCGTTCGTGGCCGGCAAGCCGGCGGAATCATCAGGACTGAAAGCGGGCGACCAGATTCTCGCCGTCGACGGCGAGCGCATGGTGTTCCGCTCGCAGGTCGCCGAGGCGATCTCGAAGAAGCCCGGCGACAAGCCGATCGAGTTCCGCGTGCGGCGCGGAGGCGTCGACCAAACGATCACCGTCACGCCGTACCGCGAAGGCGAGCGGACCCTCGTCGGCATCTACATGAACGAAGCGACGCGTGCGTTCAAGCCGACGCCGCTTGGCGCCATCGCCATGAGCGTGCAGCGCAACGTCGAAATGGCGCGCATGATTCTCGGCACGCTGAAGGACCTCATCACCGGCGAAGCCTCGCCGAAGCAGCTGATGGGACCGGTCGGCATCGCGCAGCTCTCCGGGGAATCCGCGCAGGCGGGCTGGATCGCCTTGTTCACCTTGATGGCGTCGATCAGCCTCAATCTCGGCCTGCTCAACCTGATGCCGATCCCGGTGCTCGACGGTGGACACATCTTCATCATGGCGATCGAAACCATTTCGCGCCGTGACTTCAGCCTGCAGGTCAAGGAGAAGATGCTGTTTGTCGGCTTCGTGTTGTTGATGACGCTGATGGTAACGGTCATCTACAACGACCTGACGCGCATCGCGTGGGTCGAAAAGCTGATGCCCTGGCGCTAGATAGGTGCCGGTGCCGGTGCCGGTGCCGGATGCCGGTGCCGGATGCCGGTGCCTGGTGCCGCGCGCGTCAGTTCGCTCGGAACTTCGCGACAATCGCTTCAACAAATGACGCCGCCGATCCAGGCGGCGTACTGACGGCGGGCGTGATGCTGGCACGCGTGGCGGCATCGGCGGCGGCGGGACCCTGCACGGCCACCACCGTGTGCGCGAGCAGATCCGACGCCTGATCAGCGCCGAAGTTCGCCGCAAAATTCAGCACCGCTGACGCCGTCGTGAAGGTGACGAGATCGATCTTGCGATCGAGCAGCAGCCGATAAATATCGACGTTCGGATCGGTGTCGCTGATGATCTCGGCGCCCTGCGACTCGAGCAACTCGCCGAGATCGTCCGGGTGATCCTTCGCGTGCATGACGAGCGCGCGCCTGCCGAACAGCGGCCGTGAGTCGAACCAGCGCACGTGATCGCGGAAGTTCACCACCTTGCCGATCACGAGCAGCCCCGCACCCATCGGCGATTCCCTCAGCCTGTCGCCGAGCTCGGCGAGCGTGCCGGTGATGGTCTGCTGTGCAGAGGAGGTGCCGTGAAGGATGATCGCTGCAGGTTCATCCGGCGACCGGCCATGGTCGATGAGCGCGCTGATCATCGCCGGCATCTGCTGCGGTCCCGCATACGACACGATCGTCCCCTCGAGGGTCGCAAGCGCGGTCCAGTTGATGCGCGCCTTCTCGCGGCCGCCGCGTTCGTGCCCGCGCACGAACGTGACCGTGTCGCCCGCGCCGGGGTAGGTAATGGGCACACCCGCATACGCGGTCGCCCCGATTGCGTGCGGCACGCCGGGCACCACTTCAAACTGCACGCCTTGCTCGTGCAGGAACAGCGCCTCTTCGCCGCCCTGGTCGAAGAGGAATGGATCGCCCCACTTCAATCGCGCCACGATCTTTCCCTCGCGCGCCTTTTCGGCGAGCAGGTAGCAGATCGCATCCTGGTCGCGCGGTTCCGGCGCGGCGGGGCCCACGTCGATGCGTTCGGCATGCTTCGGCGCCACGGTCAGCAAGTCCGGATGCACGAGGTGGTCGAAGATCACCACATCGGCTTTTTGGAGGCAGCGATACCCGCGCAGGGAAATGAGATCAGGAGCGCCAGGGCCTGCGCCGATCAAATACACAATGGCTCGCACGACGGCAATACTAACAGGGCTGTCTGACGGTTCGCCCCGAATCCTCGCCCCTCCGATCCCTAATCCCTAGTCCCTAGTCCCTAATCCCTAATCCCTGATCCCTGTTTCCCTAGTGCGACACCGGGCCGTAATATCCGCGCTTGGTGCGCGCCGTCACGTTCGGGCGATTCACTTGCACGACAATTCGTCGGAACGCGCCGTCGCGCTTCTGGTTCTTCGACGCGTATCCCATCGAATACTGGCTCGAAAGCTCGTCGGCGATCTGGCCGTAAACGTCCTTCAATTCCGAGATCTCCTTCGCGAAGAACGCGCGGCCGCCCGTTTCCTGAGCGAGCTGCCGCAGCACGAACTCGGCTTCGCGGAACCCCTTCAACGCGCTCGTCTCGTGCGGCAGCAGCCCGATCGAGTAGATCGCCGTCTCGGAGCGTTTGGCGAGTTCCAGCACCTCGTCGAATGACACGAGGCTCGACGTGTCTTCGCCGTCCGACAGGACGATGATGGCTTGCCGCCGGATCTCCTCGGGATTCTTGACCTTGACCTTCGCGAGTTCCTTCAGTGCGATGTAGACGGCGTTGTGGAGTGCTGTTGAACCTCCGGCGGAGGTGCTGCGGATCGCCGACTCGAGCTCGTCGATCTTGTTCGTGAAGCCCAGCTTGATCTCGACGCGGCTGTCGAAGTCCACGATCTGCGCGAGGTCCTGCGGCCGCAACTTCTTCGCAAACCCGATCGCCGCATCCTGCGCGTTCTGCATGCGCTGCTCCATGCTCGCGCTCGAGTCGATCAACAGCGACAGCGCGATGGGGAGGTTGCTGCGGTTGAACTGCGCGAGGTCCTGCTTGGCGCCGTCCTCGAAGACCGAGAAGTCTTCCTGGTTGAGGTCAGTGACGTAATGTCCCTGCGTATCCATGACCGTGACGTTCAGCGACACGACTTCGATGCCGGCGCGGAACACCTGGTTCGGCGCTTGCGCCGATGGAGCAGCGGCTTGTTGTTGGGCGTGCGGCGTCGCGCCAACGGTGAGGACCCCGAGCCCCACCACGACCACGAATGCGCCGCGGAGAATCGCTTTCATGACTTACCGCACCTTCTGCCCGCGCGCAGGAGCGCCGTTGGCCTCCACTCCCGCCTTGGCCGCGGTCACTTCGATCTTCTCCGGCGGAATGAGCGATTCCGGCCGGGCGTAGACGACCTGATGCTGTGCCTTCAGAATCGCCGCCAGCTCCAGCAGCTTTGCTTCGAATGCCTGGCTGGCGAGGACGTCGGCGCGCGTGCCGCCCGTTTCTTTCGGACCGCGATCGAGGACCACAGAGCGGTTACGCGCGGCCTCGTCGAGCGAGGCGCCTGCCGGCGTGTTGAGCACGACGGCGTGGAGCATCGCGCCGCCGTCTTTCAGCGCCGCGAGCACCTCGGAATAATGACGCGTGCTGAACTCCACATTCTCCGTCGTCAGCACGACGATCGCCGCGCGATCCTCCGGGCGGCGTTTCAGTCCCTGGCTGATTTCGACGACAGCATCGAGCAGTGTCGCGCCCGAATCCGGCATCGCGAAGACCTTGCCGACGCCGTCCTGCAACTGCTTCTGATCCGTCGTGTAATCGCGCAGGATCGTCGGCCGGTCGGCGACGCCGATGATCGCGATGGGCCCAAGCCCGTCGAGTGCGCGGACAAACGCCTGCAACGCGCGGCGGATGTCGGCGAGATGGGTGCTCGCGGCCTGCGAGTTGTCGACCAGGATCGCAACCGGCATCGGCGACGTGGCGGGCGAGACGCGAAGCACCTCGCGAGCGCGGCCGTCTTCGGTCACCTTGATATCGGTGGGCCCCAATCGCGTGACAGGGGCGTGCGTCTTTTGGTCCCACGCGCTGGCGTAGAGCAGGCGCTCGTTGGCCTGTGCGGCGACTGTCGAGGAAAAGAGGAGGGCAAGCGCGCCCCCTGCCAATAGACGAAAAACTGATCGGCTCATACGTCGAGGTGTCCCAGCGGCGAGGCGCGATTCGCTGCTCCTTCGGAGTATATGCTGGTTCCATGCCGCCGACCTCGCAGACGACCTGGCAGCTCATCGGACAACTCAGCACGATCGGGATGTCGTTCGTCTTTGCGATCGTGATTGGTTTCGGTGCCGGCTATTGGCTCGACGGTGCGCTTGGGACCAAGCCGTGGCTATCGTTTGCCGGCTTCTTCCTCGGGCTCGCGGCGGGCGTGCTGAATGTCTACCGGGTCATGCAACTGGCGGGCACCACGACGTCCAGCAGCTCCAAAGGTCAGCAACGGTGATCACGCGGGTCGCCCGCGGAATGGCGATCAGCT
>CAZBYY010000058.1:0-15259 GCA_964495855.1 uncultured Acidobacterium sp. | reverse complement strand
CGCCGCAATCTCGCCGCTGACGACGCTGTAGTAAATCCCGCCGCCCGTCGTCGGCTTCACCAGTCCCGCCGCGTCTCCGACCGCCAGTACCCGATCCCCGTAGGTCCGCTTGACGCTGGCCAGCGGGAGCACGCGCCGCCGGGGGGCCGGCGCATCCGGTACTGCGATGCCCCAACGATCACGCACGCGTTCGAGCATTCGTGAAAAATACAGGCCGGCGTTGTCGCTGGCCATGACGCCGATCCGGGCGAAGCTACCGTAGGTCCGCCTGACTGGCACGGCCCAGGCGAACCCTTTCGGGGCGATTTCCGAGCCGAAGTGAATTTCGACGTCACCAATCCGATCAGCGGGGAGCTCGAGCTGCGCCGACTGGAGAAACGTCGACGGCGTGCCGAGGCCGAGTCTCTTCTGAAACCCGTAATTAGCGCCGCACGCGAGGATGGTGGCACGCGCCTGCTCGCGCGATCCGTCCGCAAGCGTGATGACGACGCCGTTTGCGACGACGTCGATTGACGTCACCCGATGACCGCGCCGGATGGTCACACCCGCCAGCTCGGCTCGACGTGCCAGGGTGGCGTCGAACGTTTCGCGGTCGATTACAACGGCTTCAGTGGTGGCCGTGGTGTACTCGAACGAGTGGCCTGCAGGGGCCACGAACTTCACCGTCGAAAGCGGGTTCAAGACCGCCTCCGACGGCAGGTCGAGTGCGCCGATGACGTCTTCGGCGAGGACGCCCGTGCAATGCACCGGCGCACCGATGCGATCATGCTCTTCGAACACGGTCACGGCGTGACCGCCAGCCGCCAGGCGACGAGCAGCGGACAGGCCGCCAGGTCCGCCACCGATGATCGCAACGTCGAGCATGTGCTGGTCGATTATAGGCTCGCCACGCCGCTTCGGCTACACCTTCCGGCCGCGATACTCCCACTTGCCGCGAGCGGTAATCCAGAACGACTGCAGGATCAGCGTCATATCGAGGCAGAACCCAGCGCGCCGGATGTACAACAGGTCGTAGCGGAACTTACCGGTGCGAGGCAGGTCGCGAGGAGCATGGACCTGCGCGATGCCGGTCAGGCCCGGACGCACGCGGTGCCGCGCCTGGTAGCCCGGAATGGCGCTGAGGGGGAGCAGCCGGCCGTCTGCCGTCGTATCGGCCTCACCGGGCCTCAGCGGCCGCGGGCCGACAATGCTCATGTCCCCGCGGAAGATGTTCCAGAGTTGCGGCAGTTCGTCGAACGCGGTCGCGCGCAGCACACGCCCCACCCGCGTGACCCGCGGATCGTTCTCGATCGCTTGCACGGCGCCGGTCTGCCGTTCGGCATCGACGATCATCGAGCGAAACTTGAAGGCCTGAAACGTCCGGCAGCCCCTGCCGACCCGAGCCTGCAGAAAGAACACGGGCCCGCCGTCCTCGAGCTTGATGGCGGCCGCAATCAATGCCGCTATCGGCGCAAACACGATCAAGCCGGCGCCTGACACGAGAAGGTCGAAGGCGCGCTTCATGGTCCCGCAACCTCGCGCAGCAGCCGCGCGTGGGCGGCGACCTGCCGGTCACGTGCGAACAGGGCGGACGCGTCGCGGGCGCGCCACCCCATGGCCTCGCGCATGGCGGGCTGCGCCGCCATCTGTAACACCGCGGCGGCGAGCGCCGCGGCGTCGCCCGGCGGCACCATCAGGCCGCACCGTTGTTGCTCGGTGAGGGTGGCGGCTTCGCTGGGCGATTCGACCGCGGCGATGTACGGGCGCCCGGCCGCGAGGATCGGATACAGCTTGCTTGGCACGATGTAGCCGGCCAGTCCCGGTTTCAGCGACACCAGGCAGACGTCGGCGGACGCGTAGGTCCACCGCATCTGGTCGCGCGGCTGGAAGGGCAGGAAGCGGACATTCGGCAGCCGGCGTGCCTCGACCTCGGCCTCGAGCGCCGCCTTGCGGTTGCCATCACCGATGAAGAGGATGACGATGTCGGTCCGTGGCGCGAGCGCTTGCGCGGCATCGATGATGACGTCGAGGTTCTGACCCAGGCCGATGTTGCCGGCGTGCAGCACGACGAACTTGTCTGCGAGGCCGTGGGCTTCTGCAAAGGGATTGGCTTTGGGCGCCGGCACGATCGCCGTGGTATCGGCCCAGTTGGCGATGATCGTGATCTTGTCCGGCGCCGCACCCTTCCCGCGCACGAGCTGTTCACTCATCGTGTCGCCCAGCGAGATGATGCGCGCGGCGCGGGAAACGAGGTAGTGGTTCAGCCGTTCGAGCATCCCGTTGACCAGCGGGCTGTGAAAATCCTCGAGCAGGCCGGCAACTTCAGGAAAGATGTCCTGGCAAAAGAACACCATTCCCCGGCGGGGTCGTGCCGCGAGCGCGGCCAGCCCGATGATCGGCGGATCGGTCAACGCGACGGTCACGTCCTGGATCGGCAACCGCGTTGCTTGCCACGCCGCCGACAGAAAATATGTCATGTAGTTGAGGGCCCTGCCGACGAACTTTCTCGGGGCCAGCGTCGTGCCGCGTGCGCGAACGATGCGAACGCCGTTGCGGACTTCTTCGGCGGGCAGCGGCGCCTCGGCCTTGATGGGGTAGCCGGTGACGACCGTCACCTCGAAGTCGTGCTTGGCCACGAGGTCTTCGGCCAGCTCGGTCAGCAACTGTCCGGTGGCGCCGGTGTCGGGCCAATACGAGCGATTGAAGTAGCAGACGCGCAGGCGCGGCCCGGTGGTCATCGAGCCTTGCGGAGCACGTGCGGCCCCATGACGAGGACATCCATGTCAGTGCGCAGGAAGCAATCGAGCGCCTGCTGAGGATGCTCGACGATCGGCTCGTTCTCGTTGAACGACGTATTGAGCAACACGGGCACGCCGGTCTGGTGCTCGAACGCGCGGATCAGCGCCCAGTAGCGGGGGTTGCTGTCACGGCTCACCGACTGGAGGCGTCCGGATCCATCGACATGCGTCACGGCCGGAATGGTATCGCGCTTGTCGGGGCGGACCGGATACACCTGGATCATGAACGGGTCGTGCACCGCATCGACGAAGTAATCGCCGATCGCCTCGGCGAGGACCGAGGGCGCGAATGGACGGAAGCGCTCGCGGAACTTGATCTTCTGGTTGATGATGTCGCGCATGTCGCGCCGCCTCGGATCGGCGAGGATGCTGCGATTGCCAAGGGCGCGTGCCCCCCATTCCATGCGGCCCTGGAACCAACCGATGACATTGCCGTCCGCGATCATCGCCGCCGTCGTTCGGCAGAGCGCCGCTTCGTCATCGATCCTCTCCCAGGTGCACGTGCCCTGGTCGATGACGCCGCTCTCTCTGATCACCGATTCGATGGCCGTGTCGGTGTACGCGGTGCCCCAATAGGAGTGCGGCAGGCGCGCCGCAGGGCGCGCGTCGGTCATCGCGTGCCAGGTCTCCAGTGCGGCGCCGAGGGCGGTGCCGTTGTCACCGGCCGCCGGCTGGATGAACACGTCGCTGAACGGAGTCTGGCTGCGGATCTTGCCATTGGCGACGCTGTTCATCGCGCACCCGCCGGCGAGGCACAACGCTCGGCTCGGCACCCGATCGTGCACGCCGCGGAGGACGTGAAACGCCGCGTCTTCGAACACACTCTGCACCGACGCGGCGAGGTGTTCGTGCCTGGTCGTGACGGGCTCGTCGGGACGCCGCGCCGGTCCCAGCAGATCGATCAAGCGGTCGGTATACACATCGGCGATCGCGGGTTCACCAGCGTTCCAGTTCATGGTGATCTCGCCCGTCCAGTGACGGAAGTACTCGAGGTGCAACTCGAACGCGCCGCCGCTCTTCAGCGTGAGCAGCTGGTGCAGTTGCGCGGCGTGCGTGGGCGAGCCGTACGGCGCCAGGCCCATCACCTTGTACTCATCGCCGTACTTCTTGAAGCCGAGATACTGGGTGATCGCAAGGTACAGCAAGCCGAGTGAATGCGGGAAGTACGTGCGATCGACGACGGTCATGGAACCCGACTGGCCGCGCGCCACGGAGACGCTGACGAAGTCGCCGAAGCCGTCAATGGCGCAGCAGGCCGCATCGCTCATCCCGCTCACATAAAACGCGCTGGCGAGATGCGCCGGGTGATGCTCCACGTACCGTACGCGCACGGCACCGGCATCAACACCAAAATGCCGTGCGATCTCGTCGGGAATGCTTCGTTGCTTGCTGGCCGTGTCGCGGTATTGCCGGACGAGCGCGGCTCCGGGACGATGCGTGAGTGCGAAGCGCGCCTTTGGCCAGAGGTGCACGCGGCGTCCGCGAGCGATCGCCCAGACGTCGACGTCGGCCGGCGTTGCTCCGGCCATCGCCAGTCCTCGAGCAATCGCCTGCGCTGGAAAGCCGGCGACGTGCTTGATGCGACTGAACCGTTCTTCCTCGAGCGCCGCCACCAGCTGGCCGTCCCGCAGGACGGCCGCGGCGACGTCGCCGTGATACGCGTTGAATCCGACGATCAGCATGCGGTCACGACGCGAGGGACGACTGATGGTCGGGCGCCGCCGCGCCGGCGGTCCCGTGATGCACGCGCCGGTACAGGAGCAGTCCGGCGATGGAGCCGCACAACACGGCATTGGCCGGTAGCACCAGCGACGTCTCCCAGATGCTCTGGATCGCGATGCCGACCAGCGCGCCCGCGGCGCCGATCCGCGCCCATTGCATTTCGCCCCTGTCGTGTTCGATGGCGGCACGGCCCGCCGCCACCAGCGACCACAGCGCGACCAGCACCGGAAGCAGCAGGAGCGCGCCGCCCTCGGCGGCGACCTGGATGTAGTGCGAATGCGCGTTGTTGAAGTGCGCCCATCGTGACATCGATCCGATCCAGACGCGGGTGCGCTGATACGTGACCATGGCGTCGCCGAACGTCCCGCTGCCGGTGCCGGTCAGCCAGAAGTCGCGCACGGCGGGGAGCGATTCACGCCAGATCGTCAGCCGGTTGCGGTCGCCGGAGGTCTCGAAACTCTCCTCCAGGCGCGTGCTCCACCCCGAAATATCGACAAACAGGACGATCGACAGCAGGCCGACCCCGGCGAGGGCCAGCATGCCAGGCAGGTTGCTTCGCTCGATGCGGAGCCGGTGCCGGCCCACGCGCCACCCGACCAGCGCCGCCGCCGCGAGCCCAGCGGCGGCGGACCGCGACAGCGTCAGGAACATCACCCCGACAACCACCAGCGCGCCCAGAACGAGGATGAGGGCGCCCGAGGAGAGAAACTGCTTCAGCCCTACGAGAAAGCGCCCCCGATAGGCCGGATGAATGCGGAGGTGGGCGATGAGATATCCCCAGACGGGGCCAGCCAGCAGGAGCAGCCAGCCCGCGAAGTGGTTGCGATTCACGAAGGCGCCAAACGGATTGGCACTGCGGGCGGTTGGCGTCGACACGCCGAACACCGTCCCCGGCATCGCCGCTCGCACTGCAACCGCCGAGAGTGCGGCGATCGCCCCGAGCAGCGCCAGCATCCGGCAGAAGTGCCGCGTGCTCGCGCCGAAACTGAACATCCCGCGCGCGACCCAGAAGGCGAGCACGCCCAGCGTCACCGTGGCGAGGGCGTCGGCGGTTGCGGACGGATCGATCGACAGCGGCACCCAGGACGGCGGTGGCCCCCCGCGGAACACCAGCGCGTGGCGCAGTTCCGCCGCGTGCGGCGACAGCCAGTCAACTACCGCCGACGGCAGGGGAAGCAACTGTACGGCGACACCGACCGTCAGCGCGACCAGGGCGAGATCCAGCGCGCGGGTCTCCCGAGGGAAGGTGAAGGTGCGGCGCGGTGCGACGAGGGCCGCCGCCGCGGCAACTGCGAGCAGCGGCAGCAGCGTCCATCGCGGGCTGCCCGCGAAGAGCGCGTAGGAAAGCGCGATCAGGAACAGGAGCAGCGCATGCTGCACGGTCTAAGCTGCCGGTGATTCAGCGTAGTAGTTCTTGTACTGGTGGCCGTAATAACGCGAGTAGTAGTACTTGTTGCGCCCGACGTCGACCTTGTTCAGCACGGCCATCACCAGCCGCGGGTTGCTGCTGAGGATGGTTTCGACGGCGCGTTCCGCCAGCCGCTGCCGCGTCATCTCGGCGCCGACCACGAACGTGAAGGCGCTGACAAGCGGCGCGAGAATCATGGCGTCGGTCACGGCCAGTACCGGCGGCGTGTCGATGATGATCCAGTCGAACGGCCCTGATTCCAGGCCGGTCAGCAGCGCGCGCATCCGATCCGAGGCCAGCAATTCCGACGGGTTGGCCGGTGTGCGCCCCGCGGTGATGGCCAGCAGGTTGGGGTCATGCGTGCGCTGCACCACCTCCCGCATTCGCGCCTGGCCGGCAAGCAACTGTGACAGGCCGCGATCGTTGGTCATGCGCAGGGCCTTGTGCACGCTCGGCCGCCGCATGTCGGCGTCGATCAGCAGCACGCGCGCGCCGCCGACCGACAGCGCCATCGCGAGATTCACGGCGGTCGTCGTCTTGCCTTCGAGCGGCTGTGAGCTGCCGACGGCCACGATATGCGCGCCTTTGCCGCTCGGCAGAGCGGTGGCCAATGCAGTCCGGATCGAACGGTACGCTTCACCGAAGTCGTGCGGCACGGGGCCGGAAATCAGCGGGTGCCGCTCGCCGGGGACCACGGGGACCATGCCGAGGAAACGCAGCTTCAGCCGACGGGTGATGTCTTCCGGAGTCTTCACCGTATCGTCAAGATAATCGATGGCGAGCGCGATGCCAAAGGCGAACGCCAGGCCGAAGGCGTTGGCGAACATCCAGTCGCGCCGATGGTCGGGCGTGTATGGCGCGCCGGGCACGGTCGCCCGGTCGACGACGCGCACGTTGTTGGTGCGGCTGTTGGCGACGACGCGGAGTTCCTTTTCGCGCGTGACCAGCTGATCATAGATACGCTGGTTCGACTCGGCGTTGCGCTGCAGCACCGAATAGTCAACACCCTTGCGGCCCAGGTCCGAGGCCGCCTGCTTGGCTTCATTCAGCGACGCCTGGAGGTTGCGCTCCTGAATGACCGCCTGCTCGTACTCGTTCTTGGCGTTCTGGATGGCCTTGCGGACTTCTTCATCGAGCTGCTTCTGCGCGCTGGCGAGCGAGGCATTCACCTTGATGAAGTCCGGGTGTTTTTCGCCGTAGCGCTCGGAGATGCGCGACCGCTCCTGCTGCAGGGCGGCCACCTGGCCCTTCAGGCCCTGCACGGCCGAGTTATTGAGCACGCTCGAGATGGAGTCGACATCGCTGCCGGCGGCCTGGATCTGCTTCCACAGGCTTTCTTTCTGGATGCGCTCGGTGCGCGCTTTGGTCGCGCTTTCGTTCAGCGACGTGAGCCGGGCCACGACGATGTTCTGCGTGTTGTCGAGCGAACCGGCGCCCTGCTTCTCCCGGTACTCCGCCATGGCGAGTTCGCTCTGCGCAACGAGCGCGCCCTGCCTTGCCACTTCACCGGCAATCCATTCGGCGCTCTTCTCGAGGGCCGCGACTTTGAGTTTGATGTTCTCCTCGACGTAGTCGTCGGCGAACTGGTTGACGGCCTTGGCCGCGAAGTTCGGATCGGCCGACTCGTAGATCAAGTCCACCAGCTGGCTGCCGCGCACGCGGTTGACGCCAAGCCGTGACGACAGGGCATCGGCGTGGTCGTTGGGGTTGACCGCGTCGTTGGCGCCCGGCGTCAGTCTCTGCGGCACGCCACCGGAAGTAATCAGGCGGTACGGCCACATCGCATACAGCTTGATCAGGGCGATGCCCTGTGCCAGCGGCGTCGGCTTCGGCCCCTGCCCGTTGAACTCGGCAACGTGGGACAGGTCCAGCTTCGGGGCCACGCGCTGCGCGAGCTCCCGGCCCTTGATGATGCGCAGCTGCGTCTCCATGTAGATTTCAGGGTCCTGGACGGTGATGCTGCGCTGGATTTCGGTCGGCGTCGCGACGTCGGCGCCCGGATCTTCGATCAGCACGCGCGCCGTGGCGCGATACATCGGGACAGCGGTGTAGCTGTCCACCATCACCCAGCCGACGACGAGCAAGAACACGCCGATGCTCGCCCAGCGGTACTTGTAGAGCACGGCCAGGCGGTCGAACAGGTGCGGCTCGACATCGAGCTGCGGTTGTACCGACGGAGCGACGGCCGCGGGGGCGGCAGGCGCCGGTGGTGCGGCGTCATTCGGGTCGGCGGGGTGCGGTTCCTGCTGCATTGCGTTACCGAGGTGACACAGGCTCGCCCGGATCGGTCGGGCGAACGTTCTGGTCGATGGCCATGCCGAGTGTCGTCGAGGTCATGGTGCTGGCAGCGCCGATGCCGAAGAAGGACGTTGGCGCAACAGGGACGATCATCGTGCGTGTTCCGAAATCCCAGCGGCCGGGGAGCTGGATGACCGTCTGCAGCGTCTGGAAGTGGCCCAGGGAGCCCGCGTTGCTCAGGGCGACCACCACGTTGTCGACCATCACCATTTCCACAACGTAGGCGCCGGGAACATCCGTATCAAACACGTACTCACCTTGAGCGTCCGTTTCGGCCTTGGCCACGACCGCGCCAGTCTTGAGGTCGCGCAGTTGGACGGTCGCGCCCGGCACCGGGACTTGGCGAATGTCGATCACGCTCCCAACCACTTTCGTATCCGTGCCGCCGGCGGGCCGCCAGGGTGCGGCGAACGTCACCCCCTGTTTCGGCGGGCGCACCAATGCCACCTCGCCACGTTGTGCGTAGGCCGTGAGGCCCAGCGACGCGACGACCAGCAGCGCGACGGAAAGTTTTCGAGCAAATCCCACAGTTCTTCTCTCTTCTGTGAGCGTAACCGCGTCCAACACCTTAACTATAGGTGACGTTATGACTATCGGACGTTCCGACCAGTCCCGTAGTATATATGACAGTATACGACAAAAACGAACCCTTTGTCTACATCTGCACCCTGAATTCTTGCACCGTTCCGTTCGACGGTCTTTTCGTGCCGAAAAATCAGGCCGCTACTTGAATTCGACGCTGATGGAGGGCCCGTCGATTCGGATGCCCTTCACGTCCTTCAAGTACGGCTTGACCTGGCTAAATGAGGCATTCGGGCCGAGCTTGCCCTGAAGCCCGCGCAGCTTCGCCTCGTCTTCGAGCAAGGCCGCCATGTCCATGTCGAGCAGCGTGATGTGAGGGCCGTTCACGTATTCCGCATTGGTCTTGACGATCGACCCCACCACGTCCAGGCCGATGCTGACCTTGAAGCCCTGGAACATGGTCTTGAGCATGTTCATCATCATCGGGTTCGTCAGGTCGGGCATCTCGTTGGCACCCGGTGCAGGGGCCGCCCCGGCGGCCGCGGCCGGCCGGTCGGTGAAGTTGATGGTCAACGTCGACGATGAGCCATTGCGAGTCAGGGCGAACTTCACGGGGTCTTCCGACTTGCCGAGAGCGGGATTGTCGCCAACGTTCGGGTCCTGCGAGATCTGGACCTGGTTGATGTCGTCGAACGAGAAGACCGCCTTGGTGCCTTCGAAGCCGTTGGTGCCTTTGACGGGCTCGACCGAGACCAGCCGCACGCCTTTCCCCATGCGCGACGCCGTGCGCTCGAGGTCTTCCTTGTTCATCATCGGGCCCTGATTCATCTGCCCGCGCACGTTGGCGCCGCCCATCATGCCTTTCACCGCTGCCATGTTCATGAGCGTGGTTTGTTCGACGGTGCCGCTGCCATCGGGCCGCAGCTTGACGAGCGTCGTGCTGTTCAGGCACGCGGTCAGGGACAGTGTTGCGAGCAGCACGCCGAGCAACTGGAATACGCGCATGGGGACTCCTTGAGGCAGGTGATCTGATGATACTGAACTTGGCGACGAGGAGTCGGCGAGGAAAGTTCGCCTGGGACCCGCCAGTTGCAGTTAAAGTTCCGCCACATGGCACAGGGTGCAGGCAGGACGGCCCTGGTGACCGGCGCGTCATCAGGCATTGGGAAGGCCTTTGCGGAGCTCCTTGCCGCGCACGGGTTCGCGCTTGTGATCACCGCGCGCCGTGGCGATCGGCTGGACGCGCTTGCAGCGGAGTTGACGAAGACGCACGGCGTCGCCGTGCAGACGCTGGTCGCAGACCTGGCGCAGCCCGACGCGCCTGCGCGCATCGCCTCCGAGCTCGCGTCGCGCGGCGTGCAGGTGGACTTCCTGGTGAACAACGCCGGCTACGGTGTGCCGGGCACCTTTGATCGCGTCGCATGGGCTGACCACGCTCGATTCATGCAGGTGATGGTCACGGCCGTCCTCGAGCTCACGCATCGCCTGCTGCCGGGCATGATCGAGCGCGGCTGGGGCCGCATCATCAACGTGGCGTCCGTCGCCGGCATGGTGCCGTCTCCCGCAGGGCACACGCTCTACGGCGCGTCGAAAGCGCTGCTGATTCGTTTTTCAGAGGCGCTCAACGCCGAGAACATGTCGCGAGGCGTGCACGTGTGCGCCCTCTGTCCCGGCTTTACATGGAGTGAGTTTCACGACGTGCTCGGGACGCGCGACAAGATGAACCAGATGCCCGGGTTTTTGTGGCTGCACGCCGATGACGTGGTGCGCGAAGGGTACGACGCGGTGATGAAAGGGCAGTCGGTGGTGATCAACGGCCGCATTTACCGGTTCGTCGTCTGGCTCACCAGTGCGTTGCCGCGCAGCCTGTCGCGCCTCGTGTCCGGCGCCGCTGGCCGGCGCTATCGAAAAACCTGAACTTCGCGCCGCGTCCGCGCGTAGTGTCCCATATGGCCGATGCCTTCCTGAGGGACGTGCGCTACGCGTGGCGCTGGCTGCTGCGCAGTCCGGGCTTCTCGTTCGTCGCGATCCTCTCGCTCGGCCTCGGCGTTGGCGTGAATACCGCGATGTTCTCGCTGGTTGACTCGCTGCTGTTCCGACCCTTGCCCGTGACCTCGCCGAGCACGCTCGTCGACGTGTTTACGACCGGCGGCGACGGCGACGAGTACGCGACGAATTCCTACCAGGACTTCCTCGACCTCAAGACGCAGAACACCGTATTCACCGACATGCTCGGCTACAGCCCGATGATGGCGCCGCTCAGCCTGGGCGATCGATCGCGCGTTGCGTTCGGGCAGATCGTCACTTCAAATCATTTCGCCATGCTCGGTGTGCAGCCGTTCCTCGGCCGATTGCTCGTGCCGTCGGACGATGCCCCTGGCGCGCCGAGAGTGGTCGTGCTGGCGCACCGCATGTGGCAGCGCGAATTCGGCGGCGACCCTGCGATCGTCGGCAAGACCCTGACGCTGCGCGGGCAGGCGTACACGATCGCCGGTGTCGCACCCGCATCGTTTACCGGCGTCGTGCCGCTGCTGACCCCGGAGTTGTGGTTGCCGATCCAGTACGCCGAAGAGATCGAGCCGGCTGGTATCAACGACTCGGTGCCTTCACCAGTCGGCAACACGCGCCTGGAGCGGCGCGGCATGCGCTGGTTGTTTGTGAAAGGTCGCTTGAAGGACGGCGTCAGCGCGGCGCAGGCCCACGCCAACGTCGCGCTGATCGGCCGTCAGCTCGAAGCGGCGAATCCGCAAACGAACAAGGACCGGCGCATCGCCGCCGTGCCCACCGAACAGGTGCGGCTGCTCGTGCCGCAGGCCGGCGGCGTGCTGTCGGTCGGCGCCGCGAGCCTGATGTTGGTGGTCGGTCTCGTGCTGCTGATTGCGTGCGCGAACGTCGCAGGCTTGCTGCTCGCACGCGCATCGGCGAGACGACGAGAGATCAGCGTGAGGCTGGCGATCGGCGCGAGCCGAGCACGATTGATTCAACAACTGCTGATTGAAGGCGCATTACTCGGCAGCCTCGGCGCGGCGGCAGCGATCGCGCTGGCATGGGCGATGGTCCAGGGGCTGCAAGGCATCGCGTTGCCGTTGCCCGTTGATGTGGGGTTCGACCTTCGTATCGATGCGCGGGTGCTGACCTTCGCGATGGTGATCGCGATGTTGACCGGCGTTCTCGCTGGGCTGTTGCCGGCGATCAAGGCATCGGCGCCAAGCCTGGTGAGCGACCTGCGTGGTGATGCGCCTGCGGGCCAGGTGGGGCGTCGGCGTTTCTCCTTGCGCGATGCGCTCGTCGTCAGCCAGGTCGCGTTGACGGCTGTATTACTGGTCGTCGCTGGACTGCTGCTGCGCAGCCTGGGGGCATCGCAACGCGCCGATGTGGGCTTCGACCCCCGTGGGCTGGCGGCCATCTCGCTGGACCCGAGCATGGTGCGCTACACCCGCGAGCGCAGCGATGCGTTCTGGCGGGAGGCCTTGTCGCGCGTGCGTGCGCTGCCGGACGTGCAGTCGGCTGGATTTGTGACCCCGACGCTGCCGTTCACGTTCAACTTCAATCAAGCCGACATGCGCGTGGACAGCCGCTCTTACAGCGAAGGCCAGCGCGCTGAGAGCATCGAGAACGTGGCGGTGTCGCGCGGCTACCTCGAGACGCTCGGTGCGCGTCTGCTCGCGGGGCGCACGATCGAGGATGCGGACACTGAGGGGAGCCCCGACGTCGTCGTGATCAACGACACGATGGCGCGCACGTTCTGGCCGCGCGAGTCGGCGCTCGGCCACACCATCGACGTCGTCAATCCCACGCGCTCGCGAACCTTCCGGGTCGTCGGCGTCGTCGCCGATCACAAGCGCCACGGCGTGCTGGAGTCGCCGACGCCGTTTGTGTACTTTGCCGAGGCGCAGCGGCCGAACACCTACAAGTTCATCCTCGCGCGCACGCGGGGCAGTGCCGATGCCATGCTCGCCGGCATGCGCCGCGAGCTGCTCGCGCTCGAGCCGAACCTCGTGATCATGACGAGCGCGACGATGGTCCAGCACATGGGGACGAGCCTGATGCCGGCGCGCGTCGGCGCGTTGCTGGCGACGGGCTTTGGCGGCCTCGGCACGTTGCTCGCCGCGATCGGTCTCTACGGCGTGATTGCCTTTTCCGTTGCACGTCGCACGCGTGAGATCGGCGTGCGCATGGCGCTTGGGGCGCGGCCCGCCGCGGTGTTGTCGATGATCATGCAGCAGGGGCTCGCGATCGTGGGCATCGGCCTGGTGATTGGCGGGGCGCTCGCGGCCGTGGCCGCGCTGGCATTGCGCGGTGTGCTGTACGGGATCACCCCGTTTGATCCGGTCGCCTGGGCCGCGGCGGCGGTGGGCATGGTCGCCTCGGCCGCGTTTGCCAACTTCCTGCCGGCGCGTCGAGCGATGCGCGTCGATCCGATCAGCGCGCTGCGCACCGACTAGCGGTTCGGGAAGGTATACTCCTTCCCGATGAAGACGCTGCTTAAAATCCTCGGTGCGCTCGTGGGCGTCGTCGTGCTCGTTGCCGCCTGCGGCCTGGGCTACCTCTTCTTTGCGTTCCCGAAAGCGCAGCCTGCGCCGTCAGTGAAGCTCACTGCGACGCCGGACATGCTGGCCCGCGGCAAATACCTGAACGATCACGTCGTCGGGTGCACGACCTGCCACACCCAGCGCGACTGGAACCGGTTCTCCGGCCCGATCAAGCCTGAGCGTCTCGGCGCGGGCGGCGAATCCTTCAACCTCGGCGCAGCCGGCATGTTGTATTCGAAGAACATCACGCCCGCCGCGATCGGCAATTGGACGGACGGCGAGGTGATCCGCGCGGTGACACAGGGCGTCTCGAAAGATGGCACGCCGCTGTTTCCGCTGATGCCGTACCCGCATTTCGGCGCGATGGCGGAAGACGATGTGCATGCGGTCGTGGCGTATATCCGCACGCTCAAGTCGATCGATGGTGTACCGACGGCGCGTCAACTCAACTTCCCGCTGAACCTGATCGTGCGGACGATTCCCGGCCCCAACACGTACGGCAAGCGCCCGTCGCCTGACGACAAGGTCGCGTATGGCAAGTACATGGTCCAGGCAGCGCTCTGCAGCGATTGCCACACGCCGATCGACGATCGTGGAACGCCGATGCCGGGCATGGATTTCGCCGGAGGCCAGGAGTTCATCGAGACCGGGTATCGCGTCCGCTCCGCGAACATCACGCCGGATGCGAACACTGGCATCGGGTCGTGGACGGAGCAGCAGTTCATCGACAAGTTCAAGGCGTTCGATACGCCCGACGCTGCGCCCGTGCTCGGCGAGAAAGAGAAGCGGCAAAACACGGTGATGCCGATGACCGCCTATGCCGGCATGACGCGCGAGGATCTCTCCGCGATCTTTGCGTACCTGCGCACGCTCAAGCCCGTGACTAATCGCGTCGAGAAGTTCCCTGATGCCACACAGTAATCGCCTGACGGGCGTCTACAACATCACGCCCACGCCGTTTCATCCTGACGGGTCGCTCGACGAAGCCAGCCTTCGCCGCTTGACCGAGTTCACGCGCGGTACCGGCGTGAACGGCATGACGATCCTTGGCGTCCTCGGCGAAGCCGATAAGCTCACCGAGCGAGAACGCGATCGCGTCACGGCGATCGTGATCGAGGCGGCGGGCGCGGACTTTCCAATCTGCGTGGGCACGACGCATGCCGGCACCGACGGCTGCATCGAGTACAGCCGCCGCGCGCAGGAACTCGGCGCCGCCGCGGTGATGGTCGCCCCGCCGAGGCTGGCGCGCACCAACGACGCGGCCCTCGAGCGTCACTATCGCGCCGTGGCCGACGCGATCGACATTCCGGTCGTGGTGCAGGATTTCCCGCCGGCGGTCGGTGGCATCACCATGAGCGTCGAGTTGATTGCGAAGCTCGCCGCCGCGTCACCGCGGCTGGCGTATTTGAAGCTCGAAGACGAACCGGCGCCGATGAAGATCACGCACATCAAGGCGGCGTCGGACCAGGTGAAGATCTTCGGCGGGCTTGGCGGGATGATGTTCCTCGAAGAGCTCCGGCATGGGGCAATCGGGACGATGACGGGGTTTGCCTTTCCCGAAATCCTTGTGGACATCTATCGCAAGTTTGCGGCGGGCGATCGCGACGGCGCGACGGAGGTCTTTTACAAGTACCTGCCGATCATTCGCTTCGAAAACCAGCCGCGCATCAATCTCGCGTTGCGCAAGCACATCTATCAGCTCCGCGGTGTCATCGCATCATCCCGTGTGCGTGCACCATTCACGCCCGTTGACGGCGACACGCTCGCGGATTTGGACGATCTCCTCAAGAGGTTAGGTTTGGGGAATGGGAATTAGGAATAGGGACTAGGGACTAGGGAATAGGGAATCGACATGGAACTCGGATTGCAGGGGAAGCGTGCGATCGTCATGGCGGCGAGTCGCGGACTGGGGTTTGCGTCGGCGATGGGCCTGGCGCGCGAAGGCTGCAGGCTGGTGATCTGCAGCCGCGATCAACAACGCATCGAGGCGGCCGCTGACA
>CAZBYY010000057.1:0-15273 GCA_964495855.1 uncultured Acidobacterium sp. | reverse complement strand
ACGCGCGCGGCCATCGCGTGTTGTACTTCTGGCACTCGGTCGGCAACAAGATGCTGACGACGCTCTCGAACATGTTCAGCGACCTGAACCTCACCGACATGGAGACCTGCTACAAGGTGATGGTGAGGAGCGTCGCCAGCCGCCTGGATCTGCAGTCGCGCGACTTCGGCATCGAACCGGAGATCACGCAGAAGGTGGCGGCGATGCGTGCCCGCATTTACGAGGTGCCGATCTCGTACAACGGGCGCACGTATGAAGAGGGCAAGAAGATCGGCCTCAAAGATGCCTTCAAGGCCGTCTACACGATTGTCCGCTTCTGGGGCTGGCGCCCCAGGTAACGAGCGTTCTGTCGGCGAACCGACGTTCGCCCTACTGCTTGATCAGCTGACCGCGGATCTCGCCGCCGGGATTCGCCGTCGTGTGCAGGTTCACGTAGGTGTTGTTCAGCATCAACGCCTGTTCGAAGTCTTCGCACGAATTGATGCCCTGCGCCGCGCGGACGGTGACGTCGGTGCAGCCGAACGTACCGGTCAGCGCGAAATCGTTCGAGATGCCGCCCGCCGGAACCGTGAAGTTGATCACGACCGGGCCGCCGACGCCCACGGCGCCGACATGGATGTGCGAGGCGGTGGTGCCGACGGGCACGTTGTAGGCCGTCACGACGTAGGTGCCGGCCTTGGTGGTGGAATTCCAGGTTACGGTCGCCGTGCCTGCTGAGCCGGTGACCACTCCGGGGACTTCATTGCCGCCGTTCAACTGCGCGGTCAGGGTCGTCACCTGCGCCTGCGCCTGCGAGGCAGTGGTCAGAACAAAAAGGGCCGCAAGGGCCATCAACACACGTCGCATCTCTTGACTCCTTTAGCCGGGGGCTCGACGTTCGTTGGTCGATCGTGCCGGCGCAAAGTCCAACGATAAGCAGTTTTGGGGCCAATCGGCGAACGCGTGGGCGGGCCGAAATACCGCAGGTACGGCCGGCGGGTCATTACGCGCCGCGAAAGCGATTACGGCGTGCGTTAAGCCACTGCTCTTCCGCTCATCCGGGGCCAGTGTAGGATTATCGCTTACCCATTTCCCGTTACGTTTTCTATGTTCAATTCGCGGCGCTTCGTGTTCCTGGTTTTTTGTGCAAGTCTCGGCGTTCCGTCGCTTGCCAGTTCTCAAGCCAACGACGTTCCCATCCCGGTGCCTCCGGCGACAATCAGCCGCGCCAGCGGCCAGGTGGTCGTCAGGGCGATTCACCTGTCGCAGCCGCTCGTCGTCGACGGCAAGCTCGACGAAGAGGTGTATCGCACGAACCTCCCGGCTGATGGATTCATCCAGACGGTGCCGGCCAACGGCAAGCCTGTCTCGGAGAAGACCGAGGCGTGGGTGATGTACGACGACACCTACATCTACGTCAGCGCCAAGCTGTACGACTCGGCGCCTCCGGACAAGTGGATCGCCAACGAGTTGCGACGCGACACGAACCAGCTGCGACAGAACGACATGTTCGGCGTGTTGTTCGACACGTTTCACGATCATCGCAACGGCTACAACTTCTACACCAATCCGATTGGCGGCTTCACCGACCAACTCGTGACGGACGAGGGCAACCCCAACGCCGACTGGAATCCGGTGTGGAAGGTGCATGAGGGCCGCTTCGACGGCGGCTGGACAACCGAGATGGCGATCCCGTTCAAGTCGATCCGGTACGTCTCCGGCAAGAACCAGGTGTGGGGCATTCAAATGCGCCGTTCAATTCGCCGCAAGAACGAGTGGGCGCACCTCACCGCGCTGCCGTCGGCCAACGGCGGTCCGAACAGCGTGTTCCGCATCTCGCAGGCCGCGACGCTCGTCGGGCTCGACCTGCCGCCGCAGAGCGCCAACATCCAGGTGAAGCCGTACGCATCAACGAACACGACGACGGATCGGCTGCGCAGGCCTCCTGTGAGCAACGATACGACACTCGGGTGGGGCGGCGACGCCAAGTACGGCATCACGGCGAATCTCACGGCGGACCTGACGGTCCGGACCGATTTCGCGCAAGTCGAGGTCGACGAGCAGCAGTTGAACCTGACGCGTTTCCAACTGCAGTTTCCAGAGAAGCGCGATTTCTTCCTCGAAGGCCGGGGCACGTTTGACTTCGGGCGCGCGGCCGGATCCGGCGGTGTTGCGGGCCTCGGCTTTGGCAGCGGCGGCAACTCGCAGCCGTCGGTCGGCGCGCCGCAGCTGTTCTACAGCCGCCGCATCGGCCTGAACAGCGGGCGGGTGATTCCGATCGATGTGGGCGGCCGCCTGACGGGGAAGATCGGCAAGTTCTCCGTCGGCGCGTTGAACCTGGAGACGGGAGACGAAGCCGTCAGCCGCACGCCGTCGACGAACTTCACGGTGCTTCGCGTGCGCCGCGACATCCTGCGCCGCAGCGTGATCGGCGCGATGTTCACGAACCGCTCGCAGTCCGCCAACGTGGCCGGCGCCTCCAACGCATCGTTCGGCGTCGACGCGAACTTCTCGTTCTTCAACGACCTGACGATGGGCGGGTACTACGCGCAGTCGAACACCGAAGGCCGCATGAACGACAACGAGAGCTACCAGGCCCGGCTGGATTACGCGCCCGATCGCTACGGCTTCCGCGTCGATTACCTCAACGTCGGCGCCAACTTCACCCCCGAAGTCGGCTTTGCCAACCGCACCAACTTCCAGCGCTCGTTCGTGTCGGGCCGCTTCAGCCCGCGTCCGCGCCGCAGCAAGTACGTGCGCAAGTACACCTTCGAAGGCACCTACGAGTACCTCGACAACGGCGGGCGCTTCCTCGAAACGCGCAACGCGCAGGCGCGCTTCATGACGGAATTCCAGAACAGCGACCAATTCACTTTCGTCACCGGCGATCACTACGAACGGCTGACGCAGCCGTTCACGGTGTCGCCCGGCCGGACGATTCCGCGCGGCGGCTACGGATTCAACGACGCGACGATCACGTACGGCTTCGGCCAGCAGCGGCGCCTGTCCGGCAGCCTCGCGCTGCAGACGGGCCAGTTCTACAACGGCCACATCAACGCGCTCACGTATTCGACCGGCCGTCTCGCGATCCTGAAGCAGTGGTCGCTGGAGCCGAGCTTCAGCGTCAATCACGTCTCTCTGCCGAACGGTGCGTTCACCTCGCAGGTCTACCGCGCGCGAACCGACTACGGTTTTTCTCCGCGTCGCTTCATCAGCGGACTCGTGCAGTATTCGTCGGCCGATCATCTCTTCAGCAGCAACTTCCGTTACCGCTGGGAGTACGCGCCGGGCAGCGAACTGTTCGTCGTCTATACGGATGAGCGTGACACGACGGTGATCGGATATCCTGCACTTCGTAACCGTGCGTTCGTCGTGAAGCTGACGCGGCTGTTTCAGTTCTAGGGAATAGGGAATAGGGATTAGGGACAGAGATCGAGATGTCACAGGTTGCGCTGATTACCGGCGGCAAGCGCATTGGCGCAGTGGTGGCGACGAGGCTTGCGGGCGCGGGTGTTGACGTGGCGCTGGTCTTCAACCGCTCGCACGAGGAGGCGGATGAGACCGCCGTCGCGATTCGTGAACTCGGACGTCGCGCACTGACCGTTCAGGCCGACGTGAGCAGCGAAGCCGCCTGCGTCGCCGCGGTTGAGACGACCGTGCGCGAGCTGGGCCGGCTCGACATCCTGATCAACATGGCGTCGCTGTATGCCGCGAAGCCGTTCGGCCAGCTGTCGGTTGCGGATTGGGATCGCCAGCTCGCCGTGGACTTACGTGCGTCGTTCGTGTTTTCACACGCCGCGGCTCCGCACATGCGGAAGAACGGCGGCGGGCGCATCATCAACTTCACGGATTGGATCGCCGCCAGCGCGCGGCCGCGGTATCCGGGTTACCTGCCGTACTATGTGGCGAAGTCAGGCGTGAAGGCGTTGACCGAAGCCCTCGCGCTCGAACTGGCGGCCGACCAGATCCTGGTCAATGCGATCGCGCCGGGTCCGATCCTTGCGCCGCCCGACATGTCGCAAGAGGAAAGCGATGCCGTTGTAAAGAGCACGCCCCTCGGACGATGGGGCGGGGAAGACGAAATCGCGAAGGCAGTGATGTTCTTCGTCACGTCCGATTTCGTGACGGGTGAAACGATTCGCGTCGATGGCGGGAGACACGTGAAATAGGTGCCTAGGTGCCTAGGTGCCTAGGTGCCGGTGCTAGGTGCCGGTGCCCGGTGTCTCAGAAAGGGACGCAATGAGCAGCATGTGGGACGCGTCGGTGCGGGCGTCGTTTCTCGAGCGGGCAACGAAGCTCACGCCGGACACGAAGGCGCAGTGGGGCAAGTTCACTGCGAGCGCCATGCTCGCGCACGTCAACGACAGCTACCGGATGTGCCTCGGCGAAATCACGGTGCCGTCGAAGAATCTGCCGCTGCGCTTTACGCCGATCAAGCAGCTGGTGATCTACGTGCTGCCGTTTCCGAAAGGTGCGCCAACGGCGCCGGAATTACTGAAACGTTGTGACGGCGCCGTGCTGCTCGACGAGCAGCAGGCGATGCGGCAGATGTTCGACAAGCTTGCCGCGGTGAAGCCGGGCGATCCCTTGCAGGAGCACCCGGCGTTTGGACGTCTGACGCACGAGGCGTACGGTGTGCTCATGGCGAGGCACACCGATCACCACTTCAAGCAGTTCGGGTTGTAACCCGCGAGAACGCTTCCTTCATCGACGCGAGCGCGCCGGTGAGTTCTTCCCGCGAGCGGCAGGTGCAGAAGCGCAGGTAGCCTTCGCTGTTCGGCCCGAAGTCGACACCTGGGACGCAGCCGATACGCGCGTTCTTGATCAAGTATTCCGCCATCGCCCACGACAGTGAATCGCCGGTGATGCCGGCGCTCTTTGCGAAGTCAGGATTGATCTTCAGGAACGCATAGAAGGCGCCGTCCGGCGGCGTGCCGGAGAAGACGCCCGGCGCCGCCTCCTGGATGCCCTTGTAGAACATGTCGCGGCGGAACATCAGCTCTTTCTTGAAGTCCTCGATGCACTGCTGCGAGCCTTCCATCGCCGCCAGCGCGCCGTACTGCGCGATCGACGAGACGTTCGTCGTGCTGTAGAGGACGACCTTGGCCGCGCGATCGCGAATCACCGGATCCTTGACGGCGAAGTAGCCGACGCGCACGCCGGTGATCGCATATGACTTGCTCATCGTGTAGACCGGCATCGTGCGGTCGTACATGCCCGGGAGCGACGCGATGCTGACGTGCTCGCCCTTGAACACCGCATCCTCGTACGCTTCGTCCGAGACGACGAACAGGTCGTGCTTCTTCGCAAGCGCGGCCAGCTGTTCGAGATCCGATCGAGTCAGCACGCCGCCGGTCGGGTTGTTCGGCGAATTCAGGTACAGAACCCGCGTCTTCGGGGTGATCGCCTTTTCGACATCGGCGATGTGCCATCGGAAGCCGAGTTCCTCGCGCAGCGGCACCTGCACCGGCACGCCACCGGCCTGCTTCACGATCGCCATCGTCGGCGGCCACTCGGGATCGGGAATGATCACTTCGTCGCCGGGCTCGAGGATCGTCTGGAACGCGGCGAACAGGCCGTGCGTGCCGCCGTTGGTGACCAGCACCTCGTCATCCGATCCGATCGGAATGCCGTTCTTCTTGCGCATCTTCTCGGCAAACGCCTTGCGCAGCGGCGGGATGCCGGTGGACGGCAGATAGTGCGTGCGGTTGTCGGCGATCGCCTTGGCGACACCCTGCTTGAAGGTGTCGGGCGCGTCGAAGGAGACGTCGCCCTGGTCGAGGCGGAACGGATCCTTGACGGTGTACATCATGTCGCGGATGCGAACGATGGCTGACAGCGGAACTTGATCGAGAGACTTACCCATACGTAATGACGCCTGCCTTTTCCAGAATCGTATTCAAGGTTGCTGCGGTCTTCCTTGCAGGAAGATTACTCACATAGAAGTGCTTTGCGCCAGCATCAATCAGGAATCGGATCGTCCGCGCGCACACATCGATCGGGGTGGCGCCGGCCGCGAATTCCGCCTTCAGCGCCTCAACCGGCACCGGCAGGAACTGGCTGAGCATGTCGAGCGTCCTGGCGTTGGCGCTGCGGTAATAGAAGACGCCGAAGACACCGGGCATCCCGAGGCCGTTACGGTGCCCGGCGTCGAGGAATGCCCCGACCTTCTCCGCCTGGTGGTGCGACACGATTTGCGTCAGGAAGAAATCGGCGTTGACGTCCGGATCGAGGAGAAAGTCGACCTGCTTCTGCGGGTCGGCGATCGGGTTCGCCCAGCCGCCCAATTCGAGTTCCGGATGACGCTCGCGGATCAACTTCCGGAGTTGCCACGCGTGCTCGAGGACGCGCGGACGGCCGACGTGCTTGTCGCCGCCAAGCACGACCAGCGACGGAAAGCCGTTGTGCACGACTTGATCGGCGTACTGCAGGCAATATTCGAGCGAATGCTTCGTCGTCAGGAACGGGATGATCTTGTGGCGAGCCACGGCGTCGCCGAGGTTCGCGACGAGATGACGCAGGTTGTTCTCTTCCTGCGCACCGACGGCGTTGTCGGTGACCATCACGCGCACGTCGTGGCGCGTCAGCGACCTGATCGCGTGGTAGATGTCGATCCACGCATCCATGCCTTCGGCGGCTTCGAGCTCCGCCCTGGGCGGACGGAGCTCAACGGCCACGACGCTGGTCGATCCGCTCTCGAGCTGCGCTAAGTACGAAGCCAGTTACTTCTGCTCCAGGAGATGAAACTCCTATTCTATTGCTGTTGCTGGGTCGCGCCGTTGCGCGGCTTCGTCCATTCGTTCGCCCAATTGAGCATTTCCGCCATGACGTGGAGGATCGACTCGCGCGCGGTGTAGCCGTGCGCCTCGTACGGCAGCGTCACGTAGCGGACCGTCGCGCCGTGGCCTTTGAGCGCGCGATAGAAGCGCTCCGACTGAATCGGGAACGTGCCGGCGTTGTCGTCGGCCTCGCCGTGGATCAAGAGGATCGGCTCCTTGATCTTGTCGGCGTAGTTGAACGGCGACATCTTGTTGTAGAGATCGGGTGCCTGCCAGTAGGTCCGCTCTTCGTTCTGGAATCCGAACGGCGTGAGCGTGCGGTTGTACGCGCCGCTGCGCGCGATGCCGGCGCGGAAGATGTCGGAGTGCGCGAGCAGGTTCGCCGTCATGAATGCACCGTAGCTGTGGCCACCCGCAATCACGCGATCGCGATCGACGATGCCGAGTTCGACGGCCTTGTCGACGGCGGCCTGTGCGCTGGCGACGAGCTGCTCCACATAGGTGTCGTTGGCGGTCTCGCCCGGGCCGACGATCGGCATTTTCGGATCGTCGATCACCGCGTAGCCTTGCGTCAGGAACAGCAGGTGCGCGTTGCCCCAGTTCGGCGTCGTGAAGCGGAACTGCGATCCGGTCACCTGGCTTGCCATCTGCGGATCGGTGAACTCTTGTGGATACGCCCACAGGAGCGCAGGCAGCCGGCCCTTGTCCGGCGTCCAGCCCGGCGGCGTGTAGATCGTGGCGCGCATCTGCACGCCGTCGGCACGCTTGTAGGTGACCATCTGCGACTTCACGCCTTGCAACGCCGGCGCGGGATCCGGATAGCTCGTGAGCGTGCGGCGCGAGTTCGCTTCGGCGCCACGCATCGCAATCTGCGGCGGCGACGTGCGGGTTTCAAATCGCGTCAAAAACCGCGAGCCATCGTCAGACAGCAGCGCGAGCACCGGCTCGTAGGTCTGGTCCTCGGTCTGGAAGATGCGCTCTTTCTTTCCCGTCTTGAGGTTGAAGCGATCCAGGAAGGGACGGTCACCTTGCGGCGACGAGCCGACGCCCGTCATGAACACGTTGTCGCCGTTCTGGAACACGACCTCGCCGCCGGAGTTGCGCGCCTGGCGCAGCGGCGACCCCGGATTGCTGTACGCGTCTTCCGAGCTGCGCTCGAACAACTTGCGCGGCGTGGCGCCGGGCGCATCGATCACCCACGTGCGCACGATGCGCGTGTCGCGATTCGTCTCGGTGAGCCAGATCGATCCGCCGGAGGTCCACGCAATGTTCTGGAACCTGAATTGCGTCTTGGTGAGCTCTGTCGGCGCGGCCGTGAACGGTGCGGCCCACGTCATCACCTTGTCGCGGAACTCGACCTTGTTGCGCGGATTGCCGCCGTCGAGTGCCTCGGCGTATGCGACCGTCGCGGGCAGCGTCGGGTGCCACTGCCAGTTGCGCGGACCGGGCAGCACGCCGCCACGGCCGCCCACATCGTTGGCCATCGGCAGGTCGGCGATCATTTTCACCATCGTCCCTCGGCGATCCCAAACTTCCGCGCTCTTCGGGAAGCGCTGGTAAGGCAGGATCCACGAGAACGGGCGCTTGGTGTGCGTGACGAGGACGTACTGGCCATCAGGCGACGGCCTGAAGCCCGTGTAGATCGCGGGACGGCCGAGCGGCGCGCGCTGGCCGGTCGAGGCATCGACGATCGCGAGCTGGCTGGTTGCGTAGTACTCGAAGAGATCCTCGTCGTGAACGCTGGCGAGCATGTCTTCGACGGTTGGCGCCGGCGCGGCCACGCCGCGGCTTTCCTGGATGTTGGGTCCTGACGGGACGGTTGGCGGCTTCGGCTCCGCGCCGCGCGACGTGTTGACGAAGGCGCACAGCAACGCATCGCCGCTGCCGACCCACGCGCACGGATCACCGAACACCGAATTGAGTTGTGCCGGCGTGATCGCCTTGGCCTGGCCCGTGGCGGTCTCGCCGATCCAGAGCTCCACGCCCGTGTCGCGCATGTTGGTGAACGCGAACTTCTTGCCGTCGCCGTTGAAGCCGATCCACGTCAGCACCGGCGAGCCGGGCAGCGTCACCTTGCGATCGGAGTTGTCGGCGATCACCTTCAGCGTGAGATTGCGAAACCGCGTCTCGCGGTGCGGCGCGTTGGTGCGCGGGTTGATGCGGATGCCGGCCAGGCGATAGAAGGGCTGCGACAGTTCCGCAATCGTCGGCATGCTGGCGCGTTCGAGCAGCGCGATCACGTCCCGCGCCGGGCTCACCTCGGCGGTCGGCGGCGGCGGCGCATCGAGCATGTCGACGATCACCTTCGGCGGCAACAGGTATCCCGATGCCGCAGGCTGCTGCGCGCCGGCGGACGTGGCGATGGCGACGAGCGAGACGACGGCGATCAAGCGATGACGCATACGGCCTCCCTGCAACTCTCCGATGTTAACGCTTCAGGGCCTGTTCGAGCTCGGCGACGGCCAGCGGAATGACGAGGAGCATGAAGGGCAGCATGTGCCGCAATTCCCGGATGTACACGACCATCCAGGCCAGCCCGACGTAACAGCCGAGCGCGAGGGCGAGCGACACGACAAACGAATCGTGCACCCGGCGCCAACCTCGCCAGGCGAGCAGGAGCGTGATGTTGAAGAAGAGCAGCACCTTGAAGTTGTCGCGCAGCGATTTGGCGATCACGACCGGGTCCCAGACGATGAACGGGACGTTCAGGCGGAAGGTGTCCCACCACGCCCACTGCGCGAGCGGGGCGGGATACATCGTGCGCAGGATCGCGGTTGGAATCGCGAAGCCGATCGCGCATGCGATCACCGCCGACCAGGGTCCGCGCTTGCGCAAGGCCTCGAAACCGGCGACGAACGCGATCAGCATCGCCGTCTCCTTCGCCCACGCGCCGCAGAAGGCGGCCAGCGCCGCCCACCCCCACTGCCCGCGCCGCAACGCCAGCACGCCCGCGAAGAACGACAGGATCGCGAGGTAGTCGTTGGTGAAATAGATCGCGTAGCCTTCCGACGCAAACGCTGCGGCGGTGACGAACAGGAACGTCAGGGCGGACAGAACCGCGCCAATCGGGCTGACCAGCGTCGTCGCAAATCCGTAGAGGCACGCCGTGGCCGCGGCCAGCGACAGCGTCTTGACGACGATGTCGATTGCGTGGGGATCGACGGGGACGATCGCGACGCCGGCGCGGGCGACCCAGAAGCCGAGCACGCGCCACTGGTAAGGGAACTTGCGCGTGCCGGCGAGGGTGTCGTCGTACTGCTGCATCGACAGGTCGTGGAACGGCATATTCGTGACGAGGTCGAACGCGTGCAGGTCAACGTAGCGCGTGTAGACGGACCAACCGCTGAACATCAGCAGGCCGGCGATGAGGACGATCCGGGTCTGGCGTGTCATGCGCCCGCCGAGGGCCGAGACCCGGCGGCGCGTCCCGCCGTCCGCCCGGTCGCCCACGCCCAGGAAAAGTTGTGGCCGCCGATCGGCCCGAACGCATCAAGCATTTCGCCACAAAGATACAGCCCCGGGACCCGTTTGCTTTCGAGAGTTTTCGGATCGACCTCCGTCAGCGCAACGCCGCCGCCTGTGACCTCGGCCTTCTTGTAGCCTTCGTTGCCGGTCCACGGAAGGCGATACGAGGTGAGCCCTTCGATCAAGGCGAGACGTTCGGCGCGCGTGAGGCTGCTGGTCCGCCGATCCGCGGGAATCCCGAGTTCCGTCATCAACCGGTCCCCGAGGCGCGTCGGGATGTGACGCGCGAGGATCGGCGCGATCGACGCCGAAGGCGCGTCGAATTCGCGCGCCCATCGATCGGCAGTGAGGTCGCACCAGTGCACGCGAATGGACGGCGTGCGGCCGCGGGTCGTGAGATGCGAAATGTCGAGCACGCTCGGCCCGCTGTAGCCGCGGTGCGTGAAGAGGAATCCGCCGCGAGACTCGATCACCTTGTCGTCGAGCTTCGCGCGCAGGCGCACGGCGAGTGACACGCCGGCGAGCGAATCGTGCGAGCCGTTGCCGAGGAGCGGCGTCAGCGCAGGGTACGGTTCGGCGATGAGGTGACCCAGGCGTCGAGCAATCGCCAACCCGAGACCGTCGCTTCCGGTCGAAGGGACGGACAACCCGCCCGTCGCGAGGATCACGCGATCGCACTCGACTGGTCCGGCCGACGTGACGACGGTAAAGCCGGTGGCGGTCGGGAGCACGTCGGCAACCTTAGTGCCGAACATCAGGGTCGCGCCGCTCGATCGCGCAAATGCGATGAGGGCGTCGCGAACGTCGCGGGCGCGGTTCGATCGGGGAAACAGCTTGCCCGACTCCTCTTCGAGTGAGAGCGGGACCTGCAGCTCGTGTTCGAAGAACGCGCGCTGTTCGTGCAGCGGCCAGCTACGCAGCATGCGCTTCAGCAGGTGCACCGGCGAGTCGGTGACGAATCGTTCCGGCGCCAGAGCGGACGGCAGCACGTTGCACCGGCCGCCGCCGCTGATCAGGATCTTCCGGCCGCCATCAGCGGTGCCTTCGATGAGCGTCGTCCTGGATCCGGCCGCGGCAGAAAAGCCGGCGGCCATCGATCCCGCGGCCCCTGCGCCAATGACTGCGACGGAGGGACCGATCATCTCAGAGGGGCCGCAGACGGCACACACCCATTATTGCCCGTGCTACGCTGGCGCTGAGTGGCGCATTACGAAGGGCATCGCACCGAGCACATCGGCTGGCTTCGCGCCGCCGTTCTTGGCGCAAACGACGGGCTCATTTCGATGAGCAGCCTGGTGGTCGGAGTGGCAGCGGCGCAGTCGGGGCGTGATCCGGTGGTGATCGCGGCGCTGGCGGGCACGATCGCGGGTGCGTTGTCGATGGCCGCCGGCGAGTACGTGTCGGTCAGTTCGCAGTCCGACACCGAGCGCGCTGAGCTCGATCGCGAGCGCAAGGAGCTCGTGACGCAGCCGGAATTCGAACATGCCGAACTGGCGGCGATCTACGAGAGCCGAGGGCTGTCGAAGGAACTGTCGATGCAAGTCGCCGATCAGCTGATGCATCACGATGCGCTTGGCGCGCACGCCCGCGACGAGCTCGGCATCTCGGAGACCATGCGGGCCAGGCCGTTGCAGGCGGCGATGGCGTCGGCGGCGGCCTTTGCCGTCGGCGCGATGCCCGTGGTGCTGCTGACGTGGTTGATGCCGCTGCCGTGGGTCAGCGCGTCGATCACCGCGGCGACCGTCGTGTTGCTTGCGGTGCTCGGATCGCTGGCGGCATGGTTGGGCGGCGCGTCGATCTGGCGCGGCGCCGCCCGAGTCACGTTCTGGGGCATCGTCGCGATGGCCGCGACGGCGCTCGTGGGCAAGTTGTTCGGCGCAAACGTATGAGATACATCGTCGTGTTTGCGGCGCTGGTCATCATCGCCTCCCCCGCATCGGCAGAAGAGCGCGTGCGCGGTTTGCTTTCGTTACCTGAAGTCTTCGGCGGCAGTGCGTGCGCGACGTTCACGCCGGAAGATGTTCCGCTCCACGCATCTGCCAACGACGGCAAGCCGTTCGGATTCATCCACGTCGAAAAGAACTGGTCGTTTGCGCCGCATGGCGGCTGCGAGGGACTGCAGGTGCGCGTTCGCATCGGCGACCAGCGACAGGAGTTACCGACGCTCGAGTACGACTACGAGATGCCGGCGGCGATCGTGCTCGACCAGCACGATGGATGGGTCAAGATCCGGCTGAAGGATCGCGGCGCGTGGATCAAACCGTCGGTCGTCGACCGCTTCATGCCGCTGTCGGATCTTTACGAGGAGTTCGTCGGCGTCACGGCGATCAGCAAGTCGTTCACTGGCCGACTGATCAGCGCCCCTGGCGCGACGAGCGGACCGATCATGCCGCGCGTGGCGCCGAATCAGCCGGTGCGAGTTGCGGAGATTCGCGACACGCTCGGCCGCCAGTGGGTCAAGGTGGAGGTGCTCAGCAATTCCGCCTGCACGGCCGGACGGGACGGACCGCCCGAGGTGATCGCGACGGGATGGCTGCCGCTGCACGATGCGGATGGAGAGCCGACGGTGTGGTTCTCGTCACGCGGCTGCTGACGTGCCGGCCGCCGTCGACGACCGCGCTCAGATCAGCGCTTTCGAATAGAACAGATCGTGCTCACCCGGAGGAGCAAATCCGGCCGCGCGAACCGCGGCTGCGATTTGCGCCCAATGCCGCACTTCATGCAAGGCCATGTGGAAGAGGAGCTTCCGCGGCGTCATGGGATACGTCCCGGTCGGGACCACGACGTCGCGCGGTTTCAGGGCGTCCTCGGTGCTCAGAGTGGCGACGTACGCCCGCACGTTGTCCCGGCCGCGATTCGCGTACGCCCACAACGCATCCAGATCGCCGGAAACTACTCCGGTTTGCGTCGGCAGTTCCTTGCCTTGCAGGCGATGCGTGTGGCGATGCTCAACCAGAAAGATGTGATCGATCAGCGAGCCGACCGTCGGGAATCGACCACCGGGTTGCACCGCAACGTTTAACGCCCCCGCATTCGCAGTCAGCCACGGGCGCCATTTGGCGCGTTCTTCTGCCGTCCATGCGAGCAGCTCGTCGAGCGTGATCGTCAGCGTCATGTCGGGTCCTCCGCAGCGCGTCGGCGCTGATTATGCGGCTACTGCGCGACGTTGGCGATGAATTTCGTGTCGATGTTGGCGCGCTTCAACAGCCCTTCGAACGCCGCTTTGTCGACGGCCTTGAGGTAGGCCTCTTCCGGTTCGACGAGCTTCTTCGTCACGAGATCCATCAGCGCGTCGTTCAGTGCCACCATGCCGGAGGCACGGCCGACCTGCATCATCGACGGGATCTGGAACGTCTTCGCTTCTCGAATCAGGTTCGAGATCGCGCTGTTCACCAGCAGCACTTCCAGCGCGGCCACGCGGCCGCCGCCGATCTTGCGGCACAGGTTCTGCGCGATCACACCCTTCAGTGATTCCGACAGCATCATGCGAATCTGCGACTGCTGCTCGGTCGGAAACTGATCGATCACTCGATCCACGGTCGAGGCCGCCGTCGTCGTATGGAGCGTGCCGAAGACGAGGTGTCCCGTCTCTGCCGTCTCGATCGCGATGGCCACCGTCTCGAGGTCGCGCAACTCGCCGACGAGCATGATGTCCGGGTCTTCGCGCATCGCCGCACGCAGCGCGTCCTTGAACCCCATGGTGTGCGTGCCGACTTCCCGCTGGTTGATCAGGCAGCCCTTGTTCTCGTGCACGAACTCGATCGGGTCTTCGATCGTGATGATGTGATCGCGCCGCACGCGATTGATGTAATCGATCATCGCGCACAGCGTCGTCGACTTGCCCGATCCGGTCGGCCCGGTGACGAGGATCAGGCCCTTGTTCAACTTGCACAGCTTGAGGATCGCCGGCGAGAGCCCGAGTTCTTCGGCGGTGAGGATCTTTGCGGGAATGACGCGGAACACCGCGCCGCGGCCCTTGCGGTCCAGGAACATGTTCGCGCGGAAGCGGGCGAGTCCCTTGATTTCGTACGCGAAGTCCGTGTCGTTGCGGCGCGCGAATTCATCCTGATTCTGCTGCGGCGTGATCGGATCGAGCAGCGCGATCATCTCCTCGTTGGAAATCGGACGTGCATCCGGCTCGAGCACCTGCATCTTGCCGTCCTTGCGGACGAGCGGCGGCATCCCGCACGACAAGTGCAGGTCGGAGGCCTTTGCGGCGACCATCAGGTGGAACAGGCGATCGATCGGAGGAGCAACGGATGGTGCCTCGGGTGCGGAGGGTGCCTTCGGTGCTCTGGGTGCCGGCGGAGGTGCCAAAGGTGCCTGGGGTGCCTGCGGTGCCAAGGGTGTCGAAGGCGCGGACGGCGCCTGGGGTGCTGGTGCCGGGTTCGGATCCGGGATGATGCTCACCGCGATCTCGGATCCGTTGCGCAGGATGGTGATCTTGAACGCGCCGTTCGGCGAGACGTGATCGAACTCGACGTTGGTCTCCTGCGGCAAGCGTCGTCGCGCGTGCTCCGGGATGATCGGGCCGATCAGCTGCAGGATCTCCTGCCGCGACAGCGCGTTGCTCGACGCATCGCGGGCGGCGCCGGACGAATCGAGCATGCGGGCCGGACTGCCGGCCATCAGGCGCATGCCCCGCGCCTTCGCATCCGTCATCATCTTCAACAGGTTTTCGACGGCTGCGCTCACGACTGGCTCTCCACCTCGGTCAGCGCGACGATGTGCGCGGAGTTGACGAGCACGGTGCGATCGTCGAGCTCGAGGTAGCGGAACGGTTCGTCCAGGTGCGCGTAGTCACTGAGGCGATCGCGGCCGGGCGGCCGGAACACCACGACGTCACCGGTGATGCTCTCGCCGGTGGTGAGCAACACCTTGATGTGCCGCCGTGTCGCCACGTCATAGCCGGCGTCGAGTTGCGCTTCGATCATCTGCGGCGGCAGCGTCACCTTGAGCACGTGCGCGCGGTTGATCAGCGACGTCTCACCGCCGGTCTCAAACGGGAAGAAGCCGCTTTCGAAATTGAGGACGTCGCCGATGCGTTCCG
>CAZBYY010000056.1:0-15289 GCA_964495855.1 uncultured Acidobacterium sp. | reverse complement strand
GATCATTCCCCTCGGCGGCCACAACACCGTGGCGATCGAACTGCTGCTGACGATGCTGCGGAGCGTGGCGAAGTAGCCTATTGCCGGTTGCGATTGAAGATGTAGGTGCCGAGCGCGGCAAGGCCGCCGAGCAGCACGACATCACGTACGAGCTTGATCAGGTTGATCACCCACGCGATGCCAAGGCCGAGCGCGGCCCATTGCACCCACCAGTGTCCGGGTGACGTCATCAAGTTGATCACGAACAGCATCACCAGGATCAACGGGGCGGTAAACAGGAACTTGACGCGACGAAGCGGTCTGAAACCCATGGCTGCCTGATCTCCTATACGTTGCAGGAGCGTCAAGGTTCTACATCGGCCCCGGACCGGACGTAACTGGCGGTCCCGCAGGCACTTGCGGCGGGTGCATTTCGTACGCAGGCGGGTCGATGCCGAGCAGGTGCTTGACGAAGTAATCCCACCGGCGGCGCACCATGTAAGGCTCATTGCCGAACCCGTGAGTGCGGTTCGGGAAGAGGATCAAGTCGAAGTCTTTGTTCGCCTTGATCAGCGCGTCCACGACGAGCAGCGTGTTGTGGAACGGCACGTTGTTGTCCATGGTGCCGTGCGCCAGCAGCAGCTTGCCCTTGAGATTCTTGGCGACGAGCTGATTCGCCTGGTTGTCGTAGTTGGTGGTGCCATCCGGATTCTTCTGCAGCAGGCCCTGCCATTTCTCCGCCCAGTCGTCTTCGTAGACGCGGTTGTCGTGATTGCCGGCCTGCGACACGCCGACCTTGAAGAAATCGGGATAGCGGAACATCGCCGCCGCGGTGGCGAAGCCGCCGCCGGAGTGCCCGTAGATGCCGGTGCGTTCGATGTCGATCCACGGGTAGCGCTGCGCCAGTTCCTTCATGGCCGCGACCTGGTCAGGGAGCGTGTTGTCGCCCATGTTCCCGTAGTACGCGGCGTGAAAGCGCTTCGATCGCCACGGTGTTCCCATGCCGTCGATCTGCACGACGATGAACCCGAGTTCGGCGATGGCTTGCGTGTCACCGCGCGACGGCGAGAACTGCCGGCTGCCGACGCTGCCGGTCTGCGGTCCCGGGTAGATGTTGTTGATGATCGGATACTTCTTCGATGGATCGAAGTTCGTCGGCCGGAACATCAGGCCGTACAAGTCGCCGACGCCGCCGCGGTCCTTGACGGTGATGCGCATCGGCGGCTTCCAGCCGGAGGCCACCAGGCGGCTGATGTCCATCTTCTCCAGTGCCATGACGAGCTTGCCCGTTGCATCGCGCAGGACTGACGTCGACGGCGTGTCAGGCGTGGAAAAGTTGTCGACGAAGTACTTGCCCGACGGCGACAGCGTCACATCGTGATCGGCGTCTTCCGGCGTCAGCAGCTGCTGCGGCTTGCCGTCCATCGTCTGCCGATAGAAGTGGCGGAAATACGGGTCGCGGCCCGATTCCTTGCCGACACCCTGGTAGTACATCGTGCGCGTCACTTCGTCGATGCGCAGCAATTGCGTGACGTTGCCTTCGCCGCTCGTCAGCTGGCTCTTCTGCTTGCCGGTCTTGAGGTCGTGCAAGTAGAGCTGGCCCCAGTTGTCCTTTTGCGAGAACCAGATCGCTTCATTCGTCCCCGGCAGGATTCGCCAGTTCACGCGGCCATTGCCCGATTCGAGAAAGGTCTCCGCCTTCTCCTCGAGGACCTCGCGGATCTCTCCGGTCGCCGCATCCGCCATGCGGAGGTTTTCCTGCTGGTGATTGCGCGAGGTCGAGACGAAGCCGACCTGCGTGCTGTCGGGTGTCCACTGCACGTCGGACCAGTCGACACCGCACTTTACGTCGTCACATAACGTCGAGCGATGCTGATCCTGGCCCATCTTGAGGCGCGTCACTTTGGCATTCACCACGTCGATGATCACGCGCTCGATCATCGTGACATTGTCGTCGCCCGGCAGCGGGTACTTCCATGCGCGCAGCGTCGGGTGCCCCGCAACCGTGTTGACCAGGTACATCTCGCCAGCCTTGCGCTGATCCTGCTGGAAGGTCGCGATCTTCTTCGAGTCCGGCGACCACTTCACGACCGGGCGGTCGCTGCTGGTCCAGCCGGCGTTGTCGGTCGCGTACCCGTAGTTCTCGACGCCGTCGGTCGTGAGCTGCCGATCCTGGCCGGTCGCCACGTCACGCACCCACAGGTTCCAGTCCTTGATGTAGACGGCGTACTTGCCGTCAGGCGAAACGTCGCTGTTGGGCACGGTGGCCGGACGGTCGGTACTGGTGCACTGCTTGCCGTTGACATCGCAGGTCCATCGCTTGCCGTTGTTGTCGAACGAGAAGCTCAACATGTCGGCGCTGTAAGTGATCTGCTGGAACGGCAGTCGCGCCCCATCAAGGGGGCGGCCCATTGCGGTCGTCAGTGCCGCCGCGACCGCGGCGTGATTGAACGCCGGCGTCTTGGTCGCTCGCGTTGCATCGACCAGGAAGAACTCGACACGCTCTGCACCCTGGTTGCGGTACCAGAAGCGGTCGCTCCCCGCCACCCAATTGGCTCGCACCGGGCCGTTCGACACCAGCGGCTGCGTGTTGTAGCCCAGGAATTTCTCAGCGCGCGCGTAATCGTCGGCGGTCACGGTTGGGCGCGATTGCGCCGCCAGCGGCATGGTGGCGGCCAGCACGATCGCGACCTGCGCGGCGATCCGGAACCTTCGATGAGACAGCAATGACATGCAGGGAAGTATTACACTTTTCCGCTATGAAAAAGGTCTTGTTCACGCTGGCGATCGTCGCTGCCTGCGCGCTCGCGCGACCCGGGGTCAGCGCACAGGCGCCGTCCGGGTTCGACGCGCAACTGTTCAAGGAACTGCGCTGGCGGAACATCGGCCCGCATCGCGCGAGCCGCACCAAGGCGATCGACGGCGTACCCTCCCAGCCGCATACGTTTTACATCGGCGTGGTGAACGGCGGCGTGTGTCGCCGACTTCGGTGGTGCGGGCCCGCGATGGCAATTGCGCCCAGATGCGCTGCACGTCGCCGCGCGCCAGCGTGGTGTCGTGATGCGTGCGGATGATTTCAATCGCTTCCTCAACCGTGTGGCCGTCGTGCGTGACGAGTCGCTCGAGCACAACCGCCGTCGGACCGAGTCGCTCCGCCATCGCCGACGGCCGCCATCGCCCCCATTTCTCGGCGCAGAAATCAAGCGACATTCGCTCGATCACGGCGGCGAGGTACGTCCACAACGTGCTGCGGTTCTGGAACTTGCGCAGGATCGCGTAGTCGTCTTCGACGAGGCGCAGCTTGACGAAACCCGCAAAGTCCTCGCGCTCGACCGGAGAAAGATGCCGCCGCCGGCCGGCCGACCGTACAATCTTGTCGATCAGATCGAGGTGGTCGATGAGGAGCCGTTCGTAGTCCACCGGTAGGGAAAAGCGATTATGAGTACCTCAACGGTTCTACACAAGGCGGAAAACGCGCCGTAACTGAAACATTCTGGGACGACGGCGAGAAGAAAGTGCGCCGAACATCACCCGAATGTGAGAAGCGGGCCGGCCGTGGCCGTCCATACAATTGACAGGCGCGCAAGCCCGGCCGTGTTTGGTACGACTTCTGTAATGACCCGCGTAGCAAGGACGGTGGGTCATGGCGATACTGGCAAACTGGCCGGAATTCATGTCGTTCTTCGGCGGGATCTCGGAAGACGGGTGTGCGCGCACGTGCGGAGATGTGCGCGGCGCAGGGACGAAGCAGGATAGTATGGCTGTAACCTTTTTCGGTAGACAGGACGGGGCGGGCAGCCGCGTGTGGTCCGCCGGTAAACTCGTGACCGACCAGGATCAGGAAAAGCTCCGAGCCCGCATCCGCGAGCTCGAATCACTCTGCACGGACGTGCTGGTGGCCGGCGTCGACCTCGGCATTCCACAGCACCTGCTCAACCAATTGTGGGCGGCCGTCGGACATGGCGAAATGCCGCACGCATTCAGCGTGGATCTGCCGCCAGCGCCGCCACGCCCGATCGAAGCGCCAGCTCAGCCGGAGCCGACGGTCGTTTCAGCTGCCCGGCGTGACGTTATGGAGATTCCGGACATCCCCCTCTCAACCAACCCGTTGACGACGGCTGACGATCCGTCGCGGCCCAAGCCGCCGCAGGCGGAACTGAAGCCGCTCGCCGTGAAGAAGACCGTGTGCGTCGTCGACGATGACCCGATGATGCTGGACGTGCTCGCCCGCATCCTGCAGCGTGAGAACTATGAGCTGTTGATGGCCAGCGGCGGCGCGGAGATCATGCGGAAGCTCGCCGAGCACCAGGGCGAGGTCGATCTGCTGGTCACTGACTACGCGATGCCCGACATGCAGGGCCGCGAACTCGCCGACCGTGTGCGGGAGAAGTTCCCCGCAGTGAAGGTGCTTTACCAGACCGGGTTCAGCGACATGCTGTTCGAAAATCGTGTCGAGCTCGAAGAGGGCGAGTCGTTCCTCGAAAAGCCGTTCACGGCCCGTGGGCTGCGCGAGGCCGCGCGCCTCGTGCTGTTCGGATCAATCAACCCCTAAATTTTTTTTAAGGAACGCCGTGAAGCGGCGACCAGACGGTATAGTCACCGCGTGTTTCGCGCGGTGACTCTCGCCGCCTGGGTACTCGCGGCGGCCGGCGGATTCGCGGCCGGACAATTCTTCGTACCTCGGCACGGCCTCCTCGGTCATTACTACGACAATGTCGATCGCGCCGGCGCGCCGGATGCCGTCGTCGTTGACCAGTCGATCTCCACCGACACGCTCGACAACGGCACGGCCGGTATCTGGCAGTCGTTCTCGGTCGAGTGGACCGGCGCAATCGTCATTCCCTCAGCCGGCACCTACCGGTTTGCGACGCTTTCTGACGACGGGAGCGAACTTGATGTCGACGATCAGACCGTCGTTCGCAATGGCGGCAAGCACGGGCCCCAGGAGGCGAGCGGCACGATTGCGCTGACGGCCGGTATTCATCCACTGCGCCTCCGTTACCAGCAGTTCGGCGGCGGATTTGCGTTGTCGCTGAAGTATGCGGCCGACGGCGCACCATTGCAGGAAATCCCGCTCTCTGTGCTGCTGCCAGAGCCGATGTCCTACGGGCAATACCTGGCTCGCGCGTCGATCCCGTACCTGGGCGCAGCCCTGGCAGTGGTGTTGTTCGTCGTCGTGTCGCGCGCGCGGCTGCAGATTCCGCGCGTCTCGTGGGAGCCGTCCGCGACCCGAGCGCTCCTGATCGTGGTCGGCGTCGCCGTGATCGCGCGCGTGCTCATGATGTTCGGATCGAACGGCATCCTATGGGGCGATTCCGACGTCTTCATCGAAACGTTTGGCGCCATCCGCGCCGGACGATTCTTCGAGCACGATCCGTTTCGTACGTTGCTGTATCCCTATTTCCTGACGGCGTTCCTCATCTGGAGCACCGAGAAGCCGATGGACCAGATCATCATCGGGGCGCAGCATCTGCTGGGCGTGATCTCGGCGGTGGCGTTCTTCGCGCTGGCCCGGCGGGCGTTCAACACGCGCGTCGCGCTGGTGGGCGGGGTGATCTTCTCGCTGCACACCACGCAGCTGTTTTACGAGAACAGCGTGCTGTCGGAATCGTTCTTTGTGTGCGTGCTGTCGCTGTCGCTGCTCGTCTTCGCCCGCTACCTGCGTGCGCCGTCGCTGGCAGGTGCGTGCGCCACGGCCATCGCGTGCCTGACGCTGACCATGACGCGGCCGGTTGCGCAGTGGTATGTGCTCGTTCCGGTGGGCCTCGGCGTGCTCGCCGTTCGAGACTGGCGCCGCCGCATCGGCTACGCCGTGACGATCCTCGCCATTTACGGCGCGGCGCTGATGCCGTGGGCCGCGCTCAACCAACGCACGTTCGGGTTCTACGGCGTCGCGATCGGGCAGGGGTTGGGCCTGTTCATCCGCACCTTCGAGATCGAGCGCTACGACCTGCCTGCCAACACTAAATACGCCGAGATCAAGGAGATCCTCGCCTACGGGAGAGCGACGCAGTATTCGCCTGCGACCTATGTCCGTGACGAATTGAAGCGCCGCCGCTATTCCACGGCGCAGGCCGACCGGATGATGAACGACGCCTCGATCGAAGCGATTGCGCAGCGTCCGATCGATTTCGCGCTCGGGTCATTGCGGCAGTGGTGGCGGCAGCTTGGCGGTCCGCTCGGCGACGAGCAGATTTGCAGCTCTCCGGAGGTCGGCGCCTACGTGTGCAGCAAGCGCACGGAAGGCTACGCACGCGAACCGTTCCTGAACCGTCCGCGCGATGCGCACCAGCCGGTCCGGCCGCTCGTCGTCGCGTATTTCCGGCACGCGCGGATTCCGATGCGCGTCGTGTCGGCTCTTGCGGGATTTGCCGCCGTCACGATCGTGGCGGCCTCGGTGACGGAGATCAACCTCGCAGGGCTGCTGATCGTGCTGACGGCTGCCTACATGACGTTTCTTCCGGCAGCCGCCCAGAGTCCCCAGGACCGCTATCGCGTACCCGTTGACGGGCTGCTGTTCATGCTGGCCGCGTGGGGCGCGGCGCAGCTGATGGCACACCTGTTTGCAGGCCGGTCAGCCGCAGCGAGCGGCGTCGATCAACCGGCCTCATGACGCTCCGCTACTTCGCGGCGTGGACGCGACGCCATTCGTCGCTGCCCTGGATCGCATCCGTCACCAACTTGCGCGCTTCCTCTTCGCTCTTTCCTTCCACCCGCGCGTTCAGGTAGGTGTCGTAGATCCAGGCGCCGATGGCTTCGAAGTCAGGCTGTTTCTGGTCTTCGCGCCACAGGCCGTTGGGCCGCTTCAGGCCGGCGTCTGACTTGTAGTACTCGTGCAGCCACTGGGCGGCCTGCACCACTTCACCGCGATGATTCCGCAGTTTCTCGGCCGCGAGCTTGCCGGACTGTTCTTCGAACTGCTTCTGCTGGAACTCCATGGAGTTCTGCAGCTGGGTGATGCGGTTGTTCTGGGAGAGCACCCACCCGCCAAGCACGAGCACGACGATGATGAGCACGGAGGTGATGAGTCGGGAACGATCCATAGCTCATCATTCTAGTGGCCTATACTGATCCTGTGAAGGGTTTCCGGTTCGTTGTCGGGTTCCTCGTCGTCGCTGCATTGATTTCAGTGGCGGCGATGCTCCTGCTGTATGCCGTGGTGTCCCAGGAGCCCGGGGTCCCGTCGCGCGCGACGCTGGTCGTCAGTCCGTCGGGCGACCTTCCAGAAGTCATGCCGGACCTGGTGCTCGGCCATGGCGACGGGCTGACCGTGCGCAGCTATGTGGAGCTGATTCGCAAGGCCAAGGGCGATGCGCGCATCAAGGGCATTCTGCTGAGGCCGGGCGGGCTGAGCTCGCCGTTCTGGGGGAAAGTGCAGGAACTGCGCGGCGCCATCGAGGACTTCAAGACCAGCGGCAAGTACGTCTACGCCTGGCTCGAGTCGGCGGGCGACCGCGAGTACTACCTCGCGTCGGTCGCAGACAAGATCTACCTGCTGCCGTCGGGGACGCTTGAACTGACCGGCGTCGCCAGCTACGAGGTGTTCCTGCGCGGCACGTTCGACTGGATCGGCACGTATCCTGATTTTCTGCACGTCGGCGATTACAAGACGGCCATCAACACCTACCTCGAAAAGGGCTACACGCCGGCCCACCGCGAGATGGCGCGGTCGCTCAACAAGAGCCAGTACGATCAGCTCGTCCGCGCCATTGCCGACGGCCGCAAGAAGAAGGAAGGCGACGTCCGCGCGCTCATCGACGAAGGGCCGTTCGAACCGGTGGACGCGCTGCGCGCCGGGTTGATCGACGAGGTCGCGTATGAAGACGAGCTCGACGACCTCGAGAAGGATCTCGACGAGAAGAACTTCATCGATGCGGCCGACTACGCGAAAGTGTCGTGGGAGCGCACCGGCACGCGGCGCC
The DNA here is from genome assembly GCA_964495855.1 of uncultured Acidobacterium sp. GTDB lineage: Bacteria > Acidobacteriota > Vicinamibacteria > Vicinamibacterales > UBA2999 > 12-FULL-67-14b. The sequence goes on along the minus strand of CAZBYY010000056.1, from coordinate 7,388 downwards.
AGTCGAAGATCGCGATCATCAATGCGGCCGGCGTCATCAACTCCGGAGCGAGCGCCTTCGATCCGGTGAACGGCCCGGTCGTCGGTTCGGACTCGCTCGTCGAGTACATCCGCAAGGCGCGCGCCGACAAGTCCGTGCGCGGGATCGTGCTTCGCGTCGATTCGCCGGGCGGGTCGTCCACCGCTTCCGACGTCATCTGGCGGGAACTGTCGATCTCGCGCGAGCCGCGCCGGCCGGTGATCGTCTCAATGTCGGATCTGGCCGCCTCGGGGGGCTACTACATCGCGCTCGGCGGTGACGCGATCGTCGCGCAGCCCGGCACGCTCACGGGATCGATCGGCGTCTATACGGGCAAGTTCGTGGTGAGCGGCACGCTCGAGAAGCTCGGCGCCAACATGGAAGCCACGAGCAGTGGCAAGCACGCGGAGATCAATTCGCCCGACCGGAAGTTCACGGCCGACGAGCGCAAGAAGATCGAAGAGTCGATGCAGAACGTGTACGACCAGTTCATCGAACGGACGGCGGCCGCGCGTCACATGCCGCCGGAGAAAGTCGATGAAATTGCCCAGGGCCGCGTGTGGACCGGAGAGCAGGCGAAGGAACTCGGCCTGGTCGACGAGCTCGGCGGCTTGTATCGCGCGATCGATCTCGCGAAGCAGCGGGCGCGCATTCCGGCGGAAGAAGAGGTGGACCTGGTGGTCTATCCGCCGCGCCGCAGCTTCTATGAACTGGTGTCCGAGGAACTCAGCTCGCCGGTGGGGAAGATGCAAGCCGCCTACACGTCGGACGCGTTGCTGCAGATGCTCGGGCCGCGTGACAAGCGCGCGATGGCGGCGTTGCTGGCGCCATCGCGGCTGTTTCGCAGTGGGCAGATCCTCGCCCACATGCCGTATGTGTTTGTGCGGTAGGCGGCCTAGCTCCCGATCACGCGCGCCAGCACGTCGTCGCGCGTCGTGATCTTCAGGCCCTTCTTGGCCTTTTCCATGTAAGCCCCGAAGAACCGGTCGCGGCGCGCGTTGACCATCTCGTCGCGCAGCGTGTCCTTGCCTTGCTCGATCTCTGCGTCGGTGACGGAGATCTTCTCGGCCACGCGCACGATCGCCGTGCCCGTCGGCGTCGTGATCGCATCGGAGACGCCGCCCTGCGGCAGGGCGAACGCGACCTTGTCCACGTCTTCGCTGATGCCGATGTCGGGAATCGCCGCGCCACGCGCGATCAACTCGGTCGACTTCACTTCGAGGTTCTTGCTCTTTGCGGCCGCGGCGAAGTCCTTCGCGTTCTTCAGGTCGGCCGCAATCGCGGCGGCGCGCTGCTTGGCAAGATCGGCGGCCTTCTCGGCCTTCGCGTCGTCGGTCACCTTGGCCTTGACCTCGTCGATCTTCGGCACGTACGGATCCTGGCGTCCCGTGACGGTGGCAAACACCCAGCCGGTGGACACGCGGCTCTCAGGCGTCACTTCGCCTTCTTTCATGCCGAACAGGCGGCCTGAGAGTTCAGGCTGTGATCCGACACCGCCGATCGGGTCGCTCATGAGGATCAGCGGCGTCTCGGTGACCTGCATCCCGCGGTCCTTGGCGACGCGGTCGATGTCGGCGGCCGACTTCATCTGGCCTTCGAGCGACTTGGCGATCTTTTCGGCTTCGGCCTGCGCCTTTTGCCACTTGAGCTGTTCTTCGATTTCGCTCTTCACGTCGGCAAGCGGGCGCGTGCTTTCCGGCTTGCTGTCGACGACCTTGATGATGTGATAGCCGAACGAGGTCTTCACGAGATCGCTGATCTCGCCGGCCTTCATCGCAAAGGCGGCATTCTCGAATTCGGGCACCATGCGGCCGCGGCCGAAGTAATCGAGGTCGCCGCCGTTCTGGCTGTTCGAATCATCCTCGGAGAACTTCTTGGCGAGCGCGGCAAAGTCCGCGCCCGGCGCCTTGGCCTGCTTGAGCACGTCTTCCGCCTTGGCCTTCACCGCGTTTTCATCCTTGCCCTCGGTCTTGAACAGGATGTGGCTGGCGCGCACCTGCGCCGGCGTCTGGTACTGCGCGAGGTTGGTCTTGTAGAACGCCTCGAGCTCCGCCTGCGAGATCGAGATCGTGTTGCGGACCTGTTCGACGTCGAGCAGCGCGTACTTGATCTTGCGCTTCTCGCCGATGCGGTACTTGTCCTTGTTCTTCTCGAAGTAGGCGTTGAGGTCGGCGTCGTTGACGGTGACCTGGTTCTTGAACGCGTCGGCCGTAACCGGCACCACGTCGAGCTTCACCTTTTCGTTGCGCTTGCGGTATTCGTCCGCCACTTCCTTGTCGCTGACGCTCATCCAGCCGGTGAGGGCGTTGCGGAGCTTTTCGATCTGCAGGGCGCGGCGCAGGCTGCGCTCAAACTCCGCGGTGGTCATCGGCGGATTCTGGAACTGCAGGATCTGACGATAGCGCTGCTCGCCGACGAAGCGGCCGTTCTCCTGGAAGCCGGGCAGCGACAGGATGCGCTCGCGGATTTCGACGTCGCTCACGCGGATGCCCTGTTTCTCGGCCTCGGCCACCATCGCTTCTTCGTCGATCAGCTGGCTGAGGATCTGGCGATCGATGCCGAGCTGCTTGATCAGCTGATCGTTCATCTGGCCGCCGTACGCATTGCGGAAGGCCTGCACCTGCGCGTTGTAGCGCCGCGTGAACTGGTTGACCGTGATCGCTTGTCCCTGCACTTCGGCGATGGTCTCGCCGGAGGCCGCGCCGCCGGAACGGGCAGACAGGAAATCGGGAATGTAGAAGACCACGAAGGTCAGGACGACCAAGGCGAGGCTCCACTTGAGCCACCCCTTGTGCCGCCGCATCCGGTCGAGCATTGTCATCGCGCTAAGTCCTCAGGGAAAAGGAAATCGTAACACACTCCGGGTGACGTGATATATTCAGTCAATTGAATGACTTACGGCGGTTCTCGCCGTCCGGATCTGGCTGCCCGCTTGCGGCGCGGCCAGCGCGCGCTCAAAGGCCGGCTCGCACGACCTGAGACCGTGCTGGCCGTCTTGCGCGCCGCTCACGACTCGGTCGATCCGGAAAGCATCGGCAAACTGGTGGTGGCTCGGGCCGACGAATGGTTCAAGGCGTCGGCATGCGGGCTCTTTGCGCCGGATCTCGAGGGACAGGTCGTCAGCCTGGCGTCAAAAGGGCTTCGCGAATCGATGGTGCCGTCAGCACAAGCGGTGGCGGACTGGGTCATCGGCCATGGCCGCGAGTTCTCGACAGGCGACCTCAAGAAAGACGAGCGCGTGACCGCGGCGGGCGGGGCCACGCTGGCGTGGCCGCTGCGATGCCGGGCGCAGACGGTCGCGGCTCTGGTGATCATCGAACGGCAGACTGCGGCGCAACAGCCTACGCTCGAGTGGTCCGTGGGGGAGGCGCTCAGTGAAATGCTTGAAGGGCCCGCACAAGCCCTCGATAACGCGCTAAAATTACGACGGTCGGAAGCGCTCTCGGTGACCGACGACCTGACGCAGCTCTACAACTCTCGATACCTCAACCAGGTGTTGCGGCGCGAGGCCAAGCGCGCGTCGCGTTCAGGGCGCCCGTTGTCGCTCCTGTTCCTGGACCTCGACGGGTTCAAGGGTGTCAACGACACGCATGGGCACCAGGCCGGCAGCCGGGCACTGGTCGAAGCGGCGGCCGTGATTCGCCGCTGCGCTCGTGAGACCGACGTCGTCGCGCGGTTTGGCGGCGACGAGTTTGCGGTGATCCTGCCCGACACGGGATCCGAAGGCGCGGCGGCGGTCGGGGAGCGCGTCCGTGAACGCCTGGGGCTGCATCCGTTCCTCGAAGGGAACGGGCTGGACATCCGGCTCACGGCGTCGGTCGGGGTTGCGACGTTGCCTGACGTCGCGGCGTCCGCTGAAGAGTTGGTGCGAGCGGCCGATATGGCCATGTACCAGGTAAAGGATTCGGGCAAAAACGGTATTCGCATCGCGCAGGCCGAATAGGCGCCGATGCGCGGTTCTGCACAGCAGTTTCCAGAAAGCGTTCGATAACACACCATGGGTTTGGGCTCGCTTCTTTCGTTTCTTTCCACCGACTTGGCCATCGATCTCGGGACGGCCAATACCTGCGTGTACGCCAAGGGCCGCGGGATCGTCGTCAACGAGCCGTCGATGGTCGCCGTGAACAAGGTGACCGGCCGGGTCGAGGCCGTGGGCACCGGCGCCAAGGAAATGCTCGGCCGCACGCCGGGCAACATCGTCGCCATCAAGCCGATGAAGGACGGCGTCATTGCCGACTTCGACGTCACCGAAAAGATGCTGACCTACTTCATTAAGAAGGCGCACAACGGCAACGTCTGGGTCCGGCCTCGCATCATCATCGGCGTGCCGTCGGAGATCACCCAGGTCGAAAAGCGCGCCGTCAAAGACTCGGCCTACCGCGCCAAGGCGAGCGAAGTGCACCTCATCGAAGAAGCGATGGCGGCGGCGATCGGCGCGGGACTGCCGATCACCGAGCCCGCCGGCAGCATGATCGTCGACATCGGCGGCGGCACGACGGACATCGCGGTGATCTCGCTTGCGGGCATCGTCTACAGCAAGGCGGTGCGCGTCGCCGGCAACGAGATGGATGAAGCGATCATCCAGTACATCAAGAAGACCTATAACCTGCTGATCGGCGAGCGCACGTCCGAGCAGATCAAGATGGAACTCGGCTCCGCCTATCCGCTCGACGAGCGCATGACGATGGAGATCAAGGGCCGGCACTTGATCGAAGGCGTGCCGAAGACGATCACCATTACCGACGAGGAAATCCGCGAGGCGCTCGCCGAGACGGTCAACGTCATCGTCGATGCCGTGCGCGTCGCCCTCGAACGCACGCCGCCCGAACTCTCGGCCGACATCGTCGATCGCGGCATCGTGATCACGGGCGGCGGGTCGCTGCTGCGCAATCTCGACAAGCGCCTGCGCGAGGAGACCGGCCTGCCGGTGTCGAGCGCCGAAGATCCGTTGTCGTCGGTCGTGCTCGGCGCAGGGAAGATGCTGGGCGAGTTCGACTTGCTCCGCAAAATCGCCATCGACTAGCCATGGCCGCCCGCCTTCGCTCGCACAACATCCTCGCGAGCTCCGGCGCGGTCGCGCCGGAGCGGCCTTCGGCCGCGTAGGCGGATGGCGATCGCAGACATCCGACACAAGCCGGGCTATGTGCTCGGTGCGGCGATCTTGCTGCACGTCGTCCTGATTTCCGCGCAGGTCAACACCGCCTCTGGCTTGCCCATCTTGCAGGTCGTTACCTTCGGCGGATTCGCCGAGTTGCAGCGCGCCACGATGGCGCTCGTGAACGGCACGCGCGGCCTGTGGTCCGGCTACGTGGACCTGCGGCAGGCGCAACAGGAGAACGCCTCGCTCAAGCAGGAACTGCAGGCGCTGCAGGTGCGGCTCCAGCAGGAACACGCCGAAGCGCAACGCACCGACAACCTGCGCCAGCTGCTCGAGCTGCGCGAACGCGCGAGCCTCGACACGGTCGCGGCAGAAGTCATTGCCGGCGCGGCGAACCCGGACTTCCGCACGGTGACGGTGGACAAGGGCACGTCGGAGGACCTCGCGACCGACATGGCGGTCATTTCGCCGGCCGGCGTCGTCGGCCGCGTGATCCTGCCGAGCCGCCGCGCGTCGAAGGTGCAGTTACTGATCGACCGCAACGCCGCTGCGGGCGCCTCGATCGAGCGCACGCGCGTGCAAGGCGTGGTGATGGGCGTAGGCGACGGATCGCTGCGCATGCAGTACGTGCCCGGCACCGCGGACGTAAAGCCCGGCGACCTCGTCGTGACGTCGGGCATTGACGGCATTTATCCCAAGGGCTTCGTCATCGGCACCGTCGAGCGTGCAGATCGGGGCGCCGGGACCTACTACGAAATCGTCGTGCGACCGTCGGTCGACTTCACGCGGCTCGAAGAAGTGCTGATCGTCAAGACGCCTCCGCCGTCGCGGGCGGCGGGGGAGGAGCGCAAGTGAGAGGCGCCGCGGCATTGGCGGCGATCCTGGCGGCGATCGCGCTGCAGACGACGCTGTCGAGCCTGATGCTGCAGCGGGGCACCGCAATCGACCTCGTGCTGATCGTGGTGGTCTACGTGGCGATCAAGTCGGGGCCGGTGACCGGGCTGCTCGCCGGGACCGTGGCCGGGTTGCTCCAGGATGCGCTGTCGAGCGGCGTCCTGGGGATTGGCGGGCTGGCCAAGACGATCGTGGGATTTCTGGCGGGGGTGCTCGGCACGCAATTCATCGTGACCGCGCCACTGCCGAGGTTCCTATTGCTGCTCGTGGCGACCGCCCTTCACGCCGCCATTTTCATGGGGCTGTATACGATCTTGAACCTCCGGCAGTTTCCGGCGCCGTATCCGCAAATCGTGACGCAGGCCCTGGGAAACGCGTTCGTGGGCGTGGTGGGGTTCCAGCTGGTTGAATGGTTTCCGGGCTTCGTCGACCGGCGTCGCGCCGGACGGTCTTTGAAGCGATAATTACGTCCATGGCGATTGCCGAAGATCGTCGCCGGCTTACCGCGCGCCTCACCCTCGTCAGGGTAGGGGTGTCGGCGGCGTTTGTCGCATTGGCCTGCAGCTTCTGGTTCCTCCAGGTCGTTCAGCACGCCCAGTTCAAGGAGATGGCGGAGAACAACCACCAGCGCACGCTCACCCTGCGTGCGCCGCGCGGCATCATCTACGACCGCAACGGCAAGGTCCTGGTTGAGAATCGCAACTCGTTCAACATCTCGATCGTCCGCGAACACACCAAGGATCTCAACCGCACGATCCGGCTGCTCGCCTCCGCCACGGGCCTCGAGGAAAAGTTCGTGAGGCAGACGGTGGACCGCCACCGCGGCGAGCCGAGCTATCGTCCGATCGTGGTGATCCAGGACGCGAGCCTGGCGCAGGTGGCCAGCGTCAGCGCCCGAAAGCTCGACTTCGAGTTGCCCGGCGTGATCGTGCAGGAAGTGCCGACGCGGCGCTATCCGGATCAGATGGCGGCGCACGTGTTCGGCTACGTCAGCGAAGCGAGCGACAGGGATGTCTCCGAAGACGAAACGCTCAAGAGCGGGGACATCGTGGGGCAGTCGGGTCTCGAGAAGGTCTACAACCAGCTGCTGATGGGCACTGACGGCGCCAAGCGCGTCGTCGTCAACAGCATGGGCCGCGAAATCCGCATGCTCGACGAGGACAAGCCGGTTGAGGGCAAGCGGCTGCAGCTGACGATTGATTCGGACCTGCAAAAAGCGCTCGAAGACGGATTCAGGACCTCGGGCTACAACGGCGCGTCGGTGATCCTCGATCCGCGGAGCGGCGAAGTGCTGGCGTTTGCGAGCGTGCCCGCATTCGACCCGAATGCGTTTGCCGGGGGGATCGATCGCGCGACGTGGGCGTCGCTCAACACCGAC
>CAZBYY010000055.1:0-15356 GCA_964495855.1 uncultured Acidobacterium sp. | reverse complement strand
CACGCCCTTGTGCGGTTCCTTGCTGAACAACTCCTTGACGATCGCCTGCACGCGCGGGATGCGCGTCGAGCCGCCGACCAGCACGACTTCGTCGATCTTCGACGGGTCCACGCCGGCGTCGGTGAGCGCCTGCTTCGTCGGCCCGACGGTCTTCTGCAGCAGATCCTCGACGAGCGCCTCGAACTTCGCGCGCGTGAGCTTCAACTGCAGGTGCTTCGGGCCGCTCGCATCGGCGGTGATGAACGGCAGGTTGATCTCCGACTCCATCACGCTCGACAGTTCCATCTTCGCCTTCTCGGCGGCTTCGCGCAGACGCTGGAGCGCCATGCGGTCCTTGCCGAGGTCGATGCCGTCGCTCTTGCGGAACTCGTCGATGATCCACTCGATGACGCGCTGGTCGAGATTGTCGCCGCCAAGATGCGTGTCGCCGTTGGTCGACTTCACCTCGACGACGCCCTCGCCGACTTCGAGGATCGAAATGTCGAACGTGCCGCCGCCGAAGTCGTAGACGGCAATGGTCTCGTCCTTCTTCTTGTCGAGGCCGTAGGCGAGCGCCGCCGCAGTGGGCTCGTTGACGATGCGCATGACTTCCAGCCCGGCGATCTGGCCGGCTTCCTTCGTGGCCTGGCGCTGCGCATCGTTGAAGTAGGCCGGGACGGTGATGACCGCTTTGGTCACGGACTGACCGAGGTAGTCCTCGGCGGCCTGCTTCAACTTCTGCAGGATCATGGCGGAGATCTGCGGCGGCGCCAGCTCCTGCTCCCCTGACTTCACGCGGACATCGCCGTTGCCGGCGCGTTCAACGCGGTACGGGACCATCTTCATTTCTTCGCTGACTTCATCGAAGCGGCGGCCCATGAACCGCTTGATCGAGAAGATGGTGTTTTCGGGATTGGTGACCGCTTGCCGTTTCGCGACCTGTCCGACAAGCCGCTCGCCGGTCTTGCTGAATGCAACGACCGAGGGGGTGATGCGGCTCCCTTCCGCGTTCTGGATCACGGTGGGCTGATCGCCCTCCATGACGGCCACAACGGAATTGGTGGTGCCGAGGTCGATGCCGATGATTTTGCTCATGGTCTTAGTATGAAATCTGAGTGACTCTCTGTCAACCTGAAGCCTTCCGGCGAGGCGGGCGGCCCGCTAAGCCGCTGCTATACTGCGGCTTAAGGTGAAAGTCGCTGTTCGATACGCGCGCCACGCGGGCATCGCGGCGTTGTTTGTCGCCGCCGCACTCCTCGGCACGCTGAGCGGCGTGCTCTTCGCGTATTCCGACGACATGCCGGAAGTGAGCGCGCTCGACAACTACGCGCCCAACACGATCACCCGGGTCCTCGGCAAAGACGGACAACTCGTGGGTGAATTCGCTGTCGAGCGCCGCGTCGTCATCCGCTATCACGACATTCCCGATAACCTGCGCAACGCGATCCTCGCCGCCGAGGATTCGGGGTTCTTCCAGCACACCGGCTTCAGCATTTCGCGCATGTTCCTGGCGTTGATGCGTGATGTCGCGACGCGAGGCAAAACGCCCGGCGGCAGCACGCTTACACAGCAGCTCACGCGCAACCTGTTTCCGCAGGAAATCGGCTTCGCGATCGGCAATCGCAGCTGGGAACGCAAGATCAAGGAAACGCTGCTCGCCATGCGCATCGAGAAGCGCTACACCAAGGAAGAGATCTTCACCTTCTACGCCAACCAGATCTATTTCGGCCACGGCGCGTACGGAGTCGAAGCCGCCTCTCAGCTCTACTTCCACAAGTCCGCCAAGGACCTGAGCCTCGAGGAGGCGGCAACCATCGCGGGCATCATCCAAGGCAACGTCCGGCAAAGCCCGTTCGTGAATCCCGAAGCGACGAAGCGCCGCCGCAATTACGCGCTCGATCGCATGGCCGAGGAGGGCTTCATCACCAGGGAGGCCGCCGATGCCGCGAAAGCAAAGCCGGTGTCGGTCGGCGGCGATCCCGGCGAAGGCAGCGAAGCGCCCTACTTCCTCGAGGAGGTGCGCAAATATCTCGAAGCGAAGTACGGGGCCAAGGCGCTGTACGAGAGCGGCCTCACCGTGAAGACCGCGCTCGACCTCAAGCTGCAGGAAGCCGCCAATCGCGCCGTGGACCGCGGCCTTCGCCGTGTGGACAAGCGGCGCGGCTTCCGCAAGCCTCGCAGGAACGTCGTTGCCGAAGGCCACAGTGTTGAGGGATTCAAGGCCGACCGTTGGCAGCACCACATGGCGGAAGGCGATATCGTGCCCGCAGTGGTGCGCAGCGTCAGCGACACGGCCGCAACGCTGCGCATCGGCGAGCTCACCGGTGAGCTCACGGCTGCCGGCATGCGCTGGACCAACAAGAAGGGCCCGAAGGACATCCTGAAGGCCGGCGACCTGATCGACGTCGAGCTGACCAAGATCGACGGCCGCAATGCGACGGTGAACCTCGAGCAGACGCCGACGCTCGAGGGCGCGCTGCTCGCCATCGACAATCACACCGGTCAGGTGCTGGCGATGGTTGGCGGCTACAGCTTCTCGCGCAGCAAGTTCAATCGCGCCACGCAGGCGTATCGGCAGATGGGCTCCACGGTGAAGCCCATCCTCTACACCGCCGCGATCGATCGCGGCTTGACGCCGACGACGATCCTCGTGGACGAACCGACCACGTTTGATGCCGGCGCGGGGCAACCCCCGTATGCGCCGCACAACTACGACAAGAAATACGTCGGCCCATTGACGCTGCGTCGCGCCTTTGAGGGCTCGCGGAACATTCCGGCGGTCAAAGTGATCGACATGCTGGGGCCGACGCAGGTCGCGGCTTACGCGAAGAAGTTTGGATTCGCGCAGGAGTTCCGGCCCTTCCTGTCGATGGCGCTCGGCGCCCAGGAAGTGACGCTGATGGAAATCACCAGCGCCTTTTCAGCCTTCCCGAATCATGGCATCCGCATGGAGCCGTACCTCGCCGACACGATCAACGACCGTGACGGCTCGCTGCTCGAAGAGCGACGGCCGCAGCCGAAAGACGCCATCCGCGCCGACACCGCGTTCGTGGTGCTGAACATCATGCGCGGCGTCGTCCAGTACGGCACGGCCGAAGCGGCCAAGTCGCTGGACTGGCCGCTGGCCGGCAAGACCGGCACCGTGGATGAAAACACCGATGCGTGGTTCGTCGGCTATGACCCCAACATCACCGTCGGCGTGTGGATGGGGCACGACGAGAAGAAGCCGATCGGCTACAACGAGACGGGCGCCACGGCGGCGCTGCCGATGTGGATCGACTTCATGAAGGAGTACATCAATCTCTACGGCGACCGCAGCAACCCGCCCGAGTTCGAGCCGCCCGCCAACATCGTGTTCATGCCGGTCAACCACATGACCGGAGAACCGGCGGCCCCTGGCGCGGAAGGCTCCGTCAACGAAGCCTTCATTTCAGGCACGCAGCCGATCAAGCAGTAACGCTACTCATCGTCGGCATCGGGCGTCGCCTGCCCTAACGTGCCCGACGCCTTCTTCATCAGGTAGTCCTTAATGAACGGATCGATGTCGCCGTTCAGGACCTTGTCCACCTGGCCCTCCTGGTGCTTGGTCCGGTGGTCCTTGATCATCTGGTAAGGCTGCAGCACGTAGCTGCGGATCTGCGATCCGAACGCGATGTCCTTCTTCGCGCCGCCGATCTGCGACAGCTTGTCCTGCTGCTCTTTTTCCTTCAGGTCGTAGAGGCGCGCCTTCAACACCTTCATCGCGACGTCGCGATTCTTGTGCTGCGATCGCTCGTTCTGGCAGGACACCACGATGCCGGTCGGCAAGTGCGTGATGCGTACCGCCGAATCGGTGACGTTGACGTGCTGGCCGCCGGCGCCGCTGGAGCGATAGGTATCGATCCGCAGATCCTTCTCCGGGATATCGATCTCGATGTCCTCGTCGAACTCCGGCCAGACATACACCGACGCGAATGAGGTGTGGCGCCGCGCCGCCTGGTCGAACGGGGAAATCCGGACGAGCCGATGCACGCCGGCCTCCGCAGACATCAGGCCGAACGCGTATTCGCCGGTCAGCGTGAAGGTCACGCTCTTCAGCCCGGCCTCTTCGCCCGGCTGGTAGTCCAGCAGCTCGCGCTTGAAGCCTCTGCGCTCCGCCCACTTCAAGTACATGCGAAGCAGCATCTCCGCCCAGTCCTGTGATTCGGTCCCGCCCGCGCCCGGATGGATCGACACGATCGCGTTGGCGGCGTCGTGCTCGCCGCCGAGCATCTTCTTTGTCTCGACGGTTTCGACCTGTTGCTCCAGCGCGTCGAGCGCGCGCTGCAAGTCGGCCTCGACCGCCTCTCCACCCTGCGCCCATTCGAGCAGTACGCCGATGTCGTCGATCTTCTTTCCGAGGCTATCGCGCTGCTCGAGATCCTCAGCCAGGCGGCGCTGCCGCTGCAGCGTCTTTTGCGCGTCGGCCTGGTGGTCCCAGAAATTCGGCGCGGCGATCTTCTGTTCGAGTTGAGCTAGTTCGCCCGGGTCGTGGGCATCGTCAAAGATAGCTCCGCATGTCGGAGGCGCGCTTCAATAGGTCGGTGGAACGTCGGATCAGATCATCCATAACAGGCCGTCAGGCCATCAGGCCATCAGGCCGTCCGGCGGGGACGCAAAGCGAACACCAAGGCCGCGACCGTCAGCGTCACGCAAACGTAGGCAGCCAGATCGCCAATTGTGGCATACACCGTCTTCGCCGTCACGAATCGCGCCTCGCCCACGACGGCGACGGTCTCGAACAGGTTCGTCCTGATCACGACGCGCCCGTACGGATCGACGATGCCGCTGATGCCCGTGTTGGCGGAGCGCACGAGATAGCGGCCCTGCTCGATCGTGCGCATCATGGCCATCTCGAAGTGCTGGAATGGCGCAGACGATTCGCCGTACCAGGCGTCGTTGGTCACCGTGGTCAGCATCTCGCTACCTTCGCGCACGGCCTGGCGCGCAAGCGACGGGTAGGTGACTTCGTAGCAGATCGCCGCGCTCACCATGTGTCCCTCGACCGGCAGCATCGTGACGCGTTCGCCCGGCGTGAATGAGGACACTGCTTCGACGAGCGGCCCGACGAAGAACAGCAGCCGCTGCATCGGCACGTATTCGCCGAAGGGCACCAGGTGGATCTTCCGGTACACCGCGGCCGTCGTCCCCATGGTGTCGAGCATGAACGCGGAGTTGTAATAGCGCTCCGGCGGCCCCGGCTCGATCTCATCGCTGCCGAGCAGCAACGGCACGCCGAGTTGCCTGGCCATGTTGCGAACGATGCCGCCCGAGACGTCCTCTTCGAAGTAGAACGGCGTCGACGACTCGGGCCAGATGATGAATCGCGCGCCTTTCTCGGCGGCTTGTTGCGACAGTTGCAGGTAGCGGTCAAGGATCATCCCGGCGCGCGAGGGATTCCACTTGTCGGTCTGGGCAATGTTGCCCTGGATCAACCCGACCTTGATCGGCTCACCTGAGTTCAAGGTGTTGGACGCGAGACGGATGCCGCCCCACAGCGATACCGCCAGCAGGAGGCCGACCGCAACACCGGCGGCGAGCGTGCGACGCCTCCCTGTTGTGATCGCCGCGATCGCGACGCCGGTATTGAGCGTGGCGACAAACCACGAGAGCCCGAGCACGCCGGTGACGCTGGCCAGTTGCGCGACCGGCAGCAACGTGACCATGGTGTTACCCAGCGGGATCCACGGGAAGCCGCCGAGCACGACCTCGCCGCGTATCCACTCCATCGACACCCACACCGCGGGCGCGAGCCACAGGCCGCCGAACTGGAAGCGCCGGATCAGCAGTGACGTGATTGCGCCAAACACGGCCACATACGTGGCCATGTAAAACGCGAGTAGCGCCGCGACGAGGACGCCGACGAACACCGGCAGTCCGCCGAATTGAGACACGGTGGCGCCGGTCCAATAGACGGTGCCTTCGTAGTGAATGAACCCGGCCAGCAGGCCGAGCATGAACCCGCGAGGCGTCGAGACGCCTCGCAGCGCGACCAACAGCGGAGCGAGCGCGATGAACGCGACGGCTGGATGGCCGTAGCGTGGAAATGACAGCGCGAGCAGCACTCCGGAGAGTGCTGCAGCGAACGCGGCTACCTTACGATCCAGGGCTTGAACTGCTCTTCCTTCTGCAGCTTCGCGGCCACGGTATCTGCCTCGTGGCGCTCCTTATATTTGCCGACACGCACGCGATACACGGACGGTGCGCCCTTGGCGGGCGTGACCACATACGCAGGATAGCCCTTGCCGGCGAGCCGTTTCACGATCGCATTCGCCTCATCGGCTTCTCGCAGTGCGGCCACCTGGATCGCAAAACCTGGACCGGCTGGTTCAGTAACCGCCGGGGCCTTGGACGCGGGCGCGGTCGCCACTGCGGCAGCAGGAGCCGGCTTCGCGGTTGCCGGCGCGGCCGCCGGTGCGGCCTTGGCCGGTGCAGGCTCAGGCGCATCAGGTGCAGACTCTGACTTTGGCGTCGGCGGCTCGGCCGAAGGCGCACTGGCCTCGGGCTTCAATGCATCCTTCGGCGCCTCGGATGATCCCAGCCGTTCGCCGTAGCTGAGTTTTTCGCCAGCTGTCGTTGGCGTCGTGGAGGAAGCGGCGCTCGCCGATGCCGGCGGCGGAGGCGGTTCAGATTCGCTTGCCGCAGCGGAAGCGGTTTCGATGCCGGGCACGCCGCGTGCCGCCAGCACGCCGCGGCCGACCTGCACGCCCATCAAGAACACGCCGACGCCGATCACGACGACGGCCATCGCGATGAAAACGAGCTGCTTCCCGCTTAACTGAATCTCACGAAACGCGTCGTCTTGGGTTGAAGCCATCGGTGAAAAACTGGGAAGCAGTGTAACACGTCAGCCACCGAGCTTTGCCTTGACCGCCAGCGCTTCGGCGGACGTCGGGTCGAGTGCGAGAGCGCGATCGACTTCGAGGCGCGCGGATGCCTGATCCTGCACCTGCAAAAGCGCCTCGGCGAGGGCCACATGGGCGGCGACGGTTTCCTCACTCCACAAGGCAATCTTCAATTCGGCGACGGCATCGGCGGCGCGACCACCGCGCACGTAAAGCCGCCCCAACAACAGGTGGGCTTCGGCCATGTAGGGTGACAAGTACAACGCGCGCCGCAATTCGTCGATCGCCTCGCGGTCAGCTTCGCGTTGGAACGCGCGGCGGCCGGCATCGAGATGAAACGTGGCCATGCTTTCCTGCTCGCGTTGCACCGCGCTTGTCAGCACGCTGTCGATGCGCGCGCGCGACGGCACGAGCTCTTCGTGAAGCCGCTCGAGGCCGCGCGGGACGGTGTCGCCCGCGGCGGGCTTGGCCTCCCACGCCGCGTACTTCGAGGACAGCCGCAGCGCCAGTTCTCGCTCGCGTGCAGATTCCGCCGTCGCCCCCGTCTGCTGCAGCGCAACAGCCAGCACGAAATGGGCATCACCGTCGCCGGGATCGTGTCGAACCGCCTCGCGCAGCCAGTAGATGGCCGCTTTGGCATCCTTGTCGAGCCAGTACGCATAGCCAAGGTTGAAGAAGAAATCGCCCTCCGCGGGATCGAGCTTGGTGGCCTGGCTGAAGTAGTACGTGGCCGCGCCTTGTTGCGCAGGCGTACGGCGCAGCTCCGCAACGCCGATGGCATTGGCGACCGTCGCCGATTCCTGCTCGGATTGCATGGCCCGAAGGGTCTGCAGCGCGTCGTCCCAGCGCTTGAGATTCAAAAAGGACAGGGCGCGCCGGAACTTCCCCTCCCGCGCGTAACGGCTGTCGGGATGAAAAGCCGCCAGCGCATCGAGCGCTTTCTGATGCTCCGACGCCTCGGTGTGCAGGTCCCAAATTGCCAGGCGGGCGCGATCGAACTGCGGTGCCGCCTTGAGCGTCTGGTCGAGGAATGCGAGCGCCGTTGACGGCGTTTCCGCGATGAGTCCTTTCACGTACAGCTCGAACACCTGTGGCGTCGGCGGCAGGCGCTCTCCGAGTGGAGGCAGGGGCGCATCCGATTCGCGAATGCGTTGCGCCAGCCGGCCGAACACGCCGAACATGTTCGAGAGCGGGCCGGTCGCTTCCATTTCGGGCAGCAGACGGCCGCTGTCGAGTCGCACGACCCGCGCCTTCACGACGAGCTGATCGCTGGGCATGGCGATGCTGCCGCTGATGATCATCGACGCGCCGACGGCCTGCCCCACTCGCACCGTCGATGCCCGGCTCAGTGCCGCGCCTGCCGGAAACTGCAAGCGATCGAAGGCCTCGAGGCGATCGTCGCGCTCGACCACCGCTTCGCCGGACGCGGCCAGTAGTTCGGTCAGCAGGATCGACGCACCTTCGCGCATCCACGCCAGGCGGGCCTCTTGGGTCGGGTTGTCGAACGGCAGGACGAGGACCGGCGACGCGGCTGGCGCCTGGGCTGCCGCGACTCCGGCGACGCCCGGCAGCAGGCAGAAAAGAAGCGCGAGAAGCTTACGCGGCATCCAGCGCTTCGGCCGGCCGCGGGCCCTTGACGGTGATGGCCAGGTTCCACGGGCCTGGATCGTTTGTGGTGACCGTGACGTCCGCATCGACGGCACAGTGGGCCATCAGGCGTGACACCGCCGAGGCGTAGAACGCGCGCATCGGAATCGTGGCTGGATCGCGCAACTGGTCGAAGAGCGCGGAATTGATGCCGATCGTGGCCGACGTGCCCGTCAGCCGGGTCTTCACCCGCGATTGTCGAACCGTGGCGACGACCAGCCGCTTGCCAATCGACAACGCCGCGCGCGCGCGCATCGATGTCGGCAGTTGCCTGATGTACCAGCGGCGTAACGCCGACAGGTCCGCCATCGTCCAGTCGGCGGCATACCGCCCGGCGCGCTCGACGATCTGCTCGTTCGCCGGGGCTTTTTCGCGATGCAGGAAGCTCAGCACGGCACCGAGCGGCGCCAGGCCAATGCGGCCGTCACGCATCCCGGTCTGGCTCAGCCAGTTCTCGTAGAACTCGAGCCGGTTCGGGGACACGTCAGCGATACCTTGATGCAGGCTCGAGATGAGGAGGCGGCCGATTCCGGCGTCAACCATGACGGAGGCTGTCGAACTCGTGCGTCAGGGTACTACATCCGACGCGGAACTTGTATGCCAAGTACGTCGAGGCATGCAGCGAGCACGATCCCGGTCGCGGCCGACAGATTCAATCGCATCGCCTTTTCGTCCGCCGGCGCGTCGAGCACGCTCGAGTCGTGGTAGAAGCGATTGAATGCGCGCGCCAGTTCGAAGCCGTACGCGCACAAGCTCGAGGGATTGCGCGACCCGGCCGCCACGCGCACCTCGTCTTGCAGCTTCGTCATTTCCATGACGAGCGCCCACTCGCTCTCGTTGAGCGCCGGCATGGACGCCGGCATCGCCGGAATCGCGCCGCCATGCTTGGCCAGCATCGAGCCGATGCGCGCGCACGAATACTGCAGGTAGGGACCCGTGTTCCCTTCGAAGCGCAACGATTCTTCGAGGTCGAAGATCACGTTCTTGCTGGGACTGACGCTGAGGATCCCGTAGCGCACGGCGCCAACCGCGATTGTTTCGGCCAGCTCGCGAACCTCGCTGTCCGTCAAGGTCGGGTTCGCTTCCTTGATGCGGGCCGCCGCCTTGTCGAGCGCCATGTCGATGAATTCGCTGAGCAGGACGACGTTGCCCTGGCGGGTCGACATCTTGCCCTGCTTCAGCAGCACGAACGAGTAATAAATGACTTCAGGTGTGCGGATCCCGGCTGAGCGCAGGATCAAGTCGAGCTGCTCCTGGTACAAGCGATGATCCTCGCCGAGCACCGACACGTTGGCGTCTGTCGCAATTTCCGCCTTGTGGATGGTGTAGGACAGATCGCGCGCGACGTACATCGACGTGCCGTTGGCGCGGCTGAGAACAACGTAGCGCCCTTCTTCGCGCTTGAAACCCAGTTGCTGGAGGTCGACGACCTGGCGGCCGTGTTCGTCGCGAATGAGGGCGTTGGCGGACGTGAGCGTGTCGATGACCGGCTGCAGCCGCGCGTCGTTCAGGAAGTTCGACTCGCGATCGAACACGTCGTACGCGATGCCGAGGCGTCCCAGGATCGCCACCTGGCCATGCACGCACAGGTCAACAACGCTTCGGAACTCCTCGCGCACAGCCGGATCGCCCTGCTCGAACTTGTCGAGCAGGTCGAAGGCGATCTGCTCGACGGCCGGGTCGTCCTGCGCCTTCTTGCTGATCGCGACGTACTCGTCGAGCAGGTCGGTGAACTGCAGGTCTGTCCGGCCACGGCAGGCATAGACGAGCAGCGCGATCTGCTTGCCCATGTCGTTGACGTAGTAATGGACCTCGGTGGCCTGCCCGAGGAAGCGATACATGCGCGCGATCGTGTCGCCGATGATGGCGTTGCGGCCTCGGCCGACATGCGGACTGGCATTGGGGTTGATGCTCGTGTGCTCGATCAGGACGCGCGCGCCGGTTGCCGGCAAGGCGGTCGCAGCGCCGTTCAGCACGTCACTCACGAACTGCCTGGCAAAGACATCGCGCTGGAACGAGAGATTGACGTACGGCCCTGCGGCGACCGCTTCCGAGACGCCGGGCACCTGGGCGCACTGCGGCGCCAGGGTCGCAGCCAGCGATTTCGGATCCGTGCCCACCTTGCGCGCCATCGCAAACACGGCGATCGCGACGTCACCTTTCGCGCTCGCCGGCACCGGCCGGAAGCTCAGCTCGGCCGCCGCCTCCGGCGAATACGCGTGTGACACGATCTCCGTGATTTGCTGCTTGATCGCGCCTAACATGGAGAGGCACACCGGGAACAGGGCATCTCTCGATTCTAGCAACACTTTCGCCGTTGTTGCCCTAAACGACGGAATATAGGACGCTCACACTATGCCCCTGATCGCAATTGGCCAGAACCGCAAGATGGAGGACTACCTCGAATCCGTACGCCGCGCCGGCGGAGAGCCGATTGAGGTGGTGGTCGGCGGCGAATCGCCGGAGCAGATCCTCGCGCGCGTCGACGGCCTGATGCTGACCGGCGGCGGTGATGTCGACCCGACGCTCTACAGCGAAGCGCCGCACGCCACTTTTCAGGCGGCAGAAACGGGACGTGACGCCTTTGAGATCGCGCTTGCGAAGGCGGCCGTGACAAATGGCATTCCCCTGCTGGCGATCTGTCGCGGCATGCAGGTCCTCAACGTCGCCATGGGTGGCACGCTCATCCAGGACATTCCCAGCCAGGTGCCCGGTGCGCTCCACCACTCCGTGCCGCTGCCCCGGGCCGGGAGTGCCCACGAGATCTGGCTCGCGAAGGGATCGAAACTGCAGGCGCTGCTCGCCGATCACACCGAAGACGGCGAAACGTGTCACGTCAACAGCCGCCACCATCAATCGGTGAAACAGGTCGCCGCAGGATTCGATGTCACCGCCACGTCCCCGGACGGCGTCATCGAGGCGATGGAGAAACCGGACGCGCCCTACTGCGTTGCCGTGCAGTGGCACCCGGAAAACTTCTGGCGCACGGGCGAATTCCGCGAATTGTTCGAAGGCCTGGTCCAGGCCGCTACCGCGCGAAAGCGATGACCGTCTCAACGTGCGCGGTGTTCGGGAACAAGTCGAACGCGCGCGCCGAACTGATGCGGTAGCCCGACTCGATCAGCGCGCGCGCATCGCGCGCCAGCGTCGCCACGTCACACGACACATAGACAAGGAAGGGTGCGCGAAGGCGAACCACACCTGTCAGCGCCTCCTTCGACATGCCGGTCCTTGGCGGGTCGACAATCAGCGCCGCATACGTCCCACGGCCGCGCGCCGCAAACGCCTCCACGGATTCTTTGCGGACGTCGATATCGAACGGCTGCGCGTTGCGCACAAGGTCGGCTGCTGAGAATCGGTCGCCTTCGACGGCCGTGACGCGTCGATCGCCAGCGTGGGCGGCCGTCACGCTGAACAACCCGACGCCGGCGTAAAGGTCGAGCAACGGACCTTCAGGAAGCACGCCGAGCACGTGATCGACCATCGGCTGCAGCAGGAAACGGCTGCCCTGAAAGAAGGATCGCGCGTGTCTGCTCAACGTCACACCTGAGACGACGTCGGAGACGAGCGGTGAGCCCCATAATTCTGTGGTCCGAGGGTGATCGACCGGCGCGCAACTGGCGCCGGTCAGCCCCTCGATCGTCGTCAGAGCGGTCAGCCGTGAAGGGTCGCTGTCCGGTTGCAGTTCGAGATGGCAGGCACGCTCGGTGGCATCAATGTTCTCGGATAACTCGATCTCCGAGACGGCCTCAGTCGCGGCGAGGTTGGCCTGCAGCGCGGAAACCACGGCGATCGTGTCGTCGCGCAGCTGCCGGGTGACCGCGGCATCGCAGATGGCGTGGCTGCCCTCGCGAAAGAAACCGATTCGCCCGCCGCGCACGTGCAGCCTCGCACGCATGCGGTAACCATCGACCGGAGAACCGGTGACGACAACCGGCTGCTCAAGCTGGATCTTCCCCACTCGCCGAAACGCATCCTCGACGATCGCGCTCTTGATCTGGCGTTGGCGCTGATACTCGATGTGCGCCAACACGGAACCGCCGCAGCCGCCATCGGGCGCGTCGACGCGATCTGGCGATGGTTCGATCACCTCGCGCGTCGCGGCCCAGATCGTGCCCCGTTGAACTTTCTCGATTTCGGCGTCGACCACCTCACCGGGAATCGCACCGGACACGAACACGATGGCGCCCTCGTGCCGTGCGATCATCCGTCCGCCGGCCGCAGGCCGCTCGACCGACAGGCGCAGCCGTTCACCGCGATTCATAGCGGCGGCAACCCGAAGTGTTCGCGCACGAGCCGGTCGATCGCCGCCTTGCGCGACGCTGCGAAGGCGTCGGCGGTCATGCGCTCGCGAAACGGCGCCAACTCCGACTCTGCTTCGCGTTCAAGTGCGGCGCGTTGGGAGGCATCGAGCGCGGCGGCGCACGCATCAACAAGCGCGGCGTCAATCACCGCGAGCTGCTGCATCACAGTGTCGCGGGCATCACCGCGCGCCCGGCCTGCGTCCGCCCGGAGGGCGTCGAGCGCACGCACGGCCTGATCGAGCGGTCCGCCAATTGCCTCGGCGGCGCGATCGCTGCCGCGCAGCAGCGTCAACCGGGTCATCGCGGCGTCGATCTGCTGCGCCAGCGAGCGGCGACGTGGCGTCGCGGGCAGCGGTTCTTCCACGTCAGGGCCGCCCGGCGCATCCTCGGTGATGCGCGTGACTCCGACGGCACGACGCCAGTCGTCGAAGGCGTCGAGCACGTCGGCCTCGCAGAACTCGACGCGCACCGGACGCCGGCGCGGACCTTTGCGGTAATAGCGTTCGAAGTAGCGATCGATGCCGGCTTCAGCAATCGACAGCGGGATGCCCTGGTGCGCCCAGCCCTGCACCTGCTCGAAGGCCGCTCCGGTGATGCGAATCAGGTGGCCGTCGTTCTTGCGGCAGAGGTGCGCTTCGATCGCGCGGCAGTAGGCGTCAACGTCGATCACGTTCCCAGACCAGTCGCAGTCCGCGCAACGTCAGCTCGGGATCGACGTGCGCAATCAGCGGTGATTCGGGCGCCACGACCGAGGCGAGCCCGCCCGTGGCGACGACAATCGCCGAACCACCGAGCTCGGCGATCATGCGGCGCACGAGGCCTTCGACCATGTCGACATAGCCCCAGAACAATCCCGACTGCATCGCCGCGATGGTGTTGGTGCCGATCACATGCGCCGGCTTGCGCACGTCGATGCGCGGCAGCTTGGCCGTGCGCTGCACGAGCGCATCGGCGGAGACCTGCGGGCCCGGGCAAATGATGCCGCCAAGGTACTCGCCTTTCGCCGACACGGCGTCAAAGGTCGTCGCGGTGCCGAAGTCGATCACGATGATCGGACTCCCGCTGCCATAGGTCGCATGCGCGGCGATGCTGTTGACGATGCGATCGGCGCCGACTTCCGCAGGGTTGTCGATCAGGATCGGAATGCCTGCGTTTACGGCCGGATCGAACAGCAGCGGCACGCGATCGAAATAGTCGCGCACCATCGCCACGAGCATGCCCGTGAGCGGCGGCACAACGGATGCAATGACGATGCCCGTGATCTCGCTGTGGGCGATCTCGTAGCGGTCGCAGAGGTCGGTGATCAGGATGCCCAGTTCATCCGACGTCCGCTCTCGGATCGTCGTCAGGCGCCAGCTGTGCACGAGGGCGTCACCGCGGAAGACGCCGATCACGATGTTGGTGTTGCCGACGTCGATGGCTAACAGCATAAGAGGGTGCCTACGGTGCTTCGGGTGCCTACAGTGCCTAAGGTGCCTACAAGTGCCAGCGGAGTTCGCCGGCAATCACTCGCTCGGCACCGGCTGGCGTGTCGACGATCAACGCGCCGGTGTCGTCGATGCCGGCCGTCACGCCTTCGCGATCGTCCCACTCCACCCGCGTGCCACGCGCGTTCGGCGACGCCGCTCGCCACGCCTGCAGGATAGCACTGGGATCGTCGTCGAGCTGAGCCAGCCGCAGCCAGAGCGTCGACAGCACGCGCGACAGCAGTGCCTGCACGTCAACCGGCCGGCCGAGCTCGCCCTCGAGCGACGTGGCGCGGGCGGCAACCTCCGGCGGATAGGCGGCCGGTTGCACGTTGATGCCGACACCGATCACCACGGCCTGTGCCGGTGTGCCGATCGAAATGCCCTCGGCGAGAATGCCTGCGAGCTTGCGCGCTCCCACGATCAGGTCGTTGGGCCATTTGAGATCGGCCGCAAGCCCGGTCGCGGCCGCCACTCCGTCGCGCACACCAACACCAGCGGCGAGCGTCAACAGCGGGATCTGACTGGCCGCGGGTCGAGTGATCACCGAGACATACAATCCCGCCCCGGGAGGCGACGACCAGCTCGCGCCACGACGGCCACGACCCGCCGTCTGCGTGTCGGCGCCAATCACCGTGCCGTGCCGCGCGCCTTGCGCCGCCATGGCCGCGGCGACGTCCATCGTTGATGTCGTGGACGGCAGCCAATGAAGGTCGAAACGTGCGTCGTCGACCGTCACTCGCGTTCCATCTCGAAACTGAGATCAGACGCCGGCGCCGAGTGCGTGAGGGCGCCGATCGACACGTAGTGCGCTCCCGTGCTCGCGAGCTCTGGAATCCGCTCCAGCGTCACGCCGCCGGAGATCTCAATCTCCGCACGGCCGTTGATGCGCCTTACGGCCTCGCGAATGTCGTAGGTCGTGAAGTTGTCGAGCAGGATGCGTGGCACGCCTGTGTTGAGAACTGCGTCGAGTTCGTCGAGCGTTTCCACTTCGACTTCGACCGGCAGGCCGGCCGACTGCTGCATCGCGCGCGCCGCTGCGGCCGCTACCCCACCGGCCAGCCGCTTGTGGTGGTCCTTGATCAAGATGCCATCGT